>JACMOZ010000008.1 GCA_014377785.1 Aeromicrobium sp.
AGACCTGACCGGGTCCGGTCGCGACCAGCACCGGCTTCTCGCGTGGTGTTCGGGACCCACGCCTCGTGGGGACCAGGGGGCGCGTGCTCTGGTCCTCGATATCGGCAGCGATACGCCACCATGACCGGCGGCCGGCGAGCATCACACCCTGGTCCCAGGCGGAAGCGAACGTGTGATCGACCGAATGCCCGGCCGCCCAGCCCGCCGTGATCTTCTCCGCGATCACCGTCCGATCGGTCGCGGGGATACGAGACAGGTAAGCACGATCGTTCTGAAGCACCGGCTCGGGCACCCGGGGCCGAGGATTTCGCCGGTACTGCCACGTCGAGCGGGCGACGCCGGCGATGGCCAATGCCTTGCGTTGCGATCCCGTGGCGAGCGTGAGCTCGGCCACGAACTCGTTCTCAAGCGTCAGGAATCGGACGGACCGGGGGTCTTCGGGGTGTCTGCGGGCTCTTCCTCGCTCATCGCGTGCAAGAGCCCGATAGCTTTTCCCAGCGCCTTGTTGGTCTCCTCCAACTCGCGTACTCGCTTGCTCAGTTGCGCGACTTCGGCCTCTTGAGTCGCGCGCTCAGCGGCACGCACTTTTTCCAGCGCTGTGCGCTTGCCCGGTGGAACAGTCATGTGACTACTGTCTCGCGGAATCAGGCCCCGATCGAGGTCACCCGCGTACACCGTGTCGCGCCAACGCCTCAGCACGTGATCCGAGACCTCGCGCTCCACCAACCAGGCGCCTTTTCGCCCATGTGGAACCCTCTGGTACTCGTGGACGAACTCGCGGATCTCCGCCGTCGTGAACCCTGGGCTTATCGACATTGCCTTGCCTCCTGCTGATCGTGAAGTGACTCACAAACAGCTTGACGCAGAGGGATAACGGCGTTTTTGTTCAGCCTGGGTGCGCATTCGTGAGTATCGATGAGCATAGAGTGCGCTTTTTTCTGCGCTTTTTAATTTGGTTGACGATCGGCGCTCCGCTTGATTCCTCAGAAAAGCGTGTCTTCGGGGCCGCGACGCGCTCAGAACGTCTCGAACGCCACTGAAACGGCTGTTCGGCGGCCGCCGGCCGTCAGTCGACGGGTTCGATGCTCGCGATGAGGACGGCGGCCATCAGGTTGCCGTCGCCGTGGCGGGTGCAGGCGACCAGGGCCCGGCGGTACTCCGCGTCGAGGCGGTGCGGGATCCAGAGCCAGGGGTAACCGTGGTGCGCCAGGAACCCGCCGACCAGATGCCGAGTTAGTGCCGGGTCGGCGCCATGCCGGGTGGCGGTGGTGAGGAAGGTGAGGGCGCGAGCGGGCACCGGCAGGTTCAGGTTGCCGGTGACCAGGATGCCGCCGGCGATCATCGAGAGTCGCGGCTCGGCGCCCTGCTCGACGCCGCGCAGGATGTGGGCGGCGGACCAGGCCAGCTGCTGCGTTCGCCAGACAGCGAGTTCGTCCCCGGTCACCATGAACCCGTGGACGATTGTCTTCACCTGACCCCAGGTCAGGTCCAGACGTTCAACGTTTACGTCCGCGTCGATGATCACTGCCTGATCCCGGCTTGCCTTCCGGACCAGCGCGTCACGGTCCGGCTGCCAGGTGAGGAGCGGTGCGAGAACCTCCGCGTCCAGCCATACCGGGTCCCTGGACAGGCTGACGGGGATCAGGGCTTGGCCGAGCACCCCGAGGATCCGCTCGGCGGTGTCAGTTCGCGGGGCCTTCCGGCCAGCTTCGTAGTCAGTGATCGCGGCCCGGGATGTGCCGGTGAGCTGGGCGAGCCGGGTGACGGTCAGGCCGGCGTCCGTGCGGGCGGCGCGGAGCGACTCGGCGAACGACGGGCCTGTACTCATTCTGGATACGCTTTCCGGGGCTGACTTGCTGGGAAGACTATAGCCTTCGGTTTTACCGTCAGGGTGCCGGCACCGCGCATGTATCCGACACTATGGACGCAGGAGGCCCGACCGTGAACGCACAGCCCATCCCTCTGTTCCTGGACATCGACGGTGTCCTGGTCGTCTACCGGCACGAGGAATCGGAGCAGGCAAGGCTCACCAAGGTGCCGGTCAACCGGCAGGGCCCAGCGGACCACATCTACCCATCCGCCGTGAACATCGACCCGATGGTGATCGCCGACCTCAACGCCATGGTCGGCGAAGGCATCGTCGAGCTCGTCTGGCTGAGCTCGTGGGACCACGGAGCGAACCGCTTGCTTGCCCCAGCCGTTGGCTTGACCGGCGCCCCATACGCGGTGGCTGAGATCGGCAGCCGCTACGGCGACCGAATCCGAGCTGGGATCTGGATTAAGACACTGGCCGTCGGGCGGTGGATGAAGGCGAACCGGCCCGACGGCTCTCCGATGATCCTGGTCGATGACCTGCTCATCGACCTGCCCCGCGGGCAGATGAGTCCACAGCGCCGGAGCCTCTCCGACGTCGTTGAGCCTGGCAGCCTGCTCGTGGCGACAGACGCGAGCCGAGGCATGCTGATGTCGCAGCTGACCGAAATCAGGCGGCACGCCTCTAAGTTCTTCACAGCCCAGTAGCGCCCGCACTCGTGATTCTTCTGCACTCACTTGGGTACGCTTTCCGGGCTGATTCGGTGGAAAGGTTATACGATACGGTTTTCTCCCATCCGCCGCTCCGGCTCAACCGGCCCACGAGGCGGCGTCGCGGGCGGCGGCGGCGAGCACCGGTGAGACGTCCCCGGCGCGCAGCAGTTCCAGGGTGGTGGTGGAGCAGAGGAACACTTCGATACCGGAGTCCAGCATCTCGTGCAGTGCCCGTACCGCGCCGGGCACCGGTTCCAAGCTCCGGTAGAAGCCGGGCATCTCCATCACTTCGGTCACCGCGTGATTCTCCGCGGCGGTGAGGCCGGTGTGCAAATTCCATTCCACCCGGCTGCCGGCGTCAGCGGTGCGCACGCCAGGGAAATGGCGCCGGGCTGCGGCGACCAGACCCTCCTCCCAGAGAGCGAGCGGGGCGTCAATGTCGACCAGGACGATGAAAGGGTTGCGGTTCATGAGGAGAACATGCGCGGGCTAACGCAAGGTCACCATTCAGCCTCGAACGTGTCTTTGGCCACACCGAGCAGCCGCTGTGGCTCGTGGAGATGTGCCACTGGCTGGTCCTCGCCGTCGAAACTTGTGATCGGCGAGCACAGCCATAGAGTCACATCGGCCGGCGACCACCCGTTCACTCTCGCCAGCTCGAGCAGCGGGGCGATTACCGGCAGAATCTGTCCACGCTCCCGGTCGAACTGGAAGCCGGGATACAGGTCTACCCCGCCTCGGACGGCGCTGAGGAGATCCTGCCGTTTCACTGGTGGCCCGCCCGGTGCTTCGCCCAGCAGGTCGCTGACTTCGGCGCCGGTCAGCATCCCGTACTTCGCGGTGACCCGCCGCCAAGCGTTTTCGGTGGCTTGCAGGGCTCGCGCCAGCTGCGGCGAAATGTGCCCGGAGTTCGCTTCCATCGCCTGGCGCAACATATCTTCCGCTTCCACAACTCACCTCCGCCGGCCTGTGATTCTGGATGCAGCGTACTGCCCGTGGCGCCCGGCCGGTAAGCGGGCCGCCAGCAGCAGTAGCCGGCGGCCATCGGCGACACATAAAATCAGGCTTGTGATTCCAAGCTTTAGCTACAGAAAGGCCACTAATGAGTGAATTTCCGAGCATGACGCTCAGCGAGTGGGAAGCAGTACTCGGCGATGCTGTCCGCCAGCTTCGGATTGACGCTGGCCTGAGCCAGATGGAGCTCGCTGACCGCGCGAACGCATCCCGGTCCGCTATCCAGGCGCTGGAAACAGGGCGGGGCAGCCGTCTGCGCACGCTACTCGCTGCGCTCCGTGCGCTCGACCGTGGGGACGCGTTCGACATGATCATGCCGCCGGTCGGCCCGTCCCCGATGGAGATGCTTATGGCAGCCCGGCGCGCCGCGAAGAATCGCGAACGCGTCCAACGTGGCCTCCGGCTACGAGATGACCGCGCATGACCGGGGGAGGGCGGCCGTAAGCTGCCAGAAAGGAAGGCTCCCATGAGCGGCCCGTACGCCATCCAGGATCTGAGCACGGTCAGACGTGTCGGCGTCCTCGGCGACCTGCACGGCGACCTGCTACACCTCCGGGAGCTGTCCTACGAGATGCGTGAGCGCGGGATCAGCGTTCTCGTGTCCACCGGCGATCTTGGACTCGTGGACGCGAGACCGGAGCACTCGAATGTCCGGTGGGCGAGTGAAATCCTCGCGTCCCAGGGTCAGACGCTGCTCTTCGTGGACGGGAACCTGGACCACCACGCCGACATCTATGAGCATCCGGTGGACCGGACTGGCTACCGGTGGGTCGCCTCGAACCTCGCCCACCTCCCGCGTGGGTTTCGCACGAAGGTCGCTGGCGGTCGGACGTTGGCTGCGCTCGGCGGGGCGGCGTCCGTTGACCGCCCACGGACCCGGTTCTTAGAGACGGTGAACGCCGACGACCTGCTGGCCCTCGGCACAGCGCCCGTCGATGTTCTCATCGGTCATGACGCCCCGGCGCCATGGCCCGCGTTGGACGCGCAGCTGGAGACCATCGGGTCATGGACGGCGGACGCTCTCGCGTACGCGGCAGAGGGGCGCCACATGTTCACCCACGGGTTCCTGGCCGTGCAACCCAAGCTCTACATCGGTAGCCATTTTCATTTACACCTTGACGAAACGTTGTCATTCGGTGACGGCGACGAGCAGTTCACATCCCGCGTCGTCCTCCTCGACGCCGCCTCGCATCACGCCGGCCTCAGCCAAGGTGTCCTCGAGCTGGCGAGCCTCGACTTCGAGCCGTTCAGCCTGGACAGTGGGACGTGGCTGCGGTGAGCCCCGCGCATGAGTCGGGCATGGAAACGAAGCTGACCGGCGCCTCCGTGCCCGGCACGTACCTGGTGACGACGAAGCGTGGGGAACTGATCGAGGTGGCGGTGGATGACGCGGGCACTCGCGTCCGGTGGATCACCGTGAACCCGGGCCGCCGACCGCTGCCCCACACCTCGTTCGTCGAATGGAACCGCGTGTTCGACTCGACCTTCGAGGTCGGGCAGTGGGGTGGCATCCAGTGGACCTCCGGCGCTGCCCCGTACACACCGACCTCGCGGGTCGTGAGCATCCGGCGACTTGACAGCGGGTCGGCCGTGGAGCTCGGATAAGACCATGACCATCCCCGATCTGACGTTGCCCGGCGGGGAGAGCGCGGTGGTCATCGCCGGTGACTGGCATGGGTCCATTCGCTGGGCTCAGGCTGTTTTCCCCTTCCTGAGGCGCGCGGTGCCCGATGTCAGAACTGTCCTTCATGTCGGGGATTTCGGGATCTGGCCTGAGCGTCCGGGACAGGGGTACCTGCAGACCGTCGAATACTGGGCTCGCACCGCGAACGTCGACCGAGTCTTGGTGACGCCTGGCAACCATGAGGACTGGGCACTGCTTGACGCGCGCTTCGCCGCGGCGCCCGGCGAGCTGGTCCAGCTCACGGAACGTGTTTTCGTAGCGCCGCGTGGCTTTCGCTTCACGATTGCCGGCATCGAGTTCACGTCGTTCGGTGGTGCCGCGTCACTCGACCGGGCTGACCGGACGCCCCTGCGGGATTGGTGGCCGACGGAGATCCCAACCGAGGCCGATGTGGCGCGGGCGATCGCCGGCGGGCCAACCGAGGTCCTACTCACCCACGAGACAGTGGACGGCGGGGCGGCGCTCGTCGAGCAGGTACTGCGCTCGAACCCTCTCGGCTGGAGTGCGGAGGAGCTCGCGTACTCGGCGCTCTCCCGCGGCCGGGTGACCGAGGTGCACCGGGCGTTGCACGCACGCATCCTCGCTCACGGGCACCTGCACCTGAAAGACGAACGGCACTTCGGCGATGGGCAGCGGATCTTCTCGCTGGGCTCTGACGGCAGCGCGGGGAACCTCGCGCTGCTCACGCTGCCGGATCTGCGCTGGTCCTGGCTCGGCGACCCGCGGGCGTGGAGACGATAGAGATAGCTGAGTACCTGGTTGGCCGTAGGACAACCGGCCGCGATAGCGGGGGCGGGGTTGGATGGCTGGCTGGCTGGCGGGCTGAGCTGAGCGGAGGAGCCGGGCTGCGGGCGGGAGAACTGAGCGGACAAGCCGGGCTGAGGGCGAGGAGAAGAGGCAGTCTCGCGTGCCCTGGCGGGCCCGCTCGATACCGCGCCTTCGGCGCCCTGGCAGGGGGCCGCAACCCTTGACGAAACCCAGTCCGCAGCTCACCGTTCTCCTCTTTGTCGACCACCCTGTGATTCGTCCCGGTGCCACGCCACCCGGCCTGGTGACCGGCACGCTCACCGTCCCGGTCCTCGTCATCCTCTCCGCCGAACCGGCACGGCCCACGTCCCGATTCCCGTGGCCGAACACCCACTCTCCACGCGAGTCTGCGGCTTGCCGCCCTTGACGATTACCGGTACGCGGGGCTCACCGTTTTTGTCCTGTGCGCGGTGCGAGCCGGTCACCGTTTCGGGTTCCTGCCATGCCACCGAAGCCCACGGTCATCAGGTTCGGCACGGTCAGCTTTCTGGGATCCGTTCCGGTGGACTTGTGTGCCGGGCGGCTGAGGAAGGTGCACCGGGTTTTGGTGACCGGCGACCAAAGCTTTCGTGCGGCGGACCACTGCGCCTGCTGCGTTTCGTGCGCAGCGCACGGCCTGTTCTGTCGCGGCGACGCGCGGAGGTGCAGCAGTCCTCGGCATGGGTCGCGGGGAGGGTGACGTGCCGGTGAGCGTCTAACACGTCGATACGGTTTTGGTGGGCCGTTTGGTGAGTAGTGCGTGCGCGTGGTGGGCGACGGTGAGGGTGGCGGGATGGGTGGCGTGCCGGCGTTTTGCTTCGCGGACGGCATTCATTGTGTTGTCGCACTGGCAGGGCACGAGTCCGGTGTCAACGCCGCGGCCTAGCTGGTGCTGCGCCACAGATTCAGATGCCGTCGGACAACTAAATGCGACAAGCGAGAAACGAGCAAAGTTATAGGGGGAGTATCGAGGGGATTGGGTGCTGCGGGACGGCCGTTATTCGATCCCAGCTTCATGCGTCTGACTGTGGGATTTAACCGGTGAGCAAAACGCGTCGTTTCAATGTTCCGCGCTACTGGCCTGGTCGTTGCCAAGAGCAGCTGTCAGTCGACCGGGACTATCGGCTGCACGAGATGCAGCTTGCAGTCGGGGGCGTCTGCTTCGGCGACGAGCTCACGCGTTTCGACAGGGCGGATGATGCAAAGAATGTCACAGTCCAGTCATGCGGTCGTACCCCCGCGCGTGCTCCAGGTACGACGAGCACACCCCCTGATACGACGTCGGATGTGACGAGGAAAACAACTGGCTGAGACGAGATCCGCACGCATGTTGACGGGGTTTCGAACCGGCGCGGTGGCGAACGGCGCAACGCGCGTGGCTTCGCCGTGGACCGGGCGCCCAAACAGGAAGTGTGGCTATTCGGGCATAACCTGCCTACCGCCGGATACCCGGCTTCCGACCCCCTGAGTTTCGCTGGTCAGGACCTTGACGGGGGCGTTAAGTGGACGGACAACCCCGGCCGGCTGCGCGCGGTATTGAAGACGACCGCTGCCGGTGTCTACAAGACCCGATGGCTGGACGGTGATGGTCAGCCGGAGGCGCATTGGCGCGGTGGGTACGACGTTATGCGAAGGCTGCTCACAGGTGGAACCCGGTACTACTCCCAACCAACCCCAGGTGCGAAACCCTCCACTGCATCGCGTGGACGGCCCATCGATCCAAGATCCCGCGGCGCCGGTGCGCAGGTTCTGGTATTTGCAGGGCGCCCGTGTCCAAGGGCCGCTTGAGATGCTGATCGGTCATGCCGTCTGCGCGCAGCAGGCGGCCTAGTGAGGCAGGCCAATGCCCAGGCTGGACCTGACGCTGGAGGAGGAAGCTCAGCTGCAAGTCATCGACCATCGGACGGGATCTCGCCGACGATATCGCGATCGCTTTCCCGGACACGTACGCAACTGGAGCCAGTGCGCCCCTGTGTGCCCGTCTAACGCGTTGACGACCTCCGATCTACGCGGAGTGCCGTTGGGCACCTAGCGCTCTCTCAGTGGCCTTACAGGGCCGCTGAAGGCGCCTAGAGGCCGGAGCGAGCGCCGGAATTGCCTAGAGCCCTGCTCTCAGCGTGGTCGCCAGCTTGCACTTCGCAATGTACAACTCTGTCTGACTGAATCGCCCACCAACCTGAGGCGCACTGTTCAACGCCACACCTGGCCCATAGGCGGCAGCCGGGCGGGAGGCTTGATGGGCCAAGGAAGCGACCTGAATGATGAGGATTCCTCGTCGTTACCAAGATTACCAATGATTACCAGCCAATGGTAATCTTCGGATCCCTTTCAAACACTGGCCAACAAGGCCCTTTTTTACTTTAATTACCAAATTACCCAGATAGTTAAATACATAGTAGAGAAAAGAGAGACACTCCTGTTCTAGTAAGGGAAGTATGTCTCTTCTATTGGTATATATATGCTTTGTATCTTGGTAATCTGGTAATGTTGCCTCGAATTCACCTTCTGATCAGGGAAAAATGAGTTACCAAGACATGGTAATTGGCTGGTAACTTGGTAATCTTGGACACTTCCTCGCCAGTTTCAGGTCCTGATCGCACTGTTTCGGCAATCTCGGTCCGTGGTTGTGCCACCAGGTCATCACAAATTGACTTTGTGATAGCCGAGCGATGCAAATGGCGCCTGTGTCAGCCGAGTGTGACGGGCCGTCTTCTGTGCGCGTTGGTTGGCTCAAATCCCGCAATTGTGCCAGACAGGTAGTACAGATTTTGTGACAAGTTCTTGGCACAGATTTGTGACACCTGAGTCGCACATGCTTTGTGGCACATGAGTGGCACAGATTTTGTGCCGGATGTGTGGCATGCGTTGTCGTCATTCAGATAAACGGTTGCAAGATGTCACGAAGGACCAGCCTCGAACGCGGTGAGAACGCGACAACCTCGGCTGTTCAGTCGAAGTGAGGGCCTTACGCTCGAGAACGGCGGGCACGCACATGTGTTGAGAGCGGCCCCGCTGAATCCGTTAGTCGTGTCTTTCCGAGCGTGACGTGGCGTCGAGGGTCAGCGCTTACGCATCCGTTCCCGGCTAGAAGTGCCCGTCGTCGGTTTCATCCCCTGCGATCTGATGTTCGTGATCATAATCTTCGTCTTCTGGTCCATCTGCTTCTCGCGGCCGGTAGTCCCCGACGGGTGTCCACCCAAGCGGTAAATCCGGGCCGGCGTACTGCCCTTGATGCACCGCCTCCTGCTGGGTGGTCTCCGTTCGTCGCCACAAACTCTTCAGGAGCAGAATGGTGCTCTCTAGCCCTTGGGCATCGGAGCGGGCGACGTCGATGAGCTTCTGGGCTGCCGAATATGCGGACTCGCTTGCGACTGCACCCGTCGCCACTGTCTTGCGCCCGCCCCGTCGCGAGAAGACAAGCCCAATCTCCTCCAATCGTGCATATGCTTTCGTGACAGTGCTTGGAGCTGCGCGAACTTCACCCTGGTCCCAGTCGCGTTGTGGCGGAAGTAATGTCCCGGCGGCACGCTGACCGGTCAGAATCTCGATCCCCACCGTCTCATAGACGGATATAGATTTGTGTCCTGGTGCAGTGTTCAATGCGTCCCCCGTAAAAGTCGTTTAGACCAGATGCTACTTTGCTGCGCGGCCTGCGGTTGGCGACCGAGCGCGCCCGACGGCGCGGCCGACGTCCTCATCCCCGACGGTGTCATCGGCACGGCCGAGCTCACGTCGGCCTCGGAGGACAACACCGTCTCCGGAACCGTCGTCGTCACGGCTGGCGCCGGCGGGTTCGACGTCGCACTGGAGGACTTCCATTCGGACGTTCCCGGAGGCGTGCAACTGTTCTTCAGTAACTGGTCGGAGACCACGACCCGCCTTGCCGACATGCACAGCTTCTCGTTCGGTAACCCCTTGCGGGCGTCTCCCATACTGGCAAAAAGAGTATTGATGTAGGCACCATGATGTAACCACTTTGCCCAGCAAATGCAACGGATTTACCGCCGATCTTCCGCTAACGCTACAGATGCGACGAAAGAGAGAACGGGCATAAGGATTCATGACGCCGGACTTCGTCCGTCGGTCGGCATAGCCGACATGAATTATCTCGCGGCGCTCGGTCACCCATCGCTTCGCTCCGGGCCCTTACTGCGCTCGCTTCGCTCCCTTGGTGCCTTCTGGAGACATCGCTTGCAGCGCTGACCTCAGTTCGCCCGCGGGCGACCTACCGGCCTTGTGGAGCGATAGAACACGCGCGAACACGAGCTTCGACTGGGCGAAACTCCCACCGTGATATCGAACGCTTGCGACGCGGCTTGTTCCACGTCAGTTTGAGTTCATCCTGTGCCCGCGACTGTCGACAGCGAGCTCTCGCGCCTGATTCCCCCCAGATTTTCGTGCGCGCGCCCAGTGACGCGCCCCA
This sequence comes from Aeromicrobium sp., assembly GCA_014377785.1. GTDB lineage: Bacteria > Actinomycetota > Actinomycetes > Propionibacteriales > Nocardioidaceae > JACMOZ01. Next base: position 10,434 of record JACMOZ010000008.1, read on the forward strand.
AGTCATCCTCCGACGGCACCGCTGAGCGCCTTGGCCCAGGCTGAAATGGCTTTGACTTACTCCGCTTCCTGAGAGTGTTTAGCGCGATTCTCACGAGAGCAGTTCTTGCACACGACGAAGTCGCCGAGCTCATCCTGACGGAGCTCCGCTGGGCCAGTGGTGGCCAGAGCTTGTCCGCACGATTCGCACAGCCCGAAGCTAGCGATTTCCTCACTGTCGAACTCAGCCTCCACGGGACTCGCGGATCTGCTGCGAAGATATGCGTACGTCGCGACCCCGCCGATCAGAGCCACTGTCCCCGCCGCTATCAGAGTAGAGATTGAGAGCGACGGCACGCGCTGCATTGATAACGTTTCGCGAAGGAAGGCTAGGCGCTCGCCATCGTTTGATTTGCCGCGCGAGACTATGGACTTGGCTATCGACCGGGCGACATCACCCTTGGCGCCTTCATATGTGAACGAACCCTTGACGTAGTCGCCGCTGGTGTACTGGTTGCCGAAGAAAACATGGCCGGCCGGTGCTCCCATTTGAGATTCCAATCAAGTAATGTCCCGCTTATTAGGATTGTTAGCGGGAGGATTGTGGCTCCGTCCGCAGCATATTCAACACACTATCGGTCACTGAGTATTTGATGCCTTGAGAGCCACCCGATCGTGCGGTTCAGAGCCACCGATCGTGCGAAAGAGAGCCAGTGGTGGTGCGACTGGAAGCCACTGGCTCTCTCCGCCGGATTGTTAGGCGCTGGTGAGGGCTGTCTGCTCCCTCATGTTGTAGGTACCGGTCTCGACCCAGACCGTGTTGTGGATGATCCGGTCCATGATCGCGTCGGCGTGAACACCGGAGCCGAGGCGCTGGTGCCAGTCCTTCTGCGAGTACTGGGTGCAGAACACCGTTGATGTTTCGCCGTAGCGGCGTTCCATCAACTCCAGCAACATGCCGCGCATCGACTCCGTCGGCCGGTCCAGCAACCAATCGTTTATTACGAGCAACGTGAATGCGGCGTATTTGCGCAGGAACTTCCTGGCGCCGCCCGGGGTGTCTTGGGCGGCGACCCAGGCTTCCTCGAGGTCGGGCATGCGGACGTAATGTGCGCGGATGCGATGCTCGCAGGCGCCTTTGGCGATCGCGCATCCCAGATACGACTTCCCCGACCCGGTGAACCCCTGGAAGACGACGTTCTGTTGCAACGGCCGGTTGAGGCTGCGCTCGTCGAGCAGGTCGATGCGGCGCAGGTCAGCGTTCGGGTAACGCAGCCCGGCCCGCCGGATCAGACCCGCGACTTTGGAGTGCGTGAAAGTGGAATAGGCATCATCGACGACCAGCCGCACCCGCTCCTCGAACGGTAGGCCGATGCTGAGCGTCTCGTCCTGACTATCGATCGCCTCCAAGAGCTCGCCTGCATTCATCTCGCGCATCTTCCGTTTGGTCTCCCCGTCCAGCCGGCTCATCGGGTGCCACCGGCGTAGTAAGCGCTGCCAAGGACGTACCCGCCGTCGTCAGCCTCGGGTTCATCGGGGACGTGTCCGGTTTTGTCCTGGCCGGTGTCGAGGATCGTTCGCAGGTGCGCGCAACGGGGAGAGCGGATCGGCCCTCGCAACGCGAGCCGACAGGCAACTTCTACCCGGGTTGGGGAGAACCGGCGCGACAGACGCAACACTGCCAGGGCCGGGTCGTAGCCGGCCTCCTCGATGGACGCTGCTTCGAAAATCTTGCCGATCACCGTCACCGTGGACGGGCCCATCCTCGCGGCCCAATCATCGATCCGGGTCCGGTCCCAGGCCTGCCAGCTGCGCCCCTCGGGAAGGTCCGCCTCGTTCGTCTGATACTGGTTCATGGTGGTTGGCGGCAGCAGGACGCGACTGGTCAGGCGCTCGTCGCTGCGATAGATCTCCAGCATGGTGTCCGTCGTTCGGAGGTCCACGTGGGCGCCGATGTGCGTGAAGGGCACGGAATAGAAGTTCTTCGCCCAGACCACATGAGCGTTCTTGTTCACTTTGCGCCGGTAGGTCCAGGTGCTGATCTCAAACGGAATCGCCGGGAGCGACTGCATCACTGGTTTCTCCTCGGTGGTGAACACGCTCAGCCAAGACCCGTCCCGTTTCTGGAACCTTCTACGCGAGTGCTCTGCGTAGACGTCTAAGAACCACTGGCGCGCTCCTCCATAAAGCAGACGCAGGCACGGTCAGTTCTGAACCAGACCCGAGTCTAGGAACGCTCGGTAGCCTGCTAACTCCTCGACACCGATTTCTAGCTCGCCGGTGATCATCAGCAAGGTTGTATCCCACGGCCGATTTTTCAAAGGATCGGGCGTAAGTAGAACACCGACGCTCAGCTGGTTAGGCCCGCCCGTAGACACTCCCACGTCATAATGACGGGTCATGAGACGCACTCGAAACAGGGCGTCTGTCATCTCGGTTTTCTCGTTCGCGATCATAAAAACCAGGAGTGGCGCGTCCAGTCGGGGCGGGACAGCGGTGCGAGTTCGCGACCGAATGGATCCTCGCGGGACCGGGGTTGCCTGCATCTCATCCATGAACCTGAACAACACCTGCCCGAGTTCACTCCTGTGACCAACCGGCATGCTGTCCAACGCGGCCAGCGCCTTCAACCGATTGCGTTCATCGAACGCCCCGGACAACCGCATCTGGGCGATGTCTTCGAAGATGATCCGCAACAGCAGGTGTGCGCGCTCATCATCCGAGCCTGCCGCTTCCAACGGAAGAAGTGGAGCTGAGCGCAAAACGCTGCCTTCCGGCGACCATTTCGCGGGAGCGCTCGGCTTAGCGTCCAAGTCCGCAAGCGCGAGTTGATGATAGCGAACTGGCTCTTCACCGAGCGGAATCACTTCGCCGGCCACCCGTGCCAAGTACTCGACGACCGCGAATGTGGATCGGAGATGATTGAACAAGAACTCCCAGTCCCGTCGCAACAACACGATCTGGGGCGCCGGCGCTTCACCCAAAAGCGGCGTAAACCCGTCGGGCACGTCGTCGTGGTCGATGACGACCACAGACAACCAGTGAACTGAGCTCCCGTCCAACTCGAGAGCGTTACCGCGAGCGTTCGTAACCTGCATCGGAACCCGACCGAGCTGCCTGATTGTGCCGGCCCCTTGGCGAAGGCCCTTCGAGATCGCTTTTGTCAGCCAACTTGTTTCCCGATCGGTGTCCCCCAACTGACCGTTGCGGCTCTTGACCTGGAGCACCACAGCGTGCTTACCCACCAGAATGATGCCGTCACCCACTTCGACTACCCCAGCGCCCTTGGCCTGCACCGCCGGTTCAAACACGAAATCAGGGAGGCCCCAACGTGATGCGGCGCTCCGAGTCGCTTCCTCAATCGCCGCACCGTCGTTTCCCTCGCGAGGAACCGCGGTTGCCGCACGGATTGTGCGCACGATCTGCCCCTGAGGTGTATCAATCATCAAAGTCAGTGCAGAGGCCATGATAAGAAACTATCGACAACCACCGACACGTCATCCAGCGCCGGCCGCCACATCAGGGTATGGCAGTGCGCGCGAGGAGCGCGAGGCCCAGGCCGCTCTGTGCTCTCCCGGCTACGACGGCTCAGATACCCGGTTGCGTTTATGCGTTGTTCGAGCGGAACCCTGAAGGGGAACCTCCACCGGAACTGCAGTGAACTTGCCGAACGGCTGTCCCCGCCGGCCGCAGTTCCCGCATTCGATAGGTTTGGCAAATGGGGCAGACAAATGATGACTCGCTGTGGATCAAGCTGGATGGTGGAAACAGCACCAATGTGTTTCGGCAAGGAAATCTCGTTCGCCGCGACCGGGGCAAGCAAAGCGCCGCGACCGATGCGCTCCTGACTTGGCTCGAGCAGAAGGGCCTCGGCCGGGTACCGACCGTAGCGGGACTCACGGAACAGTTCGAACTGCTCTCATATGTTCATGGTGAACCGGCGTTCCGTCCGTGGAACTCCTTCATTCGGAGCTTGAAGTGGATGACCGAGTTGGGTCAGTGGTTGCGCGAATACCACGATGCCGTCCAAGGGTTTGTACTCCCACCTGGCACCAAGTTCCTTTGGGGCCCCGAGGCCGCCGGGCCCAGCATGCTCGTGAACCACGGGGACCTGGGGCCTTGGAACACGCTTCACGACGGATTGAACCTCACCGGGGTCATCGATTGGGACTTGGCCCGTTTTGGATCACCACTTGATGATCTGGCGCAGATCGCGCTTGAAGCGGTGCCGCTGAAGCCATCAACTGTTGATCGTTTGGGTGCAAATCCTCCACTTCGTCTCATCGAACGGCGCCTTGAAGCATTGTGTTCTGGGTATGGCGATATCGACAGCAGGAGGGTCCGGCGGCACAGTGCGGACTACCTGGAAAGAATGGCCGATGAGATCGAGGCTCTTTCCGCGATTGGCCAGCAACCGTTTGTGGACTGGGTTGAGAATGGTGTTCCCACTGACTATCGGGCCGAGGCGTTGTTCATCAGCGCTCAGATGGACGGGCAGGGATAGAGTCCCTCCTAGGGATCGATATCGGGGCACAAAGGACCTGCAAGTCCTTCATTCGGCGGCCGTCTTGTGCATCCGCAGTCGCTTCCCGAATCGAGACTTCGGATGATGAGAAAGTCATCAACTGATGAGCCCACCCGACGAATTTTGGGTCCCTGCGGAGAGGCAAGGTCGGTTCTAACGCCCCGTACTCGCAGTCACTCACGCCCTGGGCCACGTTCGAACACTACTGCGCCAGTTCAGCGATGAACTGTCACGCGAGCCGCAGAAACGATCGTTTGTGAACGACTGTTGCCGTGCAGAAAGGTGGCTGGTCCGACGGCAATAATTCCCCCGGGAAGGGTTAACGCCGATCGCCGAACAAAGCGCCGCCTATTGTTAGACGCGTGCTCGACGACGATGAACAGGACGGGACGGTACCGGTACCGGTACCGGTAAGACTTCCTGCGCCGACGTCAATCGGACCGATTGCCGCTGCTCAACCGAGAGAGAGCGCCGGCACCACTGGAGACCGAACGCTGGACGGTGGGGTGAGCGAGGCACTTTTCGAGGCTGAGCCAGAACTTGAGCGGGCCGACGACTTCATTAGTGCGGAGGTGAAGCGACAGTTCGAGCAAGTGCCTGAGATCGGTGCGCGGTGGAGGTGGTACGACTGGCCGTATCGATTCATAGAGCTCGCAGTATTCGGAAAAAGGATTCGTCGGTTTTGGCCAAAGCGCCTCCGTCGCGGGGCAAACCGACTCTTGAACATTTTTTCAGCTTTCAACCGTCTCGAGCGAGAGCGGATCTCGTTTCTCGATGACCCGCTTTACACTCTCAATCTCCCTGAGCAGGAGTCGATCCGCTTACCGGTCTTTTGGCTTGTCGAGTATTACTCGCCCAGTCACGCCGGGGACCTCGAAAACCGACTGTCCAAAGGCAAGTGGCGACGGGACATTTCACGTCCGGGCAATCCGCCGCACGAGTCGCTTCGACGTGGACGGGACAGCAGAAACCCAGGGGGCTGGGCGCACCTTGCCACGTTCGTGCCCACTGATAGTGGGCGTGCATCATTTGATGGCACACGGGCCGCGCTACCTTCGGAATTCGCGAGCGTAGATGTGCGGCTTATACCGATCGGGTCGTCGCTTACCGCCGTCGTTGCGGAGTTCAGACTCAGCCAAGAGGCTCAATTTCTGCTGGACGCCGCGCTCCGTGAGAACCACGACCCGCAACTGTACTGGACTAAGGGCACTTTGCAGGTGAGGGGGCGAATGTTTGTCGGCATGCGGCGCGTACAGTTCGCGCGTGAACAGTTGCACGATGTAGGGCGCACATGGATGGCTCGCGAGCTTACCACGGCCTGAGCTGCGCCGACCTGCAATTGTCCCGGCCAGCCCACGCGGATTGCCACGGAAAAGGACGAACAAACCGCATCACGCCCAACTTTATCTCGACACCTGCCGGGAAATGCTGGCCTGGTATGAGCTTGCCTTGACTTCGGGGTACGGACCGGAGCAGAAGGGTTATGGGTGCGCCAAGGACCAGCCCGATGGGCGCGTACATCCCGATGAGCAGGTGCTGGTACATGTGAGTGGGTAGCCCGCCGAGAGGAAATGGAGAGGTCTGCGGGGATAAGCCCAGGGCGAGGAGAGTGCAGCCGGTGAGGAAACTTGCGATCCGCCAGCTGCTCCACCCGCGTGGTTCCTTACCGCGGTTATGAGCGAGGAGAACGTATCCGAGCGCTACCGCGGCGATGAGGATCAGCGGAACCGCCGTCTCCAAGGCGGTGGCGGCGTGGCCGGCGTGAGCCTCGTGCGTGTCGGACATCACCTCAAGGAGTGCGTTCGATCATTGTGGTCGGTCAGATCGATGGGGCGCCCGGTACGCTGCAACAGCCATCCGCCGATTACGAGTAACGCGCCGAGGACAAGGAAGAGGATATCGGCCAAGGTTTGGAACTCCCCGCTGATCACGTGATGGACCCCCAGGATGTGGTGGTCCACGATGCCTTCCACCAGGTTGAATATTCCCCACCCGACCAGGATCCAGCCCCAGAGCACGCGTGAGGCCCAGACGCGGCCGCGGGATCCGGTGACGCGAGAGTAAAGCATTCCCAGCCCGATCAGTACCGCGAGCCAAGTGACCGTATGGAACAACCCGTCCCAAAGCGTGTTCATTTGCAGACCGGGGACCGTATCCGCCGGGTAGGACCCAATATCAATGTTCGCGGTCACGGCGCTGGTGAGCATGTGGTGCCACTGCAGGATCTGATGCAGCAGGATCCCATCGACGAATCCACCCAACCCGATACCGAGGATGGTGCCAGGTAGACCTATCCCGCGGGGCTGTGCGCGGGTTTCCGCCACATTCACGCCTGAAGCGTTGACCATCATGTCTCCATTCGGTTGATACAACACCAGAATGGCACCGCGCGGTGCGATCGTCCAGTTCCCTGCTCACTCGGTAGTCGCCCTTGCGGGATTGAGGTCTCGCTCAGAGCTGACGTCCCTGAGCTTTCACGACGCCCACACAGCCGACGCCGTCGGTGACGGTCTGGTGGCCACGATCGGCACGCTCCCGGCACACCTTCGCGGGTCGCTGACTTGGGACCAGGGATCAGAGATGTCGACCCACAAGTCATTCACCACCGCGACAGACATGCCGGTTGTTGTACGTCTCCCGGGGTGACGACGTGGGCGTCTTCCTCAGTGACGATGGGTTTTAGCGCGCCTGGATTTGGCGCCTGGTGGTCGGCGGCGTCAGGCTGACGATGTCCGGATAGACGAATGGCCCGGCGTGCAATCTTGAAGGATCACGCCGGGCCGTTCTGACGCGTAAAGGCCGCGCTGATGCTCACGGTAAGTCATGATTCTGTTGTTGTCGAGTTGGGCCTGCTGGTCGGGCGCATGGCGTGTCCCGATTGTGGTGGCCGGTTGCGCCCGTGGGGCTGGGCCAGACCCCGCGTGATTAGGGAGGGCCTCGGCACGGATTGGATGGTCCGCGCGCTCCGGCCGCGCCGTTCCCGGTGCGCGTCCTGCCAGGGCACGCATGTGCTCCTCGAGGTGCGGTTGGCCGCCCGCCGGGCCGATGCGGCCGAGGTGATCGCGGCGGCGATCGAGGCGAAGACCGTGCTGGGGTGGGGCCACCGGAAGATCGCCGCGGGCTGCGGCAGACCTGCCTCAACAGTCCGCGGATGGTTGCGCGCATTCGCCGTGTCGGCCGCTTCGATCGGGGACAGGTTCACGGGGTTGTTGGTGCGGGACGCTCCCGACGCCGTCGTTCTCTGGCCCAAACCTGCCGGCTTCGCCGGTGGGGAGGCGTTGTCGGTGTTGATGGCGTATGCCGAGGGGTTGGCTCGTCGGTTTGCCGCGATCGTCAGGGTGACGTGGATCCAGGCTGGCATCGCCACGACGAACGGGCGCTTGTTTTGCTCGAGCTTGTGGGCCGCGGGTCCCAACACCAACCGGCCCTTACGCGGGGCCCTGGTCGGCGGGAAAGGTGGCAGGAGCGCCTGCCATATCCCTGTGATCGGCGTGTTCACTG
>JACMOZ010000090.1 GCA_014377785.1 Aeromicrobium sp.
AGCAGTTTCTTCGAAACGGCCGGACCCCCCCACCGGTCCGGCCGTTTCGTCGGTCCGTGGGCGGAACCATCGTCTCCGGGCCGGCTTCGCGAAAGGGGGGCAGGGCCCTGGCCCGCCTTGCCCGAATACACCCAGAAGTGCGGGGCACGCGTGGGCAGCGGCGGGGCAGCGGCGGGGCAGAGTGGGGCAGGGCGGGGCGGGTGGCGCTTGTTACGAGGCGCACGGCGGCTAGCATTATCTGCGTGTACCTCATCGGCCTCACTGGTGGCATCGCTTCGGGAAAGTCCGTGGTCGCTAAGCGACTGGCCGAACTCGGAGCGACGGTGGTGGATGCCGACCAGGTAGCCAGGGATGTGGTCGCTCCCGGAACCCCGGGCCTTGTCGCAATTGCCAGGCGATTCGGCTCCGGAGTCATCGCGGCTGACGGGTCGCTCGATCGCACGTCGCTCGGAAAACTGATCTTCACGGACCCGGATGCCCGGCTCGCGCTGAACGCGATCACCCACCCAGCCATCCGACGCCGCAGTGCCGAACTGTTTGTTGACGCCGAACGCGCTGACCCGCACGCGGTCGTAATCTACGACGTGCCACTTCTCATCGAGGCATCCGCAGAGCCGGGATATCACAAGTTCGATCTTGTCGTTGTGGTTGATGCGAGCTCCGAAACGCGGCTGGGGCGCCTCGTGCAGCTGCGCGGCCACACTCGGGAAGAAGCGCAGCAACGGCTCAATTCCCAGGCCACCGACTCAGAACGCCTCGCCATCGCTGACGTTGTAATCGACAGCAACGGCACGGTCGAGGAAACGATCGCGCAGGCCGAGGCGCTCTGGAACGGACTCCCGGGGAGCACCCGACCGGGGGCGTAGGGTCTGCGAAAACTCTCAGACGGTTGCGGACGACGGAAGAGGGTGAAGAGGTTAGATTTAGCCGATGACTACACACCGGGGACGATGGGGCGCACTAGCGCTGGCACTGTCCGTGTTCGTAGTTCTCGGATCATCGCTGAGCTTCGGAGCTATCGAAGCATCGTCCACTCTGCCAAAACCTGATCGTCAAAGCACTTCGCTTATCTCCTTCCGACTTGTCCCTCCGGCGGGTCAGATTCTCTTTCCTAACCGAAACAATTACGCCCAGCACGCCGCGTCTCCCGGCGCGCTTCTTCTCTTCTTGCCGGCCACTGGTGCGCAGCCCTCGGACTACCGGATGTTTCTGCGCACCGCAGTCGCGTCGGGTTACAACGTCCTCGGCCTCGACTACTGGAACCGTGGCAAGTCTGTTGTCAACACCTGTGGCGGCGATCCCGAGTGCTACACCGCGGTGCAGCGCAATCGGTTCGACGGAACTGTTCCCAGTGCGGTGAGCAATGTTGACCCGGCCAATTCGATCCTCAATCGCCTCACGCTCGCACTCACACACCTGGAGACCGTCGACCCGGCAGGGCAGTGGGGACGCTATCTGGATCACGGTCAGGTGGACTGGTCACGCATCGTGCTCGCCGGACACTCCCAGGGCGGCGGCGAATCCGCCTACATCGCTCACCTCCATCTTGTTCACGGCGTTCTGATGTTCTCATCTCCGGTGCTGACCGACGACGGTGTGCCGGCGGCATGGATGCGCGAGCCGGGGATGACACCGGCAAGTCGGATGTATGGATTTGTCAACCAGAACGACATGTACTTCAGCAAAATCGTCGGATCATGGTCGGTTTTGCAGTTGCAGCAGGCTGGCTCCCCGGCGCTGGTGGACGTGCCACGCGGCTCACACCAGCTGGTCAGCACACTTGATATGGGAACTCCGGCCGAGGCGCACGGGCGCACCGTCACTGACGGAACCGCACAGTCACCAGACGGTGTGCCGCTGTATCAGCCCACCTGGGAGTGGATGCTCGACCAGACGAAATGACACTGGTGGAGTGGCGTAATCCCCGCCGCCATCGGCCGAGTAACGCCGTAACCGATTAGCCTTGATCCGTGACTGCGGACCCCATTGCTGCCCCGACGCGCACGCCATCGCTCCGGGAACTCATCCTCAACCGCAGTGTGAGCCACCCGAGTAGCCGTTACCTCGAGGATGCGCGGTCCGACCGTTTCGTCGACTACGACGACCTGGCGACACTGGTCCGGACCTGGTGGGACGAGTTCGATACACGAGCCGTCGCTCGGGGTTCGCTCGTATTCATCGACCTCGCCGATCCGCTGTCCTTTGCTGTCGTGTTTCTTTCCGTCGTGAGCTCCGGCCGCATCGCGGTGCCAAT
>JACMOZ010000091.1 GCA_014377785.1 Aeromicrobium sp.
ATCACCTGACTAACGACGAAGCCCGCCAAGAAGACCTTCCCGACGCGGACGCTCTGCGCCGAGCGTTGCGCACGCACTACCCGAACCTCGAAGGCCACGATGTCGTGGCCGTAGCGACGTTTCACCTGGTGACTGTTTGACGCGGTAACGGTTCCCGAATGACACAGCATCGGCAGCTCGACGCAGAGCTGAACTGACCCACGAAATGCCGCCCGTTGACCGTCCGTCTTGCGGGCGTCAGAGTTAGCTGAGATCGATGGTCAGCTATGGGCCACCTTCTCTCGTGCCAGAGGACAACTCGTCGTCCAGTGCCCGAAGCTCGCTGGTGCTGTCTTCGGGCTTTGTCGAGGTGTGCAATGCTGCCTCGTGGGTCCGATACCCGCCCTGGCGATCATCGCTTGTAGCCTGTCGGCGTTGCCGAGTTCTCATAACCAGGTAGCCGGCGGAGAGGATCGCGAACCAGGCTGGGCCTACGAACATGGCGATGCGCGTTGAGTTCTGGAACGCCATCATCACAATCACCAGCGCTAACCCGGCAAGGCCGGCGATCGCACTGTACGGCCAGAGGAAGAGCCGGAATTCCAGCGCTGTGTCCGTTGCGGCGCGAGCGTGTGCGCGACGGAATCGCCACTGAGTGACGAGGATCATCGTGTAGATCGCGATGGTGGTGAAGGTGGCGATCGACGAGAGATACACGAAGACGATAGGGGGGAGGAGATAGTTGAGCACCACCCCGGCCGAGAGCACCATGGCTGTCGAGATAACCCCAAAGATCGGCACCTTTCCTTTGCGGCTGAGGTGGCTGAGAAAGTGTGGCGCCTGCTGGTTGTTGGAGAGTGTCAGAAGCATCCGGCTGGTGCTGTACATGCCGCTGTTGAACGAGGAGAGCGCGGCGGTGAGGACCACGAAGTTCAGGACGTCAGCTGCGTAGGGGATGCCGACGTCCTGGAACGCGATCACGAAGGGGCTGGAGCCGGTACCGACTTTTGACCAAGGGACGAGCATCAAGATGAACAGCAGTGCGCCGACGTAGAAGATGAGGATGCGAACGATCACCTGGTTGATGGCCTTGGGAATCGTCGTCTTTGGGTTCTTTGCTTCGCCTGCGGTGATTCCGACCATTTCGGTGCCGAGGAACGAGAACATGATCAGGGGTAGAGCGAGGAGCAGCCCGCTGACACCTCTGGGGAAGAGACCACCCCCGGTCCAGAGGTTGCTGACGGCCGCACCGTGACCGAGGTGGAAGACGAGGATGACGATTCCGAATGCGATCAGTCCGAGGATTGCGGTGACCTTGACGAGGGCGAACCAGAACTCGGTTTCCCCGAAACTTTTCACACTGATGATGTTGATTGCCAGTACGAGCAGGAGTGCCAGCAGAGCTGATATCCACCGCGGTACGCCGGGGAACCAGAAGGTTACGTAGACGCCGACGGCGGTGAGCTCGGCAATGTTGATGACGATCCAGGAGAACCAGTACGTCCAGCCGACAGCAAATCCGGCGAACGATCCAACATAGCGATGCGCATATTCGCTGAAGGAACCTGAATCGGGTTCGGCGACTGCCATCTCGCCGAGGGCCCGCATCACAACGAAAATGATGCCGCCACCGATGATGTACCCGAACAAGACTGCCGGGCCGGCAAGCCCGATGGTGTTTGCCGAGCCGTAGAAGAGGCCGGATCCGATTGCCCCGCCGAGGGCGATAAATTGGATGTTGCGGCTCGTCAACGAGCGGCGAAGCGTCGGCCGCCTACCGGGGTGCTTTCGCGATCTTGTTGTCATGAGAGGCTCCTCGGAAGGTCGCTATTGGACCTGGCCAAGTAAGGGAAGAACTGTCTGGTGGGCGGTTGGCAACTTCGACCGCAGCGTTCACTCCTCGGCGCGTGGCGTATGCACCTGCGAGAGGCGCACCGATCGCCCCAGCGCGGCCGCTGTCTCCCGGTCGTGCGCGGTGAGCTTCAAGCAGTGGAAGCTGGGCGGTTGGTCATCTCGGGCGCTGGCCGCCAAAGTTCCGCCTTCGTTGTCCCAGCGCCCGATTTGCTTGCGTTCTTGTGCCAGTCTTCCGATTGCTGACTTGGGGAAGTCGGCTGGCGAGTTGGCGTTCATGTTCAGGAGGGGTTTAGTAGTTCGTCTAACGGGGCTCGATCCCGCCCATCGAGCTTGCGCCCTTGTGCTGGTTGAGCCGACCGAAGGTGGTTTCGAGGGTATGCAACATCTTGTGAAGTGCGCCGTGGACGGCGACGTCAACAGTCGATGCGTTATCTGTGACGAATTGTGGCTCTAGCCCCTCGGGGCGTGCTTCGAGGAGGCAGCGGATGTCGTTGCCGGTGCTCCGTCCGGCGCTCTGATCGGTGAGGTGGATCTCCACCCGCGTCAGGTGGGATCCGAAGTGACCGAGCGTGGTTTCCACCGTGGTTTCCAGTTCGTCGGTGGAGTTCTCGGTGAGAGTGATGTTGTGATCGGTGTTGATGAGTACCTGCATGATCGCTTCCTGTTACTTCCGGGCCGCCAGGGATTCGTCTGGCAGCGTCGCCGTCTAGATGGCGGGGCTCGAGGCGCTAACTCAGTGATAGTTGGCTCTTGTGCGCGCCGCCGACACTTTCCTCAATCGCGACGTGAGTCTCGGTCAGCGAAGTTCGGATAGATGTAGTTCATTCCCCAGAACGGCATCATCCCGTAGTAGCCGTAAGTGTTGGTGTAGAAGGCTACTTGGTCCGCCAACGCCGGGTCATACGCGGGGGCCGCAGCGACGTGCTCCGCAGTCTGATTGATGTGAACCTCGTCGTCGGTAATTTTCGTGATCGCGTCAACCGGGATGAATGACTTGGCCTGTCCGAGTCCGAGGAACCCCCCGGATGCGACTTCGAGGAAGCGGATTTTCTGTTCCTTCTCATCGATTAGAAGCGCATCGATTTTTCCCAGGTGCTTGTTGTTCTTATCAACCACCTGCCGCCCTCGAATATCTGATTCTCGGTCGGCGACCGTTTGATCTGTGTCACCGAGTCTTACGAGAGTGTCCACTTCAGCGTTTGTCATCTTTTCAATCCGTTCTGGCGAGATTCGCCTTGTTTTCCTGTTGGCCGTTCGATATCCAACGACTGCGGCGGCCGTTGTCGTATCAATGCGGTGTTGATACGAGGACCTCGTTGGTGATGCCTGAGCTGGCTCCGAATTGCGTGGCGGCTCGTGGTCCTCCGGTCCCGAGGTAGAGGTTCAGTTTGAGCTCCTGGGCGATCTGAGTGATTGCTGCTTGGGCGCGTACGCTGTTCCCGAACTGGTCAAGGCGCGGCGAGAAGGCGGCGATGGAGAGCAGGCCCGGGGCGACGCAGAAGATGCCGCCGCCGACACCGCTTTTGCCAGGAAGGCCGACCGTGTATGCCCAGTCGCCGGACGCTTCGTAGAGACCTTCCATTGTCATCTCGGCGAGGATGTGCGGGACGTTTTCCGAGCTGACAACCCGATCCCCTGTCACGGGGTTGATTCCGCCGTTTGCGAGCGTCGCGCCCATGGTGGCGAGGTCCTCTGTTGTGATCATGGTTGAGCATTGGCGTGTGTAAATGTCGCACGCTTCCATCGGATCGGAGTAGATGAATCCTCCGCTGTAGAGGAGCCAGGCGATTCCCCGGTTGTGGAAGTTCGTGGTCTGTTCCGAGCTGTTGACTTCGTCGCTGAGTGAGATTGTTCGGCCGGCGAAAGCGCTTTGGGCTGCGAGAATTTTGCGCCATCGTTCGTCAGCGTCCCGGGCCGGTATGAGACTCGTTGATGACATAGCGCCGGCGTTGACGAGCGCCGACATGGGCTTGCCACCGTGCAGGGCGAGGGCCATCACAGAATTGAAAGGGAGCCCGGTCGGGTCGGTGCCGACCTTCTCGCGGAAAGCTTTTGCCCCGATCTCTTCCATGGCCAGCGCCATGGTGAACACCTTCGAGATCGACTCGATCGCGAACTCTACGGTGGAGTCTCCTTCGTTGAACACGTGGCCATCCACTGTCACAATGCTGATTCCGAAAAGGTCCGGGTCAACGGAGGCGAGCGCGGGGATGTAGTCCGCGTTCTCACCACCGCTCACCTTCTTGGTGTGCTCCCAGGCTTCCGCGACGGCCGCGGCGATCGTGTCATTTCCCGGCATGTGCCTGTTCCTTGTTGCTGGCTTTCTGGACCTCTTCGGGGACTTTCGCCGAATGGGTGACCCTGCTCGGGTGGCCGCTTTCGGCTTCCCAGGTGAAGGGTGCGAAGTCGCTATTGGGGTCGCGCCACTTCGCCTTCTTCAGGTGGAAGACCAGGAACGGGATGGCCACCAGGATGACGGAGAGAACAACCAGTAGGCCGACGTAGAGCACGGGGCTGCCGACCTTGATCTGCCCCGGGGGGATGAAGCTGAATGCCATGGCGATCACCGAGCCGACGAAGCCGACTCCGGCGATGATCCAGATACCGACCGTGCCTCCGGGGACGTGGTAGGGCCGTGGCCGGTTCGGCTGGGTTTTGCGCAGCCGGAGCACGGCGGCGAACATGAGCAGGTACATGACCAGGTACAGGATCACGGTCAGCTGGCTGAGGATTTGGTAGACGGACTGCACGGACGGCAGAACGATGAACAGGATCGCGAGCACGCTGACGAGCGCCGCCTGGATGAGCATAATGTTCGTGCCCATGCCGTGCTTATTGGTGCGTTGGAAGAACTTCGGCAGGTTCCCGGCTTTGGCGACGACGAGAAGTCCGGATGACGGTCCGCTGATCCACGTCACGATCCCTGCGAATACTCCGATCGCCAGAGCGACGGCGATGACGGGGCCAGCCCACGGGATGTGAGCCCACACGAAGAGATCGTTATACGCGGTCAACAGGCTTTGGACTAGGTTGATGTTCTTGTGGGGCACGATGAAGGCGACCGCTAAGGCTCCGAGCACGAAGACCACGACCGTGCCGACCGAGGCGATGAACACGGCAAGGGGGTAGCTCTTGGTCGGGTTCTCGACGTCTTTCACGTGGATCGCGTTCATCTCCATGCCCGCATAGAACAGGAAGATGCTGGCGGCGAGGACGATGTTGGAAAAGTTTGAGAAGTCGGGAATGACGGCACTCCACGAGATGTCGATTTGGGGTTTGTTCCCGGTCATCACATAGGCGAAGCCGAGGACGATCAAGATCCCACCGGGCACCAGGGTGCCGATCACCCCGCCCCATTTGGCGACTCGGGAGAACGCCTTCGCGCCCTTCAGCGCGACGAAGGTGGCCAGCCAGTAGGCGCCGAGAACCACGCCGAGGATGAACAGGCTGTTTCCCGCTAGTGCCGCGTCGGCGGCACGGTCGGGGCCGACATAGGCTATCGCGACACCGCCAAAGGTTAAGGCGGTGGGGAACCAGATCGTCACCTCCAACACGAGCATGAACATGGCGACGAGCGCCCACCGGTATCCGAAAGCTTCACCGACCCACCGGAACACGCCTCCTTTCTCCGGCCAACCGGTGGCCAGCTCCGCTGCGACCAGGGCAGTCGGCACCAGGAACAGCACTGCCGCGAGCACGTAGTAGAAGATCGAACCCATACCGTACTCGGCCACGGCGGGAAGCCCGCGGAGGCTGAGGACGGCGACGATGTTGAGCATTGCAAGGCCGAAGACGCTGATCGTCGCGGCCTTCGCAATCTTTTGCTTCTTTGTGGGTGCTGCAGTTGTCGTGGTCATGATCTGCTCCGTGTCGTGATTCAGTGATGGAAGGCGGGTTGGCCCTCGATGGGCATCGGGGAGTCCAGCTGGTCGAGGTAGGTGGTCTGCTTGGCCATATCGATCAGGAACTTGTCGGCGAGGTCCATGCTGAATCCGTTGCGAACGACAATGCGCTGCACCGTGATCTCAGCAAGGTCTGCCGGCATCGGGTAGGCGGGAACCAGCCAACCCTCCGTTCGAAGACGATCGGAGAGGTGGTACAGGGTCCAGTTCTTCGACGCCGAATCCTTCAACTTCCAAGCGAAGACCGGGATGTCGCCGCCGTCGTTCCACAGCTCGAACGGGCCGAGCTCCGCGATGCCAGCAGCCAGGTATTTCGCGACATCCTGAGAGGCTTGCTGCACTTGGGTATAGCCGTCACGTCCGAGGCGGAGGAAGAGGTAGTACTGCAGTAACACCTGTGCGGCTGGGCGAGAAAAATTCAGAGCGAAGGTGGGCATCTCGCCCCCGAGGTAGCTGACTTTGAAGACCAGTTCCTCCGGCAACAGATCGGCTGATCGCCAGATCACCCAGCCGAGTCCCGGATAAACAAGACCGTACTTGTGCCCGGAGGTACTGATGGAGTGGACTCGTTCGAGCTGGAAGTCCCAAACAAGTTCGGGCTGCAGGAACGGGGCGATCATCCCGCCCGACGCCGCATCAATGTGGATCGCAATATCGAGTCCTGTCTTCGCCTGAATGGCATCCAACGCTTCCGCGATCTGCTTCACAGGCTCATACATTCCGGTGTAAGTCACGCCCATGATGGCAACGACACCGATCGTGTTCTCGTCGACATAACTGTCAAGAGCGTGTCCGTCGAAGGTCTTGTGCTCCTCGGTGATCGGCACGTAGCGGGCCTCGATGTCCCAGTAGTTGCAGAACTTCTCCCAGCACACCTGCACCGCCGAACTCATCACCATGTTCGGGCGATCCGTCGACTTGCCGGCGGCTCGTCGAGCCTGCTGCCAGCGACGCTTCAGCGCCAAGCCGCCAAGCATGCACGCCTCGGACGATCCGATCGTCGAGGTCCCGATCGTCGAGGCCGGGTCGGGGGCGTGCCACAGCTTCGCGAGGATGCGCCAGCAGTTCTCCTCGATCGCGGCGGTCTGCGGGTATTCGTCCTTGTCGATCATGTTCTTGTCGTACGACTCGGCGTAGAGGCGGTTGGCGTGGTCATCCATCCACGTGCCGACGAATGTCGCTAAATTCAGGCGGGCGTTGCCGTCCAGCATGGTCTCGTCGTGGACGATCTGGTACGCCGTTTCCGGCAGCATCTGCTCGTCAGAGAGTTCGTACTTGGCGGCAACTGTGTTCTCTCCGGGTCGGGCGAATAGCGGGTTGACGGTGACGAACTTGCGTTCCTGTGTCATGGAATTTCCTTTTTATTGATGCCGCGCTTGTTCGGAAGTCGGCTGAATTGTTGTGGTCAAGGGCGTGCGCTGGTCGATGCCACGGGCAAAAGCACCGGCAACGAGACGGTTCCGGTGAGATCGATATTCGCCGGGTCGACGCATGTGGCGATGCGATCCACCGCGTACAGCACGCGGGACGTCTCGTGGGAGTCGACAGCGGGGGCGGTGTCGCTCATGCGGTTCTCGCAGTCTCAGTGCTCAGTTGTGCATCGAGGTCGTCCGCAGTCTCGTCCGAGTCTGCGATTTGGGTGACGCCGGCGCCGTCCACGGTGAACAGCTGTGGGCCGCGCATCAGCCCACCTCGGTCGGCGCGACTAAAACGGACGGAGGAAATTTCCGCGGCGACGCCTGACTGCTCCGGGAGGTTGTCATCGTTGCGGTCGCGCCGTGACGGAAGGGGAAACGTCGGGTCGGGGCGGAGGTGGTTGGGGTTGCCATTTCGGTCCTTGGTCAGAAGCGGACAGATATTCCGCTGCCAAGGATTGGAGCAACTAGTTGAACAGTACGCCTCCCATGGCCATAGTCCTACGGTTTGGAAGAATCAGCGCAGACGAGACTTCAGGCTCGAGAGGCGGCCGAAATGTGTTGCACAGTTATCTCTCGATTGCTGATGTGTTCGGAGACCGATCGGATGGTCAGATTCCGGTCGCGAGCATATTTTCGAAGCAGAGCGAACGCCTCGTCCATGCTGAGTGACAGTTCGTTGGCGATGACGCCCTTGGCCTGTTCGATGAGGATCCGACTGTCGAGGGCCCGGTGTAGTTGCGCCTCTACGACGTGTCCCTCCTGAATCACGCGCTCCTGCAGGATGCCGATTGTTGCAACGTCAGCTAGAGCTTGAGCGACGGCTGCGTTCCGCGGGCTTACCTCCTCCACCGTCGCACCGAAAAGATTCATCGTGCCGATGATCTTTCCCCGCAGCCTCATCGGTGTAGCCAAAACCGAGTGGAACCCCTGCTCCAGGGCGGCAGTCTGGAAAGCGGGCCACACTGTCGAGCCGGAAATGTCGCCGGCGGACACGGCGACGCCGGAGCGGAAGCAGTCAATGCAGGGCCCTGCGGAGGCGTTGAGTTGCATAATTTCGACAAAAACCGCAGCTTCGCTCGTGGAGGCCATCAGCTGCAGCTCGCCGGCACCATCAACGAGCATGAGACCGCC
>JACMOZ010000092.1 GCA_014377785.1 Aeromicrobium sp.
CAACGGTGATGAAGAAGCTCGTGTGCTGGGTGGTGTTCTCGACGATCGGCAGTACCATCAGCAGACCCATCAGGGGCACCGCGACGGTGAGAATGCCTGCCGCAACCGAGCTCTCACGCAGGCTTCCGGCGATTGGCGTGAGAAACACCGAGAACGCGACGAGGGCGAACAGCGGCGCGAAGACCGCGTTGCCGGCCAGCCGCACGGGCCAGGACCGGAGCACGGCATCCACCGTCTTCAGCGAAGAGCCGACAAGCACGAGCCTCGCCAGCGCGATGGGCCTGCCGAGGCTGAGCAGACCGGGCACGGCGAAGAGCATGAGTGCGATGCGGGTCGTGAACGCCCAGCGCAGGTCGGTGCTCCAGACGCCGAGAAATCCGAGGTTTACGACGGCGAATGATCCCAGCCCGAGCGTAAAAAACCAGACGGTACGGATGCGGGGCCACTCCACCTGCTGTCGGCGCAGCGACAGAACGCCGGCCGCATACAGGCCACCGGCCAAGACAATGAAGCTCACCGAGACCGGATCGAATCGCCAGGCCGTGAGGAAGGTCAGGATGGGAGGCGTGGCTGACTCGATTCGTAACGGAAAGATCGTGAAAAGTCTGTCATGCCGCGCCGTATGCCCGCCGCTGCATTGGGGCGATTCCCGGCCCGTACTGAGGAAATCAAGTCGGCGTAGGTTCGCTCGGGGCACGGTGGGGGCGTAACCGGGGACACGAAAGATTCTGATTCTTTTGTTCTTGGTTCGAGGTCAGGTGCCCCAGCTTTGGTGGTGAGCCACAGCCGGGCCTCGGGTTTTCCCGTTTCTCGGCCGTATTCATGGGTAGTTCTCCTCACGAAGTCCTCACGAACTTGACCGGTAAATATCCCAGATGTCATTGCCTGCCATCGGGCAACATGCGCTGTCAGCCGAATAACTGATGGCTGAGTGTGTAATTGAATTCTGGACAAGCCGTCGAATTTCGATTCAGTGAGGACGGAATTTATCACGGTGAATGAGGCGATCGTGTAGTCAGACAGCATGTTCCGTTCCGGCGGTCCCAGTGGAGCGGAGCGGGAGCGGGAGCGATCGGCGTGACTGCTTTGTCGATTCGGTTTGGGCCGGGCGAAGCGAGGATCTTCGGATCGGTCATTCTGGTGCACCGTTCCGGGTTTGCCGTGCGCGCCACGGCCAGGACGACGCAGCATTTGATTGCTTCGTTGGCGGCGACGCCGCAGTGGACATCGGCGGGGATGTTCAGCCCGAAGTTGGTGTGCCGATGGGTGTGAATGGCACCCTCGACGAAGGAGGTCACGAATGTTCGCGCCTCGCCCTGGGCGTCGAACCGTTCCCGGAACGCCCCGAGGGTCTTTGACGTCGTCGGGGTGCCCCGGTCCACCTGCACGACTTGCGGGATGCTGTGAATGCCGCAGGTTCCCTGCACCCTCTCGGCGGCAAGGACCGCGGACTCCGCCGCGTGGACCTTCATTCGATGGTGTAGCGGGAGCAGATGCCGATCATGGCGTAATAGTCGAAATATTTGGCCTTGATCGGGCCGGGAAGTTTCGAGATGTCCCAGGAATGAACCTGTTTGGGGCCGCTGGCGACCGGGCCACACGATCGTCGCCGGGTGGCGGGCGAACCGGAGTGTGTTCACCACCGACAGGATCCGCGGCCGACCAGTTTTCGCTCGGTGGTCCTTACCGCTTCGCTCGCGTATTTTTGACCTGGTCCCCAACGCCCCGTCGTCGCCAAACGTTGTGGGTGAGGGCCAGTTGCCGGCCAAAGTGGGCGCGATGACCCCCGCATCCCCCAGCTTCCGCCACATCATTGCTCCTCCGTCGTAAGCGAAGGAGCGGAAATTCACCCTCGGAGTGAAGCAGCGGCCACAGGCTTTCGGCGCCAGCGTGGAGGAGATGGAGCGGAACTCACTCCGGGAGGCGCCGAACGGAAAGATCACGGGCGCTGGGTGGCGAACGGTGGGCCCGGATGGTCGATGTTGTGCACCCCGTGAACGATATATTTCACGGTTTGAAGTACTATCAGCAGCGGAAAGATCGTCGCCAACTGTGCCTGTCGCACTCATTTTGCTGGTCGGTCTGATTCATTGAAGCCTGGGGGGGCCGCTGTGCGGACAATCGCGTACTCGAGCAGCACGATTAGAGACGTCTCAGACGATGAGCTCTCGTCGATATTGACTCGCGCCAGGGAAAAAAACGCACGGCTGCAGATCACCGGAGCGCTACTGCATCGAAATGGTCGATTCATCCAGATCATCGAAGGACCGGAGGATGCGGTGCGCTCTGTTTATGCGAGCATCGTGGCGGACCCGCGCCATCAAAACATCCATCTGGTCGCTGATGAACGGATTGCTGTGCGGCGATTCCCGGCGTGGACGATGGGCTACCAGTCGCTCGTCGACGTCCCGGGGAGTGAGATTCCGTGTCCCGAAAATCTTTTTGGCGCGTATCCCCCCACCGCGGGCCTGCCCGATGATTTCCGAGGGACGCAGTCTCTGTTTGATTGGTTGTACGAGTACTGGATCACGCCGGTAGAGGCCCCGATGAGCCCAGTGAAGGCCGATGATGGCCCAGCGCGGGTCTCTGCGCGGGTCAAAGCAGCCCTCCTATCTCCCGCAGTCCAGGCACCGGATGCCACACCGGCTGCGAAGGGATCGAGCGTCGTGGTCACGTCTATCTTTGACAAAATTATGACCGATGTTAACTCTGGTGTCCTCTTGCCAGGGGATGTGCTGCGGGACGCGGCCCTCGCTGAGCTCCTTGGAACGTCGCGAACTCCGGTGCGCGAAGCCCTGCAAAAACTTCGCACCATCGGCGTCGTGGAAGCGTCGGCCAACCGATTTACTCGGGTTGCGATAGTCAGTCCCGAAAAGGCCGCCCAATCGATCATCGTTCTGGCCGCCCTGTATTCCGCGATACTCGACGAGGTAATCGGCGCTGTCGATGATCATGTCATCGAGGCAATGAAAAGCGACCAGGTGGCGTTTCTCAACGGCGTCGCAGCGGGAAATCCACTGCGCATTGCGAACCTCGGCGCAACCTTTTACCTGCGCCTAGTGGGCGAATCTGATAACCAGGCGCTTCAACAGGGCATCAACACTGTCGTGCATGTCGTGAAATTGGCTGGCGAGCACCTTAACCAAATTGGAATAAGTGCGATCACCGCGTCGATGGAGGTAGTGCTCGCCGCCACTGTCGCCGGCAACCTTGCCGAAGCGCACCGCGGTCTCGAAATGTTGACCGAATCCCCGCAGTCCACACCCTCCGCAGTCTCCGGATAGACCTCGGATCGGCAGTCCGAAACAAACCTGTTTTCCTGCCGCTGCCACCCCCGGCGTTGGCGCTCCAGGGTGTCTTCGAATCGTGATCAGTACGCGTGTTGCGTCGGCGGATCGGGGATGCTCCTCTCCGTCCGCCAGCCCGTGCTCACGCGAAACTGGCCGTTATGTAGACGTCCCGGAGCCTGGAGGAGTACGCCCTAATCGCGGCTCAGCCGCGTGGAGGCTGTTATCACTCGCGCAGGGTGCCACGGCGCTGTGTCCTGACAGATCTAAACACCCGCCTGCCCGAAAAACCCCGGCTCAACGATCCTGAGTGGCCAGCCGCACGGGCCTGGACCGGAGCACGGCAACCACCGTCTTCAGCGAGCAGCCGACAAGCACGAGCCTCGTACAGTCCACCGGCCAAGACAATGAAGCTCACCGAGACCGGATCGAATCGCCAGGCCGTGAGGAAGGTCAGGCCGGGGGAAAAGGGAGGCGTGGCTGGCTCGATTCGTAACGGAGGGATCGCAGAATGTCGGTCATGCCGGGCCGTATGCCCGCCGCTGCATTTGGGCGACTCCGGGCCCGTAGGTTAGAGTGATGAGTCGGCTCGGGTTCGTCCCGAGTGTGGTGGGGTATGGTGTAATTGGCAACACGGAAGATTCTGATTCTTTTGTTCTTGGTTCGAGTCCAGGTACCCCAGCAAAGAAATGCCCCGGATTTCCGGGGCTTTTTTCGTTTGTCGGCTGCGGACGAGCGGTCACCCTCAGAAGTAGCGCCTGCGCCGATCTCGATCTGAGCAGACCGCTCCGCCGAGTTGGCCAAGCTCGTTCGTTCGCGCCAATCGCGTCAGCCGATTGACTGAGCTTCAACGCCGTCGGTAATCCGGTTCGCGGCATCCATATCGAGAATTGCAGCGTTGACGTCGGATCGTTTCGCTGGTGCACGCACGCCCCGCCCGATGGGCGAGCAGCCGGTGTGGTCGACGTTGCACTCTTGGAGGCCGAATGTCTTCACCGCCGTCCCCGTGGGTGGGGTGAGATCCAGCCCGTTGGGCCAGTCCCCCAGCGGGGGACAGGAGACTGCTGACAATTCGGTGGACGTGTTGGCCTGCCGCGCAAGTGTCACCGGCCGGTCGAACAGGGAAAACGGGAACAGAGACTCCATTGAGCTTCCGCTGTGACACGGCGGGCTTGTCACCGTGTACTCTCATCAAAGAACGACAGGGGAGCGCTTTATTGCGCTGAGAGTGCGGTACGCCGCAGACCCTCGAACCTGCACCGGTTAGTACCGGCGAAGGGAGTCGGGAATCTCAGGGTCCCTCGGGTTGCGCGCGTCCACAGGTTCGGACGGGTTTGACCGGGGCCCCTCCCCGCGGAATCGATCGCAACTCCACGGGAAAGAAGCTCAATTTGACTACTCAAGAAACACAAAAATCCAGCGGTACACCAGCTGCCGTGACGCGGAACACGCTTCTCGCATCCGGGCGGCTCAGGTCGTGGCGTGGGGTGGACCTGATCACGGCTGCGATGCTCGCTGTGGCGTTCGGAGTCGCCTTTT
The DNA here is from genome assembly GCA_014377785.1 of Aeromicrobium sp. Classification (GTDB taxonomy): domain Bacteria; phylum Actinomycetota; class Actinomycetes; order Propionibacteriales; family Nocardioidaceae; genus JACMOZ01. The sequence goes on from JACMOZ010000092.1 coordinate 4,827, forward strand.
GGAGCTTCGATACCTTCGTGTATCCGGCCGTGGCGGCGGTTTTCGTCGGTTTCCCGCCCGCCGGTGAACTCGCCTTGGGCGTCTGGTTGGTGCCGGCGATCGTGGGTGGGTTGATAGTGCGGCGACCCGGCGCGGCTCTCTTTACGGAGCTGGTCGCGGCCAACATCGAGCTGATTCTGGGTA
>JACMOZ010000093.1 GCA_014377785.1 Aeromicrobium sp.
CAGGCCTCGGACGCCACGGTGGCCTCCAACAAGGCTGCACGTCGACGTAAGTGTTCGAGTCTCACATGATGAAACCAATCGGGTTGCCAGCGGTCGAATTTGCCGACTTGGCGTGGCCACCGGTGGGCACCTCTCGTGGCCATTGAGTCTGTTTACCCATAAATCCTATTGGCCACCAGTGGGCACTTTCTCGTGACCGCCCACAGTTGGAGCGCCTGGATGGGCGATGTCGGCATCGGCTCTGCCTCGGCCGTGCTGAGGATGGGGCCATCGATGAGTACCCCGCTCGTGTTGAGTCCTTGGGCCTTGATGAGGTCAGGGGGAACGGGGCTGGTGCCTTGGACCCCGTACGTTTGCCTACGTAGTCGAGCGTCTGAGCCCAGCGTCGAACGCGACATCAGTCGGGCCAGCGTCACGAACACCCTCCAAGGCGTGCGCGTCAAACGTTAGAGCTGCTTGACCATTTCTAGTTCGCTCTTGCTGGGGTCGAGGTTGTAGGGGGCCGTCTGGCCCGTGGCCACGAAGCCTCGGTGTTCGTAGGCCTTCCGTGCGCGAGCGTTGTCTTCGTGTACATGAAGGGTCAACCGGCTGCCCTCGGTGCGGGCTCATTCTTCTACTGTCGCCAATAGCGCATCGGTCAGACCCATCTGGCTGCCGCGAAACTCCGGAGCTACATACACGCCCACGAGAAGTGGCCCCGTGTCGGGATCGGGCACGAATCCAGCCATCGTTCCAATCCAGAGCCCAGAGTCGGCTATCCCCACGATCACAATGCCGTGCTCGCCGGCACCGCGGTTCCCGCGCATTCTCCACTCGACCTCGTCATGGCCGAGTGCTTCCTCGAGTGTTTCGGCGTAAGCCGTCGGGGTATCGCGGATCATCTCCACGCGCAGATCACGGATATGACGCCAGTCGGCCTCAACCGTTCGTCTGATAGAAAACGCATGTGTGGCCACCACCGAGAGCCTATCTCGCGGGGTTGAGGCGACCGCACGCCCGATAAATGCGGAACGATTAGCCGGTATGCCCGCAAGACGGACCGCCAGCGCGACAGATCTGGTGCCCAACCTCCGATCGGTGGAGCGCAGCGATGCTGTGTCACTTAGGAACCCCTACCGCGACGATTTACGCGATCGGATAGCCAAACCTCCGGCGGGCACAACTACGAGGCCAGCCGCACAGAAGAGGGCGATCCATTCTCCGGTGGCCAAGCTTAACCAAAGCCCGATCGCGAGAATTACGGTGCTATAGACAATTCCGAAAATCCAAATCCGACGTCGTGATGAGGTGATCTGAGCTGTGGACATATCTTCACGCTAGCGGACACCGAACGATCGTGGGTGCCTAGCCGTGCCTTGAGGAACGTCGCGTCACATAGATCAGATCCCGTAAGCGGAACCCCCTACGGGACGATCCCACTGCGTTCAGGTGGTAACGACCTTCCGCGTCGCCAACACCCGGAAGATCGACCACCTCGGCTTCATCGCAAATGCCAGCGTGTGCCGACGACTCACCGTTGCCGAGCTCACTCACCTCATCCGAACTTTCGAACTAAGTAACGTCTCGATGGCAAAGCGGACTGGAACGGCTCACCCCGATCGAGTTTGAGATGATTGAACGCGCCGCTTACGCGGCATAAAAACTACAAACTGTGGGGCACGTCAGAGAGTCAACTAAACCGACTGACCTGCTGCGGGTTTCTCGGACAGTGGGCCCTCTTAAAATGAGGGTCTACTGAAAGTAGAGATCAGCATGACCACAACACGGAAGCGTTTTTCCCAGGAGTTCAAGGACGAGTTGTGTCGCGAGGTGATTGATACCTCGAGATCGATCAAGGACGTCGCGACCGCCTATGGTGTTGGGCCAGAGACTCTCCGGAACTGGCTGAACAAGTTTTGGGAGGCCAACGGGGGCACCGATACCGAGCTGACCGGGTCCGAGCGGGCCCGGCTGAAAGAGCTCGAGCGAGAGAATCAAGAGTTGCGGGCGGAGACCGCGTTCCTGAAAAAAGCCAGCGCTTACTTCGCGCGGGAGCTGCGATAGTGAGCAAGTACGAATACATCGACTCCCAAAAATCTGACCCGTCCCTGTCGAACTCGGTGGTGAAGATGTGTCTCTGGCTGGCGGTGTCCACGTCGGGTTTCTACCATTGGGCGTCGCGCCCGGAATCAGCGACAAGGGCCCGCCGGCAGGGGCTGATTGCCCGGATCTTGCACTTCTTCGAGGACTCTGATGGCACCTACGGGTACCGGCGCATCCACGCCGACCTGGCCGGCGAGAACACTGTCTGCTCGCCCGAGTTGGTACGCCAGATCATGCGCCAACTCGGCCTAGTGGCCTGTCAGCCCCGCTCGTTCCGGATCACGACCGCCGCCGACGCGGCGGCGGCCGCGAGCATGCCCGACCTGGTCCGGCGGGATTTCACCGCCGATCGCCCCGGGGTGAAGTTCGTCGGCGACATCACCTACATTCACACGTGGCAGGGATTCATCTATCTAGCGACAGTCATCGACTGCTACTCAAAAAAGGTCGTCGGCTGGTCAATCGCCGATCACATGCGCACCGAGCTGGTCGCCGACGCCCTCAAGAACGCTGCAGCTACAACTCTGATCGAGCCGGACGCGATCTGGCACTCCGACCGCGGCAGCGTCTACACCTCAGCCGATTTCCGCGCCCAGGTCACGAGCCTGGGGATGCGCTCCTCAATGGGGAGAACCGGGGTGTGCTGGGACAACAGCCTCGCGGAATCGTTCTTCTCGATGCTGAAGAACGAGCGCGTCCACCGCACCGTTTACGCGACGAAGTCCGCGGCCCGCAGCGACATCATCCGATACATCGAGGGGTTCTATAACAGCCGCCGCCGGCACTCCGCGCTCGGTTACCGCAGGCCCAACGAAGTCCATTATGGTTACCAACAGCCAGCATTAGCAGCGTAGAAGAAACCATCAATTCCGCTGTCCGAAATGCCCACAGCAGCTCAGACAGCAGTCCCTTCTCTCAATGGTCTCGTTTTTGTTATTGGGCGCTACCGGCTGCGCTTCCCAGTCCACCGATGCCCAAGAGTCGCCGGCCGCTGCGTCCGGGGGCACGCTCACCAAGTGGTCGAGCATCACCGACACGATCGCGGGCTCCGTCCAGCCCACCTTCAACGCGTTTGAGGGAACGTGGGACGTGCAGCGCGCCGCGCCACCAGAGTCCGCCTGCTGGACCGAGTCCGAGGACTTGAGTGGTACCCCGCACTGGGAGAAAAGGTCAGACGGCTACGAAGTCGCCTTTTCCGCAAAGAACTCCTGGTTCGATATGGACGAGGACCCGTGGACTACCGCTGAACGCTACGCGCGGGTCTGGACGTCAACCTTCCCTGCTACCAGCTTCGACCCGGATTACGACTTGTTCGCCTGCGGGGCCCAGATCGCTGGACTGGTTGACAGCGACCAACTGCGAGTGACGGGTGGGTTCGACGGCGACAACTGGATATACCGCGTAGAGGTGTCTTGCGACACCCCCGGGTTCCGGGCTCCAGCGCCGGGGGTATCGATCGAGCCCTTCGCGCACCCGTAGGCAGCTGCGTCAGGTCAGAACGTGAATGGCAACGGGGCCTCGACCGCGCCGCCACCACTGTCCAATTGACCGTTCCGCAGAGACTTAGTGGTCTAAGGCCTTCAGTAGGACGCCTCAGGATCAAGAGTGCGTCGCGAGCCAGAAGACCAAGACAAAGGCAACGACTGCTGGAATCACAATCCACCCAAATAGGCCGGTGGCAGCGAGTCCCAAAGAGTCGCTGAAGAGCGCGAGCGTGCCCAACAGTGCCGCGGCGAATGCCGCCCACGCCTGCATCCCGAAGCGCGTGGATTTGATTCATGTAATTGAACTGGCGCTCGGTGCGATGCGTGAAAGGGCGGACGGTCCCCGTGCACCTGGCGTGGACGTCGTCCAGCGGCTGCGCACCTCTTATTGAGTGGCCGGCATTCTGATTGAACGGGAGAGCGCGAAGGCAGTACGGGCGTGGTTCCAGGGCATGAACGCGGCGTACCCCTGGGCCGCTCCCTCGATGCTTTCGACGCATCCACAAGTGAGTAGCACAGCCGCGTGGCGTCATTCCCGAGTCGGTCAGGCCCCGCCACCAAGGTCGGCGCATGACTAATCGATATTAGTGAATTCTCCGTTTCCGACCTTCGTTGCGCGGAGGACGGTTTGGCGCGCTCCCAGCCCTGGGGATCTTCTGGAGAGCAAAGGGGCCTTGGTATACGGATCCTGCTGGCATCGCGTCGTTCGCTGTCACCGAACATCGGTCGGGAACCCTTCACAAGCTCCGCTGACGACCTGCCGGTGGATGCCGGCTAGTCGAGGCCAAGGCGATGCCATCAGCGGAATGAGCCCACCCAATCTTTCGCCCGCCGACTTTCGTGGTCCCTGCCGCAAGCGACACGTGCTCAAGGTAACGGAAAAATAACAAACCGGACGTAAGGGTTGTTTTAGGGTGTCTATCAAGTTATTTTCAGATCACTGGAGACAGGTGAAAGTTTTGGGAAGCTTGGATTTTCGGTGAGTTTGGATTTTCTGTGGGTGGGCACTCTGGAGTGACGCGTCCATGGATCACTCCAATTCTGTCCTCCGGGACAGTGGCGGGACTTCGCCCTGAACGTGCGCTCGAGGTGATCTCAGGCTCCGTTCAAAGCATGCGCTTGTCGCGAGAACCACTACCCATGCAGAAGCGCGATCCAGCAATCAACCGACGGGGGAAGGAAAACCATGCAGCTTCAACGGAAAACAGGAAACACGGTCGTCTGGATGGAGGAGATCAACGAGCAGTCCTTTGACGGAGACGTCTTTGGCGCGTGCACGACGAACACCTTCTCGCTCAGCGACGCGTACGGCAACAACGGCGGATGGTGCACGATTTCCGTCGAGTGCATGTCCTGGTGCGCGTAGCTCCATCCGCGCATTCATCGTTACACCTGAACCATCAACGAAAGGAAAAACCATGATCAAGAATCTTGAGCTGGGCCGCTACACCGACAATGAACTCCTCGAACTCACTGAGGGCGATGTGCACGGCGGGACGACCGTCTTCTGTGTCGCCAGCGTTGCCCTCGCGACCTGGGCCGCGTCGTTCGTCTCGGACAACACTTGTCCCACGACCGCGTGCACCACTCGCTGCTAACGCGCTGAGCTAGATCTCACAGCCCATGCAGCTGGGCGCGCCTCAGACGAATGGCTCAGGCGCGCCTCTCAACATTCGGAGCGATACGCCGAGCTCGGGATGGAAAGTCGTGCTATGAAAAATCTGCTTTACCCGGAACTCACCCTCGAGGAATACGACACGGTGATACGACCGATCGAAGAGACGATCGTGCGTGCCTCCGCGAGCACCCCGATAGTCGTCGATCCAATCGACAGGCCGCTCGCGACATTCGGCGTGGATTCTGAGCAGTACAGCTTCGAGTCAGTCGGCAACGCCATCGCCTCACACATGTGGCAGAAGAATTGGACGGGCGGGCTCGATCACCAGCTTCAGAACGTCGACCGGTTTCGTCGACAGGCCCTCGCGCAGCTAGGCGAAAGCGTTGTCACCTTGGCTATCCGCCCGCTGGTAGAGGCGATGCCGTCGAGCGATGCGAAGGCAGCTCAGATGGTATATCAAACGTTCTGTCGCGACCTGATGCTCGACGGGTTCAAAGGACTTTTCGAGCTTTATCCCGTGTTATCGGAACGAATCAACACCAGCTTGGTGAACCAAATCGCGGCCTACTCGGAAACTCTGCAAAGAATCCACGAGGACCGCCCGACCCTAAGACAGCTGGGTATAGACCCCCGTCCGTCCGTGAGCGCAATCACCCCAGCCGGGGACACCCATCACCAGGGACGCTCCGTCAGCATCATCGACTTCCAAGACGGCACGAAGCTCATCTACAAACCCCGATCCGTGGACTCGGAAGCCGGATACAGCCATTTGTGCGCTGAGCTGAATTCGCGTTTCGGGACAACATTTCTGTCCGCACGGGTAATCGCCCGGGCCTCATACGGATATGTCGAATACGTGACAACGACCGCGCCGGAGACAGACTCGATGCGATCCACAGGTGAACTTCTCGCTCTGCTTTACGTCCTCAACGCACGAGATATGCACTATTCGAACATTGTCACAACTCGTCGCGGTCCAGTGCCGGTGGACCTCGAAACCCTCCTCCACCCGCACCGACACAAGGCATCGGGGACCTCCGAATCGCCGCTGAGCGCATACCGACTCCTGGACCGGTCGGTGTACGGCACCGGCGTACTCCCGCTGATTATCACCAGCCCGGGCAGGGACGGTTTCCTGGACGCCGGGTATGTCGGAGGCGGCGAACAAAAAGGGGACACTCCTTTCCGGCAGTTCCGTGTAACAAACGCTTTCCGCTCGGACATGAAGGTGATCTGGGCGCCCGACGCCAGCATCTCGCCGGGCGCCATGCTCACCCAGTCCAGCCAAGGGGCGGAACGCATTCAAAGATCCTGTGAAGAGGTAATCGATGGGTTCACTTCCGCGTACCGGCAATTCTCCGGAGCGAAAGAGTGGATGGGCACCTCGATTGACAAAGCATTCTCGGGGGCAACGCTCCGTTACATTCACAACGCAACTATCCAATACACGCATCTCCTTCGGATGCTCACCGGGTCTGATGCAAGTCACTCAGAGGAACTCGCCCGTGGTCTTGTCCGCCGCATCGGAATAGCCAGCCGTGGCGCAGACGTGCGACTTGTGCGATCAGAGTGCGACCAGCTGTGGGAGGGAGATGTCCCCTACTTCAGCATCGATGCCGATGACCACATCCTTCATTCTGGCCATGGGTCCAACCCCGTGGGCGAGGTGGACTTCTCGCCGCTGCGCGATGTGCGATTGAAGCTGCAGGCCTTATCGGAAAAAGACATGGTGAGGGAAACCGACCTAATCCGCATCGCGTTCTACGCGAAACTTCCCGACCCCCACGATTCAATGCTCGCCAACCAAATCCGCCTTGCATCGCCTGCCATTCATTATGCGAACTCGGGCAAGGAACACGGGAAGCTCCAAGACCTCGGCGTGCGCTTGGGCCTGCAACTGCGAGACGAGATGGTCGACGATCACTTCCCCCACCTCCCGAAAACATGGGTGGGTCCCGTCGCCTCCGGAGATCCCGACCGTCCGTGGCCACCCGGCGTGCTCGGGTACGATCTCTATACTGGGCGCGTCGGTACCGCCCTCAGTCTCTTGGCGGTCGGGCGTGCTGTAGAAGACGACACGCTCATGGAGACAGCAACCGCGGTATTTGAACCGATCGCGAGAATCCTCAGGACCGACTCGTACGAAATGCGAAGTATTGCTCGTGCAGGGATCGGGGCGTACAGCGGCTTCGCCGGAACCCTGTGGAGCCTCGCCACCGCAGGACAAATCGCAGGAAAAAAGGACTGGGTCGCATCAGCCAGGCAAGGCAGCGAACTCCTGGGTGCGGTGCCACTCAACGACCAGTACTTCGACCTGCTGTCCGGGGGTGTGGGCGCCGAACTGGTGGCAGGGTCGATCACCCCCAGCGCTCGGATGTCGGTGACGGAACAGTGCGCATTCGCGCTGGAGCACAACGTTGTCGAACGCATGGAATACAGCGGATTGGCCCACGGAGTAGCAGGCGTCCTAATGTTTGCTGCCCGTGGCTATTCTCGGACCGGCTCAGTCGACGCACGAAATTTGGCGCTGGCTGCGGTGAACGAGATCAACACCGCGTTTAGGCGTCCAGGAGGACTGGTGCGTACCAACCGCACGGGCTTGGAACGCTCCTCAGACTCGTGGTGCAACGGCGCGGCAGGCATGCTCCTCAGCTTTCACCAGGCTGCGAACGCGGGTCTGCTCGGTCGAGATGATGTGACGCAGATGACGAAGTCCATAGGACCACAAGTCTCGACGTCCTTGACCATTTGCCATGGAGTCCTTGGACTCTACGAGACGGCTCGAATTCTGTCGACTGATGATGACGTAGCGGCGGCTCTCGCCGAACGTCTTGGCGGCTACCTGAGTCCACAGCACCTAGAAGCGCGCACACGAGATGACAGCAGTCGATACAACTTCAGTCGAAGTCTTATGGCGGGACGTCCCAGCCTCATCTGGCACATCGCCCACCGACTGAATCCGCAACTAACGCTGCACTCTCCTGCATTCGTCGCTGGCGGCGCTACCCAATGACGCGGGTTCCGGCAACGCTTCAAGTCGCGCAGACGGAGTGTGGCCTATGTTGCGCGAGGTCCGTGCTTGCACATCATGGCCGCGACCTTTCCCTCTTGGAGATGCGAACGGTCATCGAACCCGGTCGCGACGGATTGAGCCTCAAGCAGATCGGTCAGCTCCTGTCCGCTCAAAAATTGCAGACGCGAATGTACCGGGTGCGCGACCCACGAGGGCTAGATAATCTTCCCACCCCGTTCATCGCCTACTGGAGGAACAATCACTTCGTCGTTGTGGACGATTTCGGTTCTCGGCGCGCAAAAATTATGGACCCTGCGAGCGGGCGGCAAACGGTCACCCGCGAATCGTTCGACGACGACTTCTCGGGGTACGTACTCCTTGCGGAGCCAAAAGAAGACTTCGAGGGACGGAAGCGACCTGCCCTTGCCAATTGGCGCGGCAAGCCAATTTGGCCGAAGAAGTCTGGCGGAAACTACTTTCTTCTCGCCGTCCTGAGCCTCGCCGTTCTTGCGTTTACCCTAGCGATACCAACAATGACGCAGAAATTCGTGGACGCTGCGTCAGGAACCGACTTCAGTCTGGGCTCTGCGATGCTCGGCATCGCCCTGGCCGCTTTAGGGTACATAACGACGCAGCTGGCGCGGACGTACGTCACGACGAACCTCACCCGACGAGTGAGCTGGCAACTGCTGAGCGGCGCCTTCGAACGTCTGATCCGCTTGCCCATCGCCTTTTTTATGAACCGGCCACCGGGCGAGCTCATGTACCGGCTCAACAGCCTCAACCAAGTACGCGACATTCTTGCCACCCAGGTGGTCCAGGGGGTGCTCGACATCCTGACAGTCGCGGTACTAGTGCTGTACATCTTCTCCGTCTCAGCTCAACTGGGGCTTATCGCTCTCGCGCTGGCCAGCCTGGTCGTCATTGCACTCTGGGCCACGCGACGGCTGATTAAAAACGCCACGGACCGCGAGGTCAACGAAACGGCGAAGTCGCAGAGCCTGCAGCTAGATGCGATTGTGTCGATTACCAGCGTCCGAGTGGGCGGCTACGCCTCCACCTACCTCAACGATTGGAAGGAGGCGTACAGCAGCGCACTCGACGCGATGGTGACACGAACACGCATTCAGCAAGCGTGGGCCGGCTCCTTCGTCGGAGGAATTCAGGGGTTTGCTCCTCTGTCGCTCATGATCATCAGTTTCGCGTGGGCCCAGGATGGTCGGGTTACCATCGGGCAGTCCGTAGCAGTCCAGGGTGTGTCCGGCCTTCTCTTCGGGCTGAGTACCTCACTCTTTCAGGCCTTCACTCAAATCACGGTTGCGGGAAGCTATCTTGAGCGTGCCGACGAGATCTACGGCACCAAGCCTGAGCGGTCAGGGGGATCGGCCACCAGCCTCCCTCACGGCGGGCTTCGTCTCGATGACGTCTCCTTCCGATACACGGATCATTCCCCGGCGGTTCTTGAGGACATCAGCCTGAACATTCCGCCCGGATCGACACTGGCGATTGTGGGCGAATCCGGCTCTGGGAAATCGACTCTCGGCAAGATCATCGCGAGCCTCTACGAGCCAACATCCGGAACAGTTCGGTACGGAGGGATCGAGCACCAAACCTTCAACTTGGATTCTCTCCGCCAGAACATTGGATATCTCCCGCAAGAGGGATACCTGCACAATCGCACAATCGTGGCAAACCTAATTCTTGGAACGCAGATTTCAGAAGCGGAGGCGATCACGTTCGGTGAGTCGTTGGACTTTTTGGACTTCGTCAAGACATTGCCGATGGGATATCAGACCGTGGTCGCGGAAATGGGGCAAAACCTGTCGGGCGGTCAACGGCAACGTGTCTTGATGGCGAAAGCGCTTCTAAGGCGGCCCCAGATCTTGGTGATGGATGAGGCGACCTCCGCGTTGGATAACCGCAATCAATGGCTGATTCAAGACAAATTGCAAGAGCTGGATTGCACCCAAGTGATCATCGCGCATCGACTATCCACCGTCGAGCATGCCGACTCTATTGCTGTACTTCAAAACGGCCACCTAGTCGAACAAGGCACCCACGCCGAACTATTGGCCCGTGACGGCGTCTACACATCGATGTATCGACAGTCAGCCGACCAAGGCCTACAAGACAGGCCATCCTACGCAGGAAACTGAGACTTCTACGAATGAACTACATCAACGCGACATTCATCGAGTACTACCGCGCGAAGCTCCACACCGTCGAAAGTCAACGCGGATCGGACTTCGCGGAAGGTGTTCTGGAAACCGCGGCGGAACAATGCCTGGCGGGCCGATTGAACTTGCTCGTCGCGCGTGTTTATGTCGTCGAGTTCCAGCGCTACCGTGAATCGCTTGGCCTTCCCGCCGACCCGCTGTCCGAGATCGCCTCAAAAAGCTACGCCGCAGAATTCAGTGAGGCCACGGTCCTCGACTGGTTCACCACCTACCCGCGCCTGAAGTCGATGTTGGATCAGGTAGTTGAGAACAGTGTGCGTCATATCGGTGAAATTGCTGAACGCTTCGCATCGGATCGATCCCTCCTCGTTTCCGAGGGGCTCCTCGGTGACCGATCTACTCCCTCCTCGATCCGCCAGATGGCAGCCGACTCGCATAACCAAGGTCGCACGGTGGCTGTGATCGGATTCGATAGCGGAGACAAACTGATCTATAAACCCCGCGGCTTAGGGGCGGAATGTATGATTCGTCGGCTATTGCGCGTGTTAGGCGATGCGCAAGGACGTGACCTGGAGCACTGCGCGCCACGATCAGTTGACCGCATCTCCTATGGATGGCAGGAGTTTATCTCCACAGACGATGCCAAGACCAACGAGGACGTCTCCAACTACTACGAGGAGCTTGGCGCGGTAACAGCTCTCATGGGGGTCATCGGTGCTTCCGACCTGCATCACGAAAACGTACTGGCGGATCAGGATCATCCAGTCCTGCTCGATTTGGAAACCGCGCTAAGCGCGATGATCTCCTTCAACTCAGACACAATCCCGTGGGCGCTGATTGGGCGCGTCAAACTTTCTGCGGCGAACACAATGCTCCTACCCCAACGCCTGCCGTACGGGCCGTACAGCATCCTGATGGGGGGAATCGGTATCCCTTACGAGCAAATATCCGAACGAACAGATTATGTTCAAGTCGACGTAGACACGGACGCTGTTGATATAGCGAGGAAAAACTTTCCGCACCGCCAAACCGACAACGTCCTGCGCCGCTCAGATGGAACCACAACCGATGTGTTGGATTATCAGGATGAATTTTTTCGTGGCTACCGCAACACATATCGAGCTATCGAACTTCACTCCGACGTGCTCTGGGAGGTTCTCAGCGCCGAAAGCTTTCCCATCCGCCAGATTTTGCGATCAACCGCTGTATACGCGAAACTCCTCGACGCACTAACCCACCCGGACAACCTCAAGGACGACGAGGCAGCGCAGCGAGTATATGCAGTCCTCAGCCCTCCTATGGGCAACTACCCGTGGACAGCTTTCTCTCGCCGTTTCCTTGCCGCGGAGGAGAAAGCAGCGTTGGAGCAGGGCGACATACCGCTTTTCACCGTGGATAGCGCCGATGTCCGAGTCCGTAGTGGACGGCGCACGGGACACGTTTTATGGAATCTCAGTCCGCTCGACCGGGCAAAGGTGGGCCTCAGGTCAATGTCTGTTCGGGGACTTGCGCAGGAGGAGAACTTGATCCACGAAGGTATGGCGGAATTGCGCGTGGAGCGGATCGAGCGCAACCTGCCGATGCCGAAGAACCCTCCTCGCCCTTTCGCCAACGCATGGAAGGACGGCAGTCTCGACGCCGAGACGGCCATTGCGGAATTCCGTGCTCTTGCCGTCGAGGTGGACGGAGCACAGGGACGCGAAGTTGGGTGGCTCGGTACGTCCGTCGGACGGCAACGCATGACCTACGAGCCGGGGATATCCGTCGCCTTCCATGACGCGGGCGGCGTTGCCGCACTGTTTGCTCGTTCTGCGGACCAAGATCCGGGCGACCGCAACAAAACCACCTTCTCCGCAGATGTAGACCGGGGAATCGCTTCAATCGAGCGCCAACAGCGCGAGAGCTTGCAGGCGAATCCGCTGTCGGCAATATCCGGTCCGATTTCGCTGGAGTACTTGTTCGGTCACGGTGCCGCTCGCATCGAAGCAATAGAGATGTACGTCGACGACATGTTGAGCACTGGGACGTCAGAACAGCTCAATAACGCTGACGCCCTTCTCGGCCTGCCGGGTGCAGGGCTGATCCTGTCAGGACTACCAGACACCGACAAAATGCTCATGGCCCGAGTTCGGGCGGCGACAGCGCTCTCTGGCGGGCGAAAAGGAGAGTGGGACCTGGCGCACGGTGACGTCGGCCTTGACTGGAGCCAATTCAGGATGGCGAAAGCGTTAGACGATCACAGCGGGGCGGCCCTCATCGCTGAACGGATCCGCGAAAAAATCGTGAGGGCCCCCGATGACCTACCGATCGGCTGGTGTAGCGGAGCGGGGGGACTGATCATGGTCGCAGGAGATTTGGCCCGCGCCGGAACCCCGATTCCTGACCTTCGCCGTTTGATAAACCTGGCCTGCGCCCTAGAGGGCTCCCACGTCGAGATAGACCTCAGTGTTTGCCATGGTGCGGCAGGCGTCGTCCAGTCGCTGGTGTGGCTAGCCGATTGCCTCGAGGAAACATGGCCACTTGACGACGCAGAAAACTACTGGAACGCGGCCATGGCAAAAGCCGCCAGCGACGGCTACTACATCGGGGCACAAGAGAACTACAGCGCACTGGGCTATTTCCTCGGATGGTCCGGCGTGCTTGACACTATGACGTTGTTAAAAGGAGCGCTGGAGGGCCGACGAGAGTGGGTTCCGCTGAGCTTGACCGACACGACCCGAGCAACGGCGAACCGACTGTGAAAGTTTCCATCCTCTTTGCGGCGCAAGCCGATGGAGTCGCCGACCTCAAACTGTACGGGAGGCTTGCGGAACAACAGTCCTGCCGGTTGTGGATCGGCCAGTCTCTGCTCGTGGAGAGCCACCAGTTGTTTGCAGCACTGGCCGGATCTGGCATGTCCATCGATGTCGGGATCAGCGTTGCCATCGCTCCATTAAGAACACCGTACGATGCCGCTGTGCAAGCACGGTCCCTCGCCAAGCTCATGCGGCGATCTGTCAGCGTGGCCTACGGAATAGGCACGCCCGCGTTTGCCGAGACGTTGAACGCCGCTGCAGTGTCGACACCGGGAAGCTTCACGAGCGAGTACGTGCGCGACGTGAAGTCGCTCGTCAACGGGGCTGGAATCAATTCAGAAGGACCGAACCCCGTGCGTCTCTATCCGATGGACGCACCATCGGTCGAAATTGGGTGTGGACTATTACGGCCCCGGATGGCGGTGAAGGCCGGCGCGGTCGCCGATTTTGTCGTCACCTGGCTCACTCCGAAAAGCTATCTGCACAACGTCCTGATGCCTGAGCTCCAGCGCGGCGCGGATAGCGAAAACCGAGAACGACCTCGCGTCGTTGCAATCCTCCAGTGTGCAATCGCCGCTGAGACAAGGAACCCCGTGCAGTTGAGTTACGTGGGGTACAGCGGCCATCTTCAGCAACCCCACTATCGCGACATGTTCGCGAAGGCCGGAGCTGTCCTCACAGGGGAAATCGCAAATGACGTGCGAGCGACTCTGAAAACAGGCATTTTTGCGTACGGCTCTGCTTCTGAGATTGCAGACGAAATCCGAACCTACGCGGATATCGGCGTCGATGAAGTGGTTCTCAATATGGTGGGGGTCGCCGCTGTTGAGGGGCACCAAGCTGCAATAGACGACATGAAACAGGTCATGGACTGCCTCGAATCACGAACTACAACAGGAGCGAAAAATGAATGAAACGATGAAACTAATTCTCTACAAGGGAAAATACTGGGTCCCGGCGCTCCCGCTGGCACTGGTTGCGGGGCTGCTGCTGGGTTCCGGGAACCTGTTCCTCGGCGCGGTAGTGCTCGCTGCCACAGTGGTGGCTGCGATTTGGCTCTTCAACAAAATCGACCGTCCCTCCACCAAGCGGTCACGCGATTGAGCCCCTCAAACGAGGGCATCTCCTTTGAATCTGTCTTCAAGCAGTTCGGTTCCAACGTGGTGCTGGGTGGGTTGACGGCGTCGATCCCGCCAGGCCGCATCACAGGTCTCCTGGGGCCGAACGGGTCAGGCAAATCCACGCTGTTGCGAATACTGCTCGGGTTAGTGCGGGCGGATAGCGGTCACGCGTTGATTCGGGGCAAGCGTGTCCGAGACATGCCCTTCCCCGTCCAGGAAGTCGGCGCGCTACTCGATGCTGCGTGGGTGCACCCCAACCGGTCGGCCCTGAACCATCTCAGATGGATCGCCCGTGCATCAGATCTTCCGGACCGGAACGCGTCGCAGGCGTTAGCATCCGTAGGCCTCGCCGATGTGGGCGACCGAAAAGTAGGCCGATTTTCGCTGGGAATGAAACAGCGCCTGGGTATCGCGGCGACACTTCTGGGTAATCCCGATGTGTTGGTCTTTGACGAGCCGCTGAACGGTTTGGATCAGTCGGGCGTTGAATTCGTTCGTGAGTTCCTCCTCCGTGAGGCCGAGCGCGGCCAGACCGTACTTATTGCGTCGCACCTGCTGCCGGAGATGGCGCTCGTTGCGGATGACTTGTTAGTGCTGGGCAGAGGAACTCTCCTCTTCAACGGCAGCCTCGACGATTTTGTGAAGGACAACGCGGCGACAGTAGAGGTGGTCTATGACCCTGAACTCATAAACGAACTCCCAATTGAGGCGACTACGGTGGCGCACGGATGGACGTGGACGGTCCATTCCAGAAGTGCAAGGGGCGCCACCGGCTCCGTTGGCGGGGCTACGACGTCAGAAGTAATGGCGGCATTCTTCGAATTCAGGGCAGGGATTATCAGTATCTCCGAAGGGCATTCGCTCGAGGAGCGCTACCTCCAACTGACATCCGCAGCTACAGAATTCCGAACGAAAAGTGAACCGTCATGAAACCCCTCATCCGGTCGATCCAGTCCGAAGCAATCAAACTGATCAGTACCCGACTCCTCGCGATCTGCCTTCTGAGCGCGTTGCTCTTGTCAGTGGGTGCAACAAGCCTCCTTGCAGCGACGGTTGCCCAGCAGGTGAACTATTGCAATGCAAGCGACTGCTCAAACGGTCCGATTCCGGTCATCCTGCCAATGGTGACAATGGGATTCTTAGGCGACGGAACTCTGGGCGTCGGATTGACTGCTCTGATGATTCTCAGCGCCATGGTTCTGTTGGTGGAGTATTCCCATAGCACGATCCAGATGACATTCATCGCAACACCTCGGCGATCGACCGTTCTCATCGGGAAGGCCGTGGTCGGATTTGCGATCACCGCCGTTAGCGCTGCGGTTTGCCTAGTCACATCTGCGCTCGCATTCCGGTTGGTGGCCGGCGAGGCAGCGCGCGATCTAGAGATCTTTGGCCAGCCAGCGTGGAGTCTCTACGTCACTGGAGCTCTAACTGCCGGTGTGGCTGCAGTCTTTGCGCTCGGTATCGCGGCGCTTTTTCGGAATGTGGCGGCAGCCATCGCGATCGTGGTTTTGTGGCCCAGCGTCGTAGAGCTGATGCTGCCGCAGCTATTCGGTGAGCGTGCTGCCGATGCAGCGGTATTCCTCCCGTTCTTGAACGCCCGGAACTTCATGGGGTTGGACGCCGGGGTCGACTTCCACTGGTCTCCGGCCGGCAGCGGTCTCTATTTCCTCGTGTTTGCAGTTGTCATTTTCGTCGCGGGCGTGCTGATGAGTCGGCGCGCGGATAACTACTGAAGACCGGAGTCACTGCGGGGCACGCCTATCGCCGGCGTGCCCCGCCAACGGGTTCAACGTTCAGTTCAGCCCAGGAAGAACGACCTCGGTGTCACGGAACAACGACGCTCAATGAGTCGCCTCGATCTGCTTCTGACCGCCCCGCTTCTTGCCATAGTTTCCCGCTCGCGTACCAATGGTCCTGGGCGATCATCCGGACCTGGTGCTGTGTGAAACCTACTGTTTCGAGAAGAGGAAGCGCTTCCACGAGCGTGAAGCTACGCTCAGACGCCGTGGCGCCTAATGCGGGACTGAGACGGTGGAGGAGATCACTGAGGCTCAGGGGCGTCGAATACGCCGCATGGAGGGCTCCGCGAAATGGCGACGCGCGCATCGCAAGGTGGGCAGTCGCTGCGCCCAGGTCGCCGACTTCGATGATTGATAGTTTCGCTCGGCCGTGGTCCAGGGTCCCACGAAGTGTCCGAATCATCTGTTCGATACCTGGACCCACCCACTTGTCTCCGTGCCCGACGACAAGAGCGGGACGAACGCTACACCCGCCTGTGTCTAACACAGCTTGGTCTCCCGCCGCCCTCTTCCGGCTTGTCATCGACTCGGGACGTATTGGAAGTTCGTCTTCGTGTTCGCCCCGGTGCGGGCCCGATCCGTACACAGCAGTTGTGCTGACATGCACTAAGCCCAGTACGTCGGCCATTCGGCATGCTTTTGCCAAGTTGGCAACCCCGTCTTGGTTCACTGCAGTGGAGATGCTTTCATCAGATCCAACGTAGGACGCGGCGTTGATCACGCAGTGGGCACCTTCGATAGCGCGCGCCAGGGAATCAACGTCATCCAATTCCGCCCGAACCTGTTGGATTTCGCTCGCGGGCCACGGAGAGCTGTCCGATCTCGTCAATACCGTAGGGTGAACCATCGGTGATGACGTGAGAGTCCGTAGCACCCGTGATCCGATGAAACCGGTAGCCCCTATAAGAACGATCGATTTGGGTTCTCTATCGCTGGGCTCTTCGTGAAGAATTGTGTCCGCCGTTCGACTAGTTCGAGATGAAAGTTGAGTAGATGGTTCTGCAAGACCGGGCTAAAGCCACCAGGGACGCTATTCTTCTCGGCGCTGCGTCGGTTTTTGAGGAAGTGGGATATGGCAACGCATCGATCTCACAAGTCGCTGATCGGGCGTCGGTAACTAAAGGGGCTTTGTACTTCCACTTTCCGTCTAAACAGGCGCTTGCTATCGCTGTGATAAGCGCCCAGCACGCACTGGTGACCGCCGCCGCTGCTGAGATTAGTGCGGCGGACAATTCTGCTCTGGAATCCATGATCTTGATATGCGGATCGTTTGCGCGACAGTTGGTGTCAGATCCAATCGTCCGGGCGGGGATTAGGTTGACGCTGGAAGCCGCAGCGTTCGGGCATCTAGTGCAGGAACCATACGAGGACTGGATTCGCTCGATGAGCGAGCTCGCCGCACTTGCACAACTCCAGGGAGATCTGCACCCATCGCTGGATACCGACAAACTTGCCCGATATATCGTGGCGTCATTCACGGGGGTTCAAATGGTGTCCGAAGTGCTCACCGACCGAGCCGACGTGCTGGAGCGGGTTCACCAGATGTGGGATTTTCTCCTCCCGGGCATCGCTCTTTCGTTGCCCCGCGGTAAGGCGAATTTGGCGAATCTGATATTCGAGGACCCATTGGCGAGACGTCCGAGTGGACGCGAGCGAAGGTAGCTGTCATATGCGTTTCTTCGTTTGATTGGATCGTCACTGTCCAGGTGTCGGTGATGCCGTCGGACGATGGAACAGTCAACGCGGTAACTGTCTGTATCTGATCGAGTTCGGCTATCGAATGGAATGACGCTTGAAGCTGAGAGAAGTCGAGATTCGGATCATTCATCTTGAGCCGGATCGCTTGCCGCGCAGCCTCTAGTAGCACCGCGCCGGGAACATGATCCAGAGTGTGGTCGAAGTAAACCGGGTGGGTGACGTCCACTCGAAGCGGCCAGTTGTCGTTTCCGGCCGATTGAACTAGCAGTACTCCCGAGTGAGTCGCCGCACCGACCCGAGACGGTTCTACCGCCACCACCCGATGGGCAGCAGCAGCAGCTTTTCTGTGTCTGGTTCGATAGCGAAGATAGGACCGAGGATCGATAAACCGCGCTCCCGCGCTCGCCCGTCCAATGAGCGTGCCGTCGCAGGTGAAAGTTCCGTCCACGCGCAGTCCCACAACGCTCTTGGGGGTTCGACGAACCTCTACCGCAGACAGTTTGAGGCGCAGCTCAGCGGGACGGTCCCCACTGCCCAAATAGTCTTCACAACGAGTGACCTGCATGTCGGGCATCAGAAAGCTGTGTTCAAGAGGAACGGCATAACCGAGGTGGGCGATCAGGACTGTAGCCTGCCGGAATGTTTCGGTCAGCAGTGCGGAGTCAACGGCGCCGTTCAGGGTTCGATAAAACATATGACTTCGAGGCCACTGTGCGCTGATTTCGAACTCGTCCTCACCTGTCTGAGAGAACGACGTCAGGTAGACCTCTGCGATGGCCGCTCGATGCACCAATTCTCGGGGCACTGTGCGGCTGAAGGCGGTTTGCTCGCTAAGAATGATGATCGGCCCTCCCCGAAATGACTCTTCTACGCGAGAGCATACCGGTTGTATGGTTTCAATCTGAGTCGAATGCGAGCTCATATCGCATTCGCAGGTTACTGACGGCGAGCAGCACTGTTCGTATTTTTCACTTGCTTGAACAGAAAGTAATAAGTAGACTTTCTGTCATGGAAAGCGAAAAAGACTCTGACGAAAACGACACTCGAGTAAGTTCGACGACTGCCAGCGGTGTGCTCGACGCCTTGGATAATGACCGCGACGTACTTGTGTCGTTTGTTACAACTCCCCCATGGCTGTACCCGGCGGTTGGGGTGGTTCTTGCGCTATTTGTGGCATCGCCCGCGATTGGATCCGGTGTTGGTCCCAGTTTCGCTGTGGTGGCTGTGCTGGCGCTCCTGTTCGCCTCCCGCGTGACCAGTCGAGTTCGACGTGTTCGGCTTGGATGGTGCGGGATGTTCGTAGTCGCCGGGCTTGTCGCGGTTGTCTTGGTGATGCTCAGCACGTCACTTGGGCTTCTAGCGCTCAAGTTGAACTGGTGGACTATCGCGCCGGTCGCCGCTACTTTTGCCGCGACGTTGGCGTTCGGACGGCTCTTCGACCGTTTCCAGATGCAGGACATTCGCCGTGGGCGCTGAGCCGAGATTCAACGAAGTAATTCACGCGCCACTGCGTCTGAGGATCTGCGGGCTTCTGCGAGTCGCCGACGAGATTGACTTCGCTGTCCTACGGGAAGCGTTGGTTATCAGCGACGTCAACTTGTCGAAACACTTGAAGGCTTTGGTGGAGGCAGGGCTCGTGACGACCACAAAAAGTGCGTCCACAGGTCGGACCGACTTGCGCAGGGTGACATGGTGCAAATTGACCGGGGATGGACGAAACGCGTTCGACGCGCACGTCGAGGCACTGCGACTTATCACTGCGGGAGCTGGATTGGATCCCCAACTCAACGGGCTGGCACAGCCACAGATCGACAAATTCGACCGTCGGCGTTGACGACCGGACTTTCGTCGGTCCGTCTCACTCGGCGAGCTCCTGCTCCAGCCCGGCGCCACCGGCGACGCTTGCACGCGATCGAGGCTGAACGTTGTGCGAGAGCCCTTGGGTGCACCGAAACCGCCGGCCGCAACGCGCCACCGCGGTGGCTGCACGAATACAATCACCACAGGCCCCACACGGCCGTTAGAGGACGCCCACCCATCAGCCGATTAACTAACGTGCCTGGCCTTGAACCCGGAGACTGGCCACGGGCATAGCGGAGAGTGGGATCTCTGCGGCCTGTGGCGAGTATTGCATCTCGAAGTTCACCAGTGTGACGTGCCCGATCGAGGAGTGCCGGTGGCGGCGGGTGTAGCGGTCCCTGGTGCACTTGTGAATTTGGGCAGTACCGGACCTTCCCGCATCGGGTCCGACAAGGCACAGGCCTGTTCATCACCTTGACCAATCCCAAGCAATTCGCCCCGACCCTTGAGGACCAGGAAGTTCCGGGTGCGCTCCTCGCGACGCAGTCGGAACATCCAGTGTTCTGACCCTCTTCGAACAGCTCCATCCTGGATTGATGAATTATCGATTAACGAACAATTTCTGCCGGCGCACGTTCCAAAACGCACGTGGCGAACCCTGCTAGAGCTCCACGTCGTTCGGTGGCATCGATGCGGGTACGATCCTGGCGGTTGTGTCCTTGCGCCGGTAGAGATGACCTTGGTTGGGGTCGCAGTCGCGGAACGGCCCGTTTCCTTTGTCGAAGATCACCGCGGCGTGGCGGTCCCA
>JACMOZ010000094.1 GCA_014377785.1 Aeromicrobium sp.
GGTCGCCCCTTCGTGTCTGAGGGTACGGATGTTGACGGCGCACTCGCTGACCTCGCTCTGTCGCTTCGTGAGTACGCCGAAGACTGGGACGACCGACTGGACCGTGCTCCGAATCACGCCGGCAACTGGGCACTCGTGCAGCTCATCAAACTTTCAACCGACGAGCAGCTCCTCGAATGGCTTGAGCGCGGCGGTGAGTAAGTACCCGGCCGCGACCCGCGAGGACCACGACGATTTCTGCGTGGCGGATAAGTGGCAGCTCGTACGCGGCGCGTCAGGACAGCCTGTCAGGCATCACCGCACCTATGAGTTGGCGCTCTGGGACGGGCAGATCCTCCGCACTCGAATCTCCAGACCCGTCGACAGGTCGACGTACTCTGCCGGGATGTGGAACCACATTCTGCGAACCCAGCTCGCCGTTGACGCTGAGGCGTTCTGGGCCTGTGTTCGTGAGAAGAAGTTGCCGGACCGCGGGGCACCCGAAACCGTGACCCAGAGGGAGCCATTACCGCTGTATCTAGTTCGGGCGCTCAACGAACTCGGCGTTGAGGAAAGTGAGAGCCTGGCACTCACCGCGGCGGAAGCAGCGCAGCTGCTCTCCGAGAAGATGGCGGAGCGCTACGGCCATCAACGCAGTTCGTGAGTGATTCGACAGCTACTGGACGGATGAGGCTTCGGGAAGGGTCACCGTGCTGGTGGCAGCGACTCTCTATGGCCTGATTTTGCTGATCTGCAGAGACGCCGGACGCCGACTGGTTCAGCGTGTTGAGCGTCCCGTAAGAGGTCCGTCTTACGGGCACCGCAGGAGCTGCAAAGTTGTGACCGGTCGCGGTGAGATGCTAGTTCTGTGGAATTGGACAAAAGCAGGGATACGCAGGCCGTTGCCATTCGTCCGTACGGTCATGCGGATGCCGCAGGCACATTGGCAATATTTCTTGCCGCGGTGACCGAGACCGCTGCCGCCGACTATTCGCCGGAGCAGATTCAAGCTTGGGCTCGGCCAGAAGATCGCGACCTGTCCACCTGGCATGCGGCTATGCAGGCGCGGAACAGTTACGTGGCGACCATCGATGGCGCACCGGCCGGTTTCTCCGACGTGAACCCTGCGGGGTACATCGACATGCTGTTCGTCGCCCCGCGACATCAGAGACAAGGGGTAGCGCGACAGCTGATCGGCTACGTGGAGGCTCACGCGCGTAAGGCGCACATGGCAGCGCTAACGGCCGACGTCAGCGTTACAGCCCGCCCGTTCTTCGAACGCTACGGATTCACCGTCGAGGCAGAACAGCACCCAGTGAAGGCCGGCGTGCAGCTGACCAACTACAAGATGAAAAAGAACCTACTCGGCTCTGAGGTGCGCCTGACCGGGCAGCTTGTTTGCCACACCGAGGACCAGATGGCCACTGTGCGGGATCACCTGCCACTGCATCTTTCCCTGACCCGCGATGAACCGGGATGCCGATCCTTTATCGTCACGACGACGAACAATCCGCTGATATGGCAGGTCGAGGAGCGCTTCGAGGATGCAGCCGCCTTCGAGGCTCACCGGGAACGGGGCGCCGGCAGTGCGTGGGGCCACGCGACTTCAGAAATCGAACGCCGCTACTCCGTGACCGGACGGTAGCCCCACGCCGTTTCAGCACCTGAACCTGCGATGAGAGCTGGGCTTGTCCAGGGAAGCGATCCCGCGTAGAGGGTTGGTCTAGCGACACCGTGAACAGGGTTGCACGTCAGGGGACTAAATAGGGCTATCGAGCGCAGTTCTGCTCGCGTGTAATTCTCCAATAACTCACGCCATCGGAATCGAATGGCAGTTCAATCATCCCCAACTTTGCTGCAACGCGTTTGGAGACCTCGTTCTCCGGCTCGATCGTCGCCGAGATCGAGTCCAGCGACGAGATGCGAAACACGTGGTCGAGCATGCCGATCCCGACTTCCGTTGCATAACCGTTGCCCCAAGCCTTCTGATGAAAGATATATGTGAGTTCATCGAAGTCTCGATCCGGCGCTCGAATCACGCCACAGTAGCCTACGAACTCGCCAGATCGCGCGTCGAAGACGGCCGAGGTGCCGTAACCGCGATCGACGTACTTTCGCTCGCAGATTTCGATCCACTGCGATACTTCGGGGCGGCTGAGGACGGTCCCGTCCCCGACAAATCGCATCACGTTCGGGTCCGCGCAGAGGTCTGCGAAGTCATTGAGGTCGTCGCGGCAAAACTGACGCACCGATAGATGTTCGGTCTGGAAGAGCATCGGACCAGCCTATCCACGCCCGCAGGTCGTTCTTTTTGCGGGCGTTATGAACGTGCGTGGCGGTCCGATCCTCTGATTCAATGACTGGATGCGCACATTCACTAACGTCCCTAAGGCCACTGTCGGCGATCGAGTCGCGATCCTATCCCCGGCGTTCGCGGCTCCCGCGGTGTCCGAGGACGTTCACGAGCAGGCGATGCGACGCCTCACAGAAGTCACTGGGCTTGTGCCGGTTGAGTATCCAACAA
>JACMOZ010000095.1 GCA_014377785.1 Aeromicrobium sp.
CATCGCGGTGCCGACCGACGATCACTACCGGCCCATGATCGCTTCGCTCAGCCTGCTCGAAGAGGACGAAGACATCCGCTTCTTCAACAACTCGATCGATATGGGAAGCATCGGCATGAGGTCTTTCATCTCGGCGTGAGACTTTGCCACGATTCCATTCGAGCGATGATTCGACATTGAGCCAACGGCTAAATGCCGGCCCCAATCTCGCGGCCACTCGGCGCACTCCGCTACCAGTTCAATTTGCTCCCGTTTCGCGACGGTCCGCTCACACCGTGTGATCCGGATGCTTGCGTCGGGCGGTCAGGCTGACGGCAACGATCTTGGCGCGTACGGTTGAGATCCATCACGAGGCGGAGTGAACAATGGGTGTTTTGGGCGGAATGCTGGGAAATGCGTCGAAGGTTGATCCTGCACAGGCCACGGCCGAATTCGCGCGGTTACTCGGCAACGGCGAAGTAATCCATGCGGCGTATCAACTGGTGCGCGATTCGTTCCTCTTCACGAACAAGCGGTTGATCCTTGTCGACAAGCAGGGGATTACCGGCAAGAAGGTCGAGTATCACTCGATCCTCTACAAGAGCATCAGCCACTTTGCAGTGGAGACTGCTGGGAACTTCGATCTCGATGCAGAGCTGAAAATCTGGATTTCGGGAAATATGACTCCGATCCAGAAGCAGTTCGGCAAGGGCGTCGATATCTATGAGGTGCAGGCGATGCTGACCCACTACGTCGCGATGTGAACACTGGGACGACGGTTTCGTGAACTATTGGAGCGGTTCTCCCGCCGGTCGGGTGGCCGGCCCGGCCCACCGGCAGCACAATCGATGGCATGAGAAAAGACGTCGACATCGACAGTCACAGAACTCGCATTGCCGCGTGGCACTTTCGGGCCGAAAGTGATGCCTTGACCACGCCATCAGGCAGGCCATGCGTGGTGATGGGCCACGGATTCGGTGCGACGAAAGATGCGGGACTCGAGCCCTTCGCCGAGCGTTTTCAGGCGGCCGGTGCCGATGTACTGGTCTTCGACTACCGCGGTTTCGGTACCTCAGATGGTGAGCCCCGCCAAAACGTCGATCATCGGCGGCATCGTGAGGACTACCAGTCGGTGGTCGCCTACGCCCGAACCCTTGACGGTGTGGATCCCGAACGCGTCGTCTTGTGGGGCAGCTCCTATTCCGGCGGACACGTTGTCGCGGTCGCGGCCAAAGACCCACGCATCGCCGGAGTGATTTCGCAAGGCGCGGCGATGGACGGGTTGGCTGCGGTGCTGATGATCTGGGGGTATGCCGGGCCGGTGCAATTGTTGAAGCTGACTGCTCATGCTGTGCGTGACAACGCCCGCGTCCTGCTTCGGCGAGCCCCTCACCTCATACCGATCGTCGGGCCGCCGGGTTCGCTTGCGGCCATCACGTCGAGTGACGGCGAGTCCGGTTATCAGATGATCATGGGGCCGACCTTCCGCAACGAAATGTGCGCCCGCGGCATCCTGCCGATACTGATCAACAGGCCTGTCGCCCGAGCGAAGAAGCTGCGTATGCCGTTGTTCCTCGTCGTTGCGACCATGGACAGCATCGCGCCGGTCGCGGCCGTCGAAAAGGTCGGGCAGAAGGCCGCCGGGCCAGTTCATATTGAGCGTTTTGACGTTGGCCACTTTGACATCTATGTCGGCGAGGTTTTCGAGAAGTCGGTGGCGGCGCAGGTCGCGTTTTTGACTGCGTTGTGAGATCCGGTGACGCCTTGGCAATCGATCATGACACGGTGATTTGGCGCCGGTCGGGACACTGGGGGAGTGAATCTCAGCCGTTACGGACTGGCGGCCCTTGCCGTCGCAGCGATCGCTTTGGCTGCGATCGTCGTGGTCAATCGTGAAACGATTCCGCCTCCGGTCGATCGCCCGGCACCTGCCGCGCTTCCGCCTGCGACTGATGGTCAGCCCGACGCGGCGTGGGTGTCTGCGACGTCAAGGTCAACCGCCATCGGTCGGCGCGCCCTCGGTGCCTATGCCCGTGCGGCCCTGCGCGTTGACGAGGAAAACCCCGAATGCCGCCTCGCCTGGAACACGCTCGCCGCAATTGCAAACGCAGAGAGCAATCACGGCATGTTCGGCGGCGCCAGCATCGATGGGGATGGCGTCGCCCGCCCGTCCATCATTGGCGTGCCGCTCGACGGCTCGACCGGACTGCTCGCCATTCGCGACACCGACGGCGGAGAGCTTGACGACGACAAGACGTGGGACCGCGCGGTCGGCCCGTTCCAATTCATCCCGTCGACGTGGAAACGCTGGGGCATCGATGGTGACGGCGACGGCGCGAAGAATCCTCAGGACATCGAGGATGCGGCGCTGGCTGCCGGTCGTTACTTATGCGAATCGGGTGGCGACCTGGGCGAGTCGCGGGGTTGGTCGGCCGCGGTGCTCACCTACAACCGAAGCGTCGCCTATGCCACCAAGGTTGCTCGAACGGCCACGACCTACGCCGACGCCATCTAGCTTCGCCTGGCACGGAGCTACACAGTTTCCAATCCACAACCTCGCAACGTGATGCTGTTTGTCCACAGGGACACCACCGAGTTCTTCTGACAGCGGAGTCGCCGGGTCAGGCTGGTCGGATGAACGACAACCTCTATGACCCTGACCATCCCACCCGCCAAACCTGGTGGCTCGGAACCGAAGGAGACAATCGACGACGGTTGATGACAACGTGGGACTTACGCTTGGAACGGCACCGGGTGATGCTCGATGAATGCCTTCGCGCGGAGGCCGAAGGGCGCGCCGATTTTGCGCTGGAGATTTTGCGGGACAGCCAGGTCTTTTGCACACGCAGCTGGCAGCGACTGGTCAAGGAACCACTTCGTCTCGGCAACTCGGCGCCGACCTGGGCGCTCGGCCGGTGGATCCGAAACCAGGCCTTGCGATGGATGATGATCGAGCACGATGAGCGTCTGGCTATTGCCGCGCGCGAAGCCATCGACGCGACCTGGCTGGTGGAGGTCCTCGATGCGGGCGAACCGTTTCCGCACGAACTCCTCGTCGAGGCGGCCCACCTCGATGTGGTGTGCCACCACCGAGCCTTGTATGACCTCGGTGGACTCGCCGATTACGTCGACCTCAGGCTCGGCGCTCCACTGCGGGAACGCATTCCGATGATTCGACAATGGGCAGACTCGGAGATGGCGTTCTACAACCTTGTGGGCACTTCGGGACGCTACGCCAGGGTGATCAGGCGCGGCCATTCAGCGATTGAGGTGCGTGACCTTGGATATTTTTCCGGATTGGCGAACGGGACGCATCTTCTGGGACGCATCGTCCCGATCGCAGAGCGACCGGGGCACGTGTTCGAAGAGCCACCGATCGAGATTGATCCGGTCACGGCCGAACACATCCTGTACGGCTCGCCCGTGGTTGGCCTGCCGATCTGGCTGGAAGCCCTTGGGACGGCTGTTTCCGAGGGACGACTTCCGGTTGGCGTTTCTGCATACGGGCCAACTGGATTTACCTCGGATCTGTGAACAAGGTCAAACCGAAAGAGCATGCGAAAAGCATGCTACGTTGGGATGCATGGTGAATGTACAGGTCAAGCGGGTTCCCGATGAGTTGCACATGGCGCTCAAAAAGCGCGCATCCGATCTCGGGATTTCTCTGAACGACTTGTTATTGGAGATGCTCAAGCGTGAGCTGAGCCGTCCCCCGATCGAGCAATGGATTGCCGAGGTTCGCAGTCTGGGAATCCACAAGCAGATCGACGTCGAAAAACTGATGGACGACGTACGGGACGAACGGGACGAACGATGATGGTGATTGACGCCAGCGCAATCGTCGAGTTTCTGATGGGCAGCGAACGTGGTGATCGCGTGGCCCAAGCCATGAGTGAAAGCGGAACGCTCTTCGCCCCTTCGCATCTGTTCGCCGAAGTTGCATCTGCCATCGCGCGACTGGAGCGGGCAGGGACTTTGGGCGACAAGGAAGCCTCGGCGTGCATGGTGAGCCTGGAACGGCTTCCGCTCGAAGCCATCGATGGCCAGAAGCTCATCGCGGCCTCATGGACTCTCCGGAAGCGATTCCAGATCGCGGACGCTTTCTATCTAGCCTGCTCGTTGCTTCTGCAGGTGCCACTTGTAACGTGTGACGGTCGATTGGCCAGAGGCGCCAATGATTTGATAGGTATCCGACACATTGTGTGAACGGATGACGCCGAAGCGACCGGACGCGTCTGCATGCTCCCGGCCGCTCGGCGAATCAACTCAAATGGTGCACTTCCTGGAGGCCATAGACCGGCGTCTCGATACCCTCATGCCTCGCCTTCAACTGCAGGGCGAGATACAGCGAATAGTGCCTCGATTGGTGCAGGTTGCCGCCATGGAACCAGAGATTCTGCTGCTGGGTGGGCTTCCACATATTGCGCTGCTCGCCCTCCCACGGACCGGGATCCTTGGTCGTCTCCGAACCGAGCCCCCACACCTTGCCCACCGCATCGGCGACATCCTGGGAGATCAGGTCGGCA
The DNA here is from genome assembly GCA_014377785.1 of Aeromicrobium sp. Lineage (GTDB taxonomy): Bacteria > Actinomycetota > Actinomycetes > Propionibacteriales > Nocardioidaceae > JACMOZ01. The sequence goes on from JACMOZ010000095.1 coordinate 4,506, forward strand.
GCCCAGCCGTTCATCGAACCGTAGCCAGTCGCATAGACGACAAGATCGGCGGGCAAAACAGTTCCGTCTTCCAGCACCACGGAGTCCTCGGTGAGTTCGCGGACGTTGCCGTGAGCCAGCTTGACGTCGCCGTTGGCCACGAGATCGGCTGAACCGACGTCGATGTAGTAGCCGGAGCCGCGTCGCAGATATTTCATGAACAGGCCGGAACCATCGTCGCCCCAGTCGTGGTCGAAGCCCGAAGCCTCGAGTCGGTCGTAGAACTCTTTGTCGCGCTCGCGCATCTGGTCATACAGCGGGATCTGGAATTCGTGCATGATCCGGTAGGGGAGCGAGGCGAACGCGAGGTCGGCCTTCTCGGTCGTCATGCCGCCGGCGACGGCTTGCTCGGAGTACAGGGCGCCAAGACCGATGTCCATGAGCGAGTCCGACTTGACGATGTGGGTCGAAGAACGCTGCACCATCGTGACGTCGGCGCCCTTTTCCCAGAGCGCACCGCAGATGTCGAACGCCGAGTTGTTCGACCCAATGATGACGGCTTTCTTGCCCGCATACGCGTCGGGACCGGGGTGCGCCGAGGAGTGGTGCTGGTCGCCGCGAAAGCGGTCCATCCCCTTGAAATTGGGAACATTCGCCTTGCCGGACATGCCGGTCGCGAGGATCAGCTGCTTCGGGCGCAGGACAACCGGTTGCCCATCTCGCTCTATCTCCACGGTCCATTCGCGGGTCGCCTCGTCATAATGGGCGCTCTTGGCCTCGGTGTTGCTCCAGTAGTTGATCTCCATGATCTTCGTGTAGGACTCGAGCCAGTCGGCGACCTTGTCCTTCGGCGCGAAAACCGGCCAATTGTCGGGAAACTTGATGTACGGCAAATGGTCATACCAGACCGGGTCGTGCAGGCAGAGCGACTTGTAACGGCTGCGCCACTGGTCGCCCGGGTGTGCGTGTTTGTCGATGACTATGGTCGGGACGCCGAGTTGGCGCAGGCGGGCGCCGAGGGCGATGCCGCCCTGTCCGCCGCCGATGATGAGCGAATACGGCTGCGTCTTGTAACCGAGTTCCGCCGCCTCGCGCTCCCGCTTTTCGGTCCAGTTCTCACGATCGCGGTTGGCGCCGTGCTCGGCACCCCGGGGACGCTGAGTGCCTCTTGGCTCCTCGAATCCCTTGAGTTCATACAGCGTTGTCAACAGGGTCCACGCTTTTTCGTCCTTGAGCCGAAGGTGACCTCGCGCGCGGCCGGTGGCGGTCTCGAATTCGATCCACGCCTCGGTGACGCCGTCGGCCTCGGTCGGGTCTTCACTCGTATGGAAGCCCGAGGGGTCGGCCTGATCCAGATTGGCGTTGAGCATGTCGGTGACGCCTTCGGGGCCCTCGACGGTCTTGATGTTCCAGGTGAACGAGACGAGGTCGCGCCAGAAGCTAGCCGTGGCAAACATGCCAGCGGCCTTGCCGACATCGCGCGCCTTCAGCGCCGACTCGAAATCGGCCAGCCAGGCGTCCACGCGTTGCTGCGGCGACGTCACGGCTTGTGAGTCCAGTGTTTGAGTCATGAGTGGCTTCCTTCGGGATTGTGACCTACAGCACACCATTGTGGCACCAGGCCCGAAAGGGTTGCAGAGGGTTGCAACGTCTTTCCAACCGTGATGAGTGCATTCTTGGTCCATGGCTACACGAGATGCAACAGCGTGGTTCCCCGGCGGTGGTCTTGGCGCATACTCCCAAGCGATGTTCCGTGTTCGCCAAGCAGTGCTGGCAGGTCGCCGACCAGATTCCGCGCCACGTGACGTCATCGGTGCCTCGTGGCGCCGGGTCAGCGCCCGCGGACTCGACCCGGGCGGGGGACCGGAGCTGGAACCGCTCGACGACACCGAATTAATCCGCGCCCGCGAGCAGAGTGGGCTCCATCCGCTGCTCCCGCAATTGCGTTCTCATTTGCTTCCTGCCGCCGAATCGGCCGGCCAGCTCATGGTCGTCGCCGACACTGAAGGCCGTGTTCTCTGGCGGGAGGGCAGTTCAGCGATCCTCAAACATGCCGACGGCCTTGGCTTCGTCGGCGGTTCGATCTGGACTGAAGGCAATGTCGGCACCAACGCCATCGGCACCTGTATCGTCACCGGCATCCCCGTCCACATCCATGGGGCCGAGCATTACGCCGACACCCATACGCCGTGGACTTGCGCCGCCGCTCCTTTGCACGATCCGCTGACCGGCAAACTGCTGGGCATCGTTGATCTCAGTGGGCCGACGCATACCGTCCACGCGGGCACGTTGTCGCTGGTCAACATTGCCGCGCGCCTGGCCGAACTCGAAATCCGTTCGGCTCATCAGGAACGGTTGTCGCTGTTGCGCGCCGTCGCCGCACCGATGCTCGCGCGTATGGACGGCAAGGCGATCGTCGTCGCCCAGGATGGGGCGGTCGCAGCCGTCACCGGCTTTTCCGTCCCGGAATTCGTGCCCCTTCCCGACGACCTCGCGGCCGGCGCCGCCTGGCTCCCGGCACTTGGTCACGTGACCGCCGAACCGTTGCGCGGTGGCTGGCTGTTGCAGCTGCACGACGACGCGATCACCGCGAGGGAGCGCGACGGCACGAGAATGGTGCTCGACCTGGCCGGCGCCGAGCCGTTGCTTCGCGTGTCGGGACCGAACGGCAACTGGACCCAATCGCCCTCGCCGAGACACGTCGAGATTCTGCTCTCGTTGGTGCGCCACCGCGAAGGCCGTTCGGCCTCCCAACTCGCCGATGACCTGTTCGCCGATTCGTCCAGGACGGTCACAGTAAGGGCTGAAATGTCCCGACTACGGCGGACTCTCGGCCCCTTGCTGCAACGCCAGCCCTACCGCATCGCGGCCGGAGTCGAATCGCGACTGTTGCTTCCGGCCAACATCGCGAACCTCATGTCCGCCTCCAGCGCGCCGATCGTCACTCAAGTCCGCGCCAGCTCCCGCCCGCGGCCGCTGCCCACTGGCTCAGGTGCGAGCTTGCGCGCCTCGAAAACACGGACTTGACTTCGACTCGCCTCGTACCCCGGCGAGGACCACCCTTGTCATTGTGGTTGATGGTGACTTAGATTCATCGATAGCCGGCGCAGTTGTGCCCGGGTCTTATGTCGGGGGACAAATATGAACAGAGCCATAACCACCCATCGCGGTCTCGGAGTCGTGCTCGCTGTGCTCGCAGCGCTCGCGCTCGTCATCGCACCGGTGTCGCGCGCCAACGCGGTCTCCACATGGATCAACGGAGAGCGTGCTTACTCGACGCCTGGGGACGCCTACTCTTTTCTTGGTGACCGTGAGCGTACGACGTGTACATGGCGCGCCTACGTAACCATCGTGAAGGAAGGGGACCACATCTACGTCCGTGACGATTGCGCGGACGGGATAGCCGCAGTCGGGCAGGTCATGTGGAAGGGGTCCGGCGGGACCGATGAGCGCCGGTACTGCGTCAACCGCCACGGCAATGGGACGATCGCTCATTGCAACTTGGATTGGCCGGAAGGCGGCACCACGGCGAAGACGTTCGTCGCGGGCCTGGAGAAGCCGAGCCCCGTCGAGGGCCAGTGGCAGTGGGGCAATTACGTGACCATCTACGACTGACCGTTATATATTGCCTGCGCCATTTCACTATGCCGTCTGGGACCAAATGCAGGCACCAGCCATTCGCGGCAATGATCTCGGCGCTCGAACTCGCAACATTCTGCTTCGAAGAGCGAGGCTCGCCTTGGCTTATATTCGTGCAGCTCAAGGCGGCCTTTCCATGTCCGCCAGCACGACGGCATGGGACTAGTGAGTTGGCGGACGGACGACGAATTGCTTGACCGCGTAAGGCAATCCGCCCGGGTGGTGGGCTCGAGTGTGAACGGTTACCTCACGCGTGTCATGGAAATTGCCACGTCGGAGGACGACCAGAGCACCGACGCCGAAAGATTGCGCCAGCGATTGCTCGCCCCTGGTTAAGCCTTGAGCTCTTGTTCGGCCACCTGGCGCTTGACGTCGACCATGTCGAGTTCGCGTACGGACTTGATGACCTGCTCGAGCGATGATTCAGGCAAAGCGCCGGGCTGGGAGAACACCAGCACGCCGTCACGAAACGCCATTAGCGTCGGAATCGAGGTGATTTGCGCCTGAGAGGCGAGTTCCTGCTCCTCTTCGGTGCTCACGCTGGCGAACACGATGTCGCTGTGCTTCTCGCTCGCGGCCTCATAGATCGGCGCGAACTGTTTGCACGGACCGCACCACGATGCCCACCAGTCGACGAGCGTGATGCCATCGGCGGTGACGGTGTCTTCAAATATTTCAGAGGTCAATGTGACGGTAGCCATGGTTGCCTTTCCTAGATCATGTACGTGTCTTACAACGACGAGGAGGCCGCGAAGATTCCCGCCGGAACGCCGGACACGTGGCCCGGCGTCTTGAGGTTGCCCTAGTCTGGCAAAAGCCGCCGGCGATTTCCGCTTTGAGCGACTCTGGAGGAAACATGAAGAAGCGTTCACTAACTTTTGCCGCGGCTGCCCTGGCCGCAGTCACCCTGCTCGCGGCCTGCGGAGGCAGTGACAAGCCCACGCTCGAGACGGTGAAATCCGACGGTGTTATCAAGATCGGCACCGAGGGCACCTATTCTCCTTTCTCATATCACGACAAGCAGACCAACAAGCTCACCGGTTATGACGTCGAAGTCGCACGGGCTGTCGGCAAGACGTTGGGCGTCAAGGTCGAGTTCGTCGAAAGCACCTTTGATGCGATCTTCGCCGGCCTCACGTCCAACCGTTTCGACGCAGTCGGCAATCAGGTGACCGTCACCCCCGAACGCCAGAAGCTGTATGCATTCTCCGAGCCGTACACCGTGTCCGAAGGTGTCATCGTGGTCAGGGCCGACAACACCAAGGTGAAGTCGCTGGCCGATCTCAGGGGACTGACGTCCGCGCAGTCGACGACCACTACCTTCGCCAAGCTCGCCAAGGCCGCCGGTGCCAAGGTCCAGGGCGTCGAGGCCTTCCCTCAGGCGATCACCCTGGTCAAACAGGGACGGGTCGATGCCGTCATCAACGACAAGCTCGCCGTTCTCGAATACCTTGCCAGCACCAACGAGACCGATGTCAAAATTGTCGGGACTGCGGGCGAAAAAACCGAACAGGCCTTCGCCTTCCGCAAGACTGACACGTCGTTGGCAAATGCGTTCAACAAGGCTCTCGACGAGCTTCGCGCAGACGGCACGCTCGCCAAGATCTCTCAGAAGTACTTCCAAGAAGATGTGTCCAAGTAGTACGGTCCCGGTGATGTCGGAGGTCGGTCATGGATAGCGCTGCCTGGGACGCGATCCAGGCGGCAGCGGGGCCGATGGCCATCGCGATGATCAAGGTGACGATCCCGCTGACGGCGATCTGTTTCATCCTCGGTCTCGCCCTGGCCCTGATCGTGGCCCTGGCCCGTATGTCGTCGCGAAAGTACTTCTCGATCCCGGCACGCGTGTTCATCTCCGCCGTGCGCGGTACGCCGTTGCTGGTTCAGTTGTTCCTGATCTTCTACGGCCTGGGCCAGCTCGGGCTCAAGATCGACCCGTACCCGTCGGCGGTCATCGCCTTCAGTATCAATGTCGCGGGCTATGCCGCCGAAATCATCCGGGCGTCGATACTGTCCGTGCCCCGCGGGCAGTGGGAAGCCGCCGAGACGGTGGGTATGGGCTATTCGACGACGTTGAAGCGCATCGTGCTGCCCCAGGCCGCACGTACTGCGGTGCCTCCGCTTTCTAACACGTTGCTCTCGCTGTTGAAGGACACCTCGCTTGCCGCAGTTGTTCTCGTGAACGAGGTGTTCCGCAAGGCTCAGGAATTCGCCGGGGTCAATTTTGAGTACTTCGCGCTCTACTCGCTCGCGGCGTTCTACTACTGGGTCGTGTGCTTCGTGTTGTCTCTCGTTCAGGACCGGCTCGAAGTCCGACTCGATAGGTATGTAGCGAAATGACCGATCTCGTATCCGTTCAGGGCCTGACCAAATCCTTTGGCGACAACCACGTATTGACCGGCGTCGATTTCACCATCCCGTCCAGTTCTGTGACCACGTTGCTAGGCCCGTCGGGCTCGGGGAAGACTACCGTGCTGCGCTCGTTGAACTCCCTCGAAATCCCGGAGGCGGGTGTCATCCGCATCGACGACGTCACGGTTGATTTCGCAGCCACGCCCAGGGCCGCCCAGCTCAAGCGCTTGCGTGGCCAGAGCGGCATGGTGTTCCAGGCGCACAACCTCTTCCCGCACAAAACAGTGATCGAAAACATCATCGAAGGGCCGGTCATCGTCCAGAAACGGCCCAAAGACGAGGCCATTGCCGACGGGCTGAAACTCCTGGAACGTGTTGGCCTCGGCGAGAAGGCTGACCAATATCCCTTCCAGCTTTCTGGCGGACAGCAGCAACGTGTGGGCATTGCACGAGCCCTTGCCTTGCGGCCAAAAGTCGTCCTGTTCGACGAGCCCACCTCCTCACTCGACCCCGAATTGGTGGGCGAGGTGCTCGCAGTCATGAAAGACCTTGCCGTCGAAGGCTGGACCATGGTGGTCGTCACTCATGAGATCCGTTTCGCCCAGCAAGTGGCCGATCAAGTCCTGTTCATGGACGGGGGAGTGATCCTCGAAAGCGGTCCGCCCGTTGAAGTTATCGCCGACCCGAAACATGAGCGCACCCGCCAGTTCCTCAAGCGGATCCTTGACCCGCTCTGATTGATGTTTGCGGTGGCATGTCGCCCTATCAGCCCGCGTAGTAATTCCTCAACGATTGGGCATGGTGAAGCCTGGCGGCGTGGACCCGTGTTTGGCTTCATACCAGCGTAGGTAGGCTTCGACGGCGGTCGGCAACGTCGCGAAGATTCGCTCGGTCCCCAGTTTCTCGGTGAAGCCAGCGGCGGCCAGATTGATCTGTGTTTCATGCTTCACCCGGGCCATGGCAAACTCGATCCCGCGCTCGGTGAGTATCTCGCGCAACCGGTCGAGCGCATCGATTGAGGTCAGGTCGACTTCGACGTTGGCCTCGGCGTTGAGAAGAAACCATTCGGCCTTGGTTTCGGCATCGTCGACGGCTTCGAGGGCGCGTTCGACGAAATCCTGGGCATTGGCGAAAAACAATGGCGAGTCATAGCGATAGACGACGAGTCCGGGAACTTGGTGGGTAGTGGGATAGTCATCGACATCATGCATACCGGGAACTCCCGGGACATAGCCGAGTACACCGTCGTGGGGACGGGCCACGCGGCGCAGCAGATTGAGGATGGACAGTCCGATCGCGACTCCGATGCCGAGGAGTACGCCGAACACCAGAACCCCGACTGTCGTGGACAACGCGATCGCGAGTTCGCTCCGACTGAAACGGGCGATGCGCCTGATTTCGGCTACGTCGATGAGCCGCAAGGCCGCATAGACCACGACGGCGCCGAGCGCGGCATTCGGGAATGACGCAAGGATGGGCTCGAAGAACAGCATCGTGAGGATGATCGAGACGAGCGCGACAAGCGAATAAAGTTGCGATTTGCTGCCCATCGATACGCCGATGACGGTACGACTGCCGCTGCTGCTGACCGGGAAGCCGTGGAACAGACCGGCGCCGAGATTGGCTGTGCCGAGGGCGAGGAATTCCTGATTGGCGTCAAGGTTGTCTCCATGCTCGGCGAAGGCACGGCCGGTGAGCATGTTATCGCTGTATGCGACGAGTGTCAGCCCGATCGCGGGCAGTGCGAGAGACGCAAAATCGTGCAGACTCACGTTTGGCAACGACGGTGCCGGTAGTTGTGCGGGAATGGATCCGACCACGGTCAGGCCGCGGGCCTTCAGGTCGAATACGGCAACGACGGCCGCTCCGAGCAGCATCCCCAGCAGCGGTGCGGGCGAATGTGGCAGCAGTTTGCTCGTCACCAGGAGGAACACCAGGACGCCGACGGCGAGGAGGACGGTCGCGGCATTCGTTTCGCCCAGATGGCGCAGGACGTGCGAGGTTTCGTCGAGAGGCGAGCCTTGGGGGATGGAGATTCCGGTGACTTTCCCCCACTGACTGACGATCATCAGAACCGCGATTCCGGCCATGTAGCCGATGAGCACGGGACGCGAAAACAGATCGGCGAGGAACCCCAGTGAGCAGAGAAAACCGAGCAGGCAAAAGCACCCGACCATGATGGCAAGCGCGGCGGCGAGGGCTGCATAGCGTGCAGGATCGCCTCCGGCCACGGCACCCACGGCCACAGCCGTCATGAGCGCCGTCGTCGACTCAGGCCCGACCGAAAGCGTTCGCGAAGAGCCGAGTACGGCGTATATGGCCAACGGCGCAAGCGTCGCCCACAGGCCCGTCACCGGCGGAAGCCCGGCAACAACGGCATAGGCCATGACTTGCGGAATCAGGTAGGCGGCGACGGTGACACCGGCGAGAAAATCGCCCCTTAACCAACTCCGATCGTATCTTCGCAGGACGCCGACGCCGGGAAAAAGCCGGGCCGGAAGACTCGCGTGATCGCTGTCACGTTTCCTGGGCATGTGCAAAATCTATCCCGTTGATGAGTCAGCGTCCCTCATCCGCTCGTAGGCGGTGGGTTAGGCGCCACCATCCACCAGGGCCGGTGGGTTAGGCACCACCGGCCCGACTTGGGTGGTGCGTAAGTCACCGCCCTCATGGGGCGGGGTGGACCTCAGCTGACCGATCGCCGCAGTTTCACCAAGTTGGCGAGTTCGGCGTCGGTGAGTTCGGTGAGCGCCGCCTCGCCACCGTTGATGACGGCGTCGGCGAGCGCACGCTTGGAAGTGATGAGTTCGGCGATGCTTTCCTCGATCGTGCCTTCGCTGAGCAGTCGATGCACCTGCACCGGTTTGGTCTGCCCGATCCGGTATGCGCGGTCGGTCGCCTGATCCTCGACGGCGGGGTTCCACCATCGGTCGAAGTGGATGACGTGGTCGGCGCGAGTCAGGTTGAGGCCGACGCCGGCAGCGCGCAGCGACAAGATGAATACCGGTGCCTCGCCTGCCTGGAAATTGCGCACCATGACTTCGCGTTTCGGCACGGTCGTTCCGCCATGCAAAAAGAGGTGGTCGATCCCTTTCTCGGACAGATGGCGAGCGAGCAGGCGACCCATGACCACGTATTGGGTGAACACCAGGATGGCGCCGTCCTCGGCGATGATCTCCTCGACGAGTTCGTCGAAGGCGGTGAATTTGCCCGACCGGCCGGTGAGTTTGGCGGTGGGTTGGCGGAGAAACTGCGCAGGGTGATTGCAGATCTGCTTGCACTGCGTCAACAGTTTCACTATCAATCCACGACGCCGAATGCCCTGAGCTGATTTGATCTGCTCGAGCGCATCACGCACGACGGCTTCATACAGACCGACCTGCTCGCGGGTCAGATGAACCTGGTGATCGGTCTCGGTCTTGGGCGGCAGTTCCGGTGCGATGCCAGGGTCGGACTTGCGGCGTCGCAGCACAAATGGCCTGATGAGTTGAGACAACTCGCCGGCCCGACGCGTGTCACGACGGGCTTCGATCGGGCGTGACCAGGATTTGCGGAATTCGTCGTGAGTGCCGAGCAGCCCAGGCGTCGTCCAGTCGAGGATCGACCAGAGTTCAGAAAGATTGTTTTCTACAGGCGTGCCCGTCAGGGCTATGCATGCCTTCGCGGGGATAGTGCGCAATGCCTGGGAGGTGCGGGCTCGGGGGTTCTTGACGTTCTGGGCTTCGTCGGCGACAACGAGTCCCCACGACGGCTTGTGGGCTGCAAGAAGTTCGGCATCGGCACGCATCGTACCGTATGTCGTCAGGACGAATCCCTCGTTCATGTCATCGAGACTCCGACCCGCGCCGTGATATCTACGGGTGGGCACGCCGGGAGCAAAACGATGGATTTCGCGTTCCCAGTTGCCGAGCACCGATGCCGGGCATACAACCAGGGTCGGGCGAGTTGACTCATCCCTGGTGGCCTGATGGAGGTGCAGGGCGATGAGCATGATCGTCTTGCCCAGTCCCATGTCGTCGGCGAGGCAACCTCCGAGACCGAGTTCGGTCAGTTGGTCAAGCCATTGGAGCCCTTGAAGTTGATAGTCACGCAGAGTGCCCTCAAGGGCCTTCGGCTGGGTGGCCTGTTCGATATCCGTGCCGTGCTGGGCGAGTTTTTGGCGCAAGTTGTCGAGCCAACCGATGGTGTCGACCTCGGTCTTGATGCCGTCGACCACAAGGACGCCAGTGACGGCAGCGCGAAGGGCGTCATTCGAGGAGACCGAGCGGCGGCCACGATCGCGCAAGCGCGCGATCTCGCTGGGGTCTATGAAAACCCATTTCTCGCGCAATTGGATCAACCCGTGTTGCGAAGCGGCCAGTTCGTCGAGTTCCTGAGCTGTGAGTATGTCGCCGCCGAGTGCGATGGTCCAGTCGAAGGCGAACATCTGCTCCGAGCCGAATGCGGACGGCCGGTCCGAGCCCGGCGCCTCGATGCGGCGAAGGACCGGTTTGGAGACGAGTTCACTCGACAAGTCACGTGGCCAATACACCTCGAGCCGGTTGGCGGCCAGCCGTGCCCGGGTACGCCCCTCGGCGAGCAAGGCCACATCTTCGGCGGTCAGGGTAACTTTGCCGGTTGCGATGTCCTCGCTCAGTTGGGCCGCAGGTGGCCATACGGCCTCGATCCCAGTCAGCATCCGCAGCGTTGCGCGGCGTCCGCCTCCGCCGAGGCGGTGATTTTCGTTGGCCCAGAGGTCGGCGGCATCGACTGCACCCCAGGGCCCGTCCGCCTCTTGAAGGCTCAATGTTGCGGTGGCAACGAAATCGTTCTTAGCCGAACCGAACTCGAGCCGTAAAAAGAACTTGAAGACGGGATCAGGTTTACGGAATGTCTGCCGTGTCTCGGCCCATGCCGGCGTTTGCGGAGTGAGCGCCGCGGCCGGTGCTTCAACCGCAAGAGACTTGAGAAAAGCGAAGACTTGGTCTTGAGACTCTTTTGCCGGGTAGGGGAGTGCGGCGGCGGCGCTGTGGAGTTGGCTGACTTCGGACTGATCCGGAGAGCCGAGGTGGCCGCGAGCCATCAACCGCAAGGCGATGAGGCATGCGTTGGCCCAGGCTCGGGCGCTCAGGTGGGCCTCGTGGTCGCGGGTTGCCTTGCTCAAAATGGACAGCGCGTCGGTTGCGGTGAGGCGCACCTGGTCGCGTCCACGCGGCGAGAAGACAAAACGGGAGTCAGCTGGCTCTTCGGCCGATTCGAATTCCACCGGAAAGCGCACGAGATAACGCTGATCGGTGATTGAAGGCATCGGACCATCTTCTCCCATGGCACCGCAGTTCATGAAATCGGGCCGTCTCCACTCATGTTTTCAATCCCGCCCAGAGCGTATTTTTGGGCAATTAGTAGGAAAACCCACGCGCCGCGG
>JACMOZ010000096.1 GCA_014377785.1 Aeromicrobium sp.
CCGTGGCAGTGTCGGCCCCCGCCCCCTCTGACAGTGATGACGAAGCCCTGCACCCCCAGTTTGGGTGGCAGGCCTCTGAGTTGGTCGGTCAGTTGCCAGCTACTGTGCGATCGAGGGCTGCGGCAGGCTTGAATGCAGCCGACGTGGACGCGGCGATGCCGATGGACTCGCCGGTCTGCGGGTAGTCGCCGGCACGGGCAGCGCGCTCGCGGGTCTCGAACTGTCCCAAAGCCGGCCAGGACGATCTGGTTGCCGGCGGTGAGACCATCACGGACTACGTTCAGCGCGGCTCCGCGCCGGCTTTGGAGGTGGCTGTCATGGGACGGGGCTTGCGCAAGGGTGACATCGCTTTTAGCGAGGAAATCCCCACAGGTCAGGTGTCCGACGAACTCTGGGCAGTCCCCCCGCATCACCGAGGACGTCGGTGGATCGAGGATAAGTCAGTGATCGGCCGACTCCGCGAGGAGATCTCCTGGCAAAAGGCCGTGCGATACCGGCAAGGCTGGGGGCTCTGCCGCCGGCTGTGTGGTTCACACCGACCGCGGGTCCCAGTTCCGTAGTAGGAAATTCGTCCGTGCCCTGGACTGTCACGACATGGTCGGTTCCATGGGGCGTGTTGGCGCGTGCGGCGACAACGCAGCCATGGAGAGCTTCTTCGCTCTGCTCCAGAAGAACGTCTTGGATCGTCGGCAGTGGGCCACCAGAGAAGACCTGAGGATCGCGATCGTGACCTGGATCGAGAGGACCTACCACCGGCGCCGCAGACAAGACCGACTTGGCAGAATGACCCCAATCGAGTTCGAGACCATCATGACCACGCAAGCCATTCAAGCTGCGTGACTAACCACTGTCACCTATCCGTGCAGCAGTCCCCCATCTTCAAAGACCAGGTCACCACGGCTAGCGAGGGTCCATTGCTAGGTGGTCAACCTACGGTCGCGTTGGGAAACTGCACCTGAAGCGAAACGACCTCAACATACCCGGCAGAGTTGTCGATCCACAGGTGTCCGTCTGCGTAGCAGTTTGCCTCAGCCGCCGCGCTGGCGATCTCCCACTCGTCCGAAGTCACATCAGTTGTACCGATGCAAAACTTTCCGACCAGCACATCCAAGACGCACGGCTCTTGGCGCGGACGAAGCCACACCGGCACCTCGTGATGACCATCCTCATCTAACGGCGCCTCTAAGCAGGCCATCAATCGATCCTCTTCGCCCGAAGCTGGTCGGAAGCTGAGTTTGCGGACGGGGGCGTCCCAGTGGTCCCAGCTCGTGAGATTCATGCCGCTTGGCTCTGTCATCCATCGTGGTTGTTTGCCTGCTGGCCGGGTACTTGCCTTCGGCATAAACATGCAAAGCAGGTCCCAGAGCCCTCTTCGATGAGCGCGTCTCAACTCCTTAACGAGTTTCACCGCTGGGACTCCTTGCGCCCAGAAGGATCGAAATAGTTGGAACTCCACTTCGTCTGGCGCACTCGTTGCAAGGTCTCGAAATGACCGCTCCAAGAGCTCCTCACTCCTGTCCCCCGTCCGCACGCGTTCAGCCCATGCCTTCGTGTAGGCCTGGACGCCGAGCCCAGTTGTTCGCCGATCGCCTTCTGGTTGCGCCATGGTGGCCCCCCTTCTCTTCTTCGTGTTCACTTCGCGTATCGCACTTTGACGTCCTGTTTGAACCGAATTTTTCAGAACTTCCATCCCGCGGTTCGAATGCGAAGCGGACAGTTACACCTCTACTGGCCTTGACCCCGGTGTCTACGAAACGAGGTCAAGGCCAAACCAACACCCCTGCCCGAACACCGGCAATCAACAATTCACGACAACGCGACCCTCAGACCCAGCCCATCGGACTCTTCTATGTCTGTCAAGCCGGTGAGGGATCAGCGTGGAGAGCTTCTAGGGTCCGGTAGATCTGGCGGGCGAGGTAGCGCTTGAGGCAACGGCGGATTTCCTTGGTGGTGCGGCCTTCGGCTCGTCGTTTCTCGACGTAGGCACGGGTCTCTGGGTCGTGGATCATTCGGGTGACGGTGGCCATGTGCAGAGCGCGGTTGAGGCGTCGGTCCCCGCCGCGGTTGAGTCGGTGGCGGCTGGTGTTTCCTGACGACGCCGGGATCGGATTCACTCCTGCCAAACAGGCGAACGCGGCATCATTGCGGACTCGTCCGGGGTGGGACCAGACGCTGTAGGCGACCGCGACGGTGACGGGCCCGATTCCGATCTTGTCCAGCAGGGGCGCGGCCTTGCTGGACAAGATCAGGGACTTGATCTGAGCCAGGTTCTCGACGGTCTCCTCGCTGAGGTCCTGGATCCGCTTGGCGAGCCGTCTGGCCTGGGCCCGTGCCACTGAAGTAGCGAGTGCCTCGGTGCGGGTTCGCCAGGCCGCGACCTCGCTGATCTGGGTGTTGGTGAGCGGCTTGCGGGCGTCACTGCCGAGGTCGACGGCACGCAACAGGGCCGTCAGCGCGTTGACGTAGGCGGTGCGTTCGGTGGTCATCTGCTCACGGGCGGTCGTCAAGACCCGCAGAGCAGCACGGACGCCCTCATCGGTGCGCGGGCGGCGCAGCTGGGTAGTGTCCAGCGGCAGAACAGCGGCCGCGATCCTGTCGGCATCTAGGGGGTCGGACTTGCCGACGCCACGGTGAGCACGTGCGTCCATCCGGGCAGCCTCTGCGACCTCGTAGCCGGCGTCGGCGACGGCGTGCGCGAGCCGGGCACCATAGGTCGCTATGCACTCGATCACCCACAACACCGCCAAGTCGCCACCGGTCCTGCGGGCGACCCACGCCATGGCCCGCTTCAGCCCGGCCGCAGTGGTAGGGAACTCCTGATTCGCCAGTCTCTGACCGGTAGCAGCAGCGAGGATGGCGTAGGTGTGATTACGGGCGTGGGTGTCCACACCGATGACGAACGGATATGCATGAGCGACGATAGCCACAGCGGTTGTGATCCTTTGTCCAGATGGATGGGTCCGGCCGTTCAGGCCGGCGCGGGTCTGGATGAATGTCACTTCGGGGCAGCACTGTGATGAGCCACGAACCGCTTACGGCATCAGCCGTGGGCGGAACGGGCAGTCTTCTGATCAGGTCACCGGAGTGGGCCGGACTAGCGCCGGCCACCCGCCCCAAGCTGGACAAGTCCGATGGATGACACCCGTGAGGGGTCAGTGGATCGATGAGTCACAGCCCGGGGCAAGGCGACCAGCGTCAACCCTGCCAGCCAGTCCCAGACCAGCCACGACAAGACTCACAGTGGATCGAGGTTAGGGGGCCGGGGTGAACTCTCACGCCGCAAAGCCCGCAAGCGCGCGGCGGATCGCTTCCGAACGCGACAGATGCTCTCGCTCGGCGACCGCGTCCAGCGCAGCAATCTCCTCAGCGGTAAGGCGCACAGCCACAACCTGCATCGGCTCAGCACCGCGACCAGGCCGACCACGTCCGCGACGCTTCAACTCTTCGACGCCATAGCCAGCCTCGGCCTCGGCCGCCCATTTCTGAATCTGCCTTTCGGTGACCATGAGCAAATCGTATAACGAAAAAGCTCCTCCGTGATAGACCGCCCGTCTCAGATCCGAACTCCGAATCGCGGTGAAAGGACGCATGAAACCCTGCCACCAATGAACGCTGGCCGGCCGGTCACTCCGGAAGCTTCTGCGAACTCAGACCAGGGCACCATCCGACCTCGCCCGCATGGATGGGCGTGCGGACGGGGGGCCAAACCTTGGCCTACGTCAGTAGGCGGACTTCCTCAGACTTGGGTCCCTTCGGCGCAGGGACTTGGGGGTTGTAGGCGCAATACATGCCCTCAGCCAGCAGATCCCAGTCGCGGCGTTCGATCAAATCCCGGTAGTGGAAGAATGAATCGGCACCGTCTGCGCGGATGAATCCGAAACGTTTGTCCTGCACGATGGCCTTGACATAGCCGACCTTCCTGGCGCCTGAGACCCGGTCGGACTTCAACTGCAGAGTAAGCAGACGCGCTTGTGCGGAGGCTGCCTCGGTGGCGACGTAGCCAGCCGTTGAGCCTTCAAGTCGGCGCAGCTGGTCGCGAAGAAGGACGATGCGATCCACGGCCTCGTTACGCAGCTGGTTCGGGTTGACTCTTTCAAGGGCCTTAATTGTCTGACCGACCAAGTCGATTATCGCGACGGAATCGTTGCTTGGTGTCGTCTCTTGCAGTTCACGATTGGTTGCACGCAGCGCAACTACACAGCCGGCTTTCCGATCCGCGGCAGAACTATGAGGGAGACCCAGCAAGTGGCCTACGGATGCGACCGATGAGGGCATGTCTCCCAAGCAATAATGCGCCCACGCGATCTGCCCTAAGAGTTCGGCGCTGTCTGGCTGCGATCGCAGGCCAGCTTGAAGCACGTTCAATGCCCCCGGCGGGTCCCCCGCCTCGTTGAGGAGATAGCTCCCGAAATGAAATCGCAAAATCGGTGACTCCGGAGCGAGTTCCAAGGCCCTTTCGAACGCAGCGATCGCGCTCCCATGATTTAGATCGTTGGCGTGGAGATGACCCTCGACTCGCCAGGTCTCGTAATAACTCGGAGCAAGGATCTGAGCCTCCTTACATAGGCTCAACGCGGTGCCGATGCCGTGTGAGGCCTGGAGAAGGGCGTCGCGAAGAAGCTTTGCGGCGTGCACGTCGCCCATACCTCGGACCAGTACTGTCTCTCTCGCGAACGGTGACGACGAACTCTCGACGGAAAGTTCGAAGCCCAAGTCGGTCAGCTCGTGCGATCGCTGAAGCAGCCAAGTCCGCTCCTGAGGGAGCACCGGGTGATGCTTATCGAGGTATTGCCGAGCAAATTCTGAAAGCTGGTAGACCGTGTCGAGCGTCTCGCCGGAGTTTTGGCTCGACATTTGAACGAAGTTGGTGGTCAGTAGTTCGAGCAGAACTGCCTGGGTATCCGCCGCACCAAATTCGTTCAGAAAGGCGAGTTCGGCCTGGTTGCGTCCTCCAGGCAACGTTTGCATAGACCGCACTGCCGCCTTGGCCGCGTCGCCTAAATATTCGTAGACGTTAGACATGCAGAAGTCGAGTAACAACTCGTTGCTTGAGACCAAATCCTCGGGTCGTCGCCCCGATTGGACTCCTGCCACGAACCACCGGATATAAGCAGGGTGACCAGCCATTTGCCGAGCCAGAGCTTCGACAGCCACCTGACTCATGGACGTGAGGGTGGGGACGCTGCGAATCCGTGACAAAGCCCGCAGTAGGCGAGTCGAGTCGTCATCGGACAGCGGCTGCAATTGAACCGGATTCTCTATGCCGAGCCCTATCCGACTCGTCACCATAACTTTGCTTCCGAGTGGCAAGTCCAGGAGGAAGTCGCGGAGGCGCTGGTCAAGGACGGTCTCCAAATTGTCGAGAATCAGAAGAATTCGGAAGCTCTCCATGTACGAGAGGACCTCGGCTATCGGATCGACCGGCTCCTCTCCGACAAGCTGCTCAGCCGCTTTGGCAAACAGCCCCAAAGAGGTCTCGATCGCCCCATTGATGCGCTTGATTTCAGTTGTCGTAAGAATGGTCGCTTTCGCCGTCACCCAAACAAACGCGTCAAAGACCGGGTTCGGATCCTCTAGCAGTTCGTAGGCAACCTTGAGCGCGATGGATGTCTTCCCGATGCCACCATCTCCAAGAATGGAGACGACCGGGTAAGCGCCTTTGATTGCCTTCTTGATCCTTCGCAGTTCGTCCTTGCGTCCGAAGAAGCCGGTCTCGTCAAAGTCCGGGATCGGGAGGTTATGTTGAGGACCACGGTCAGGGTCCCCCGGCAGACTGATAGTCAAACCGAGCACGTACGAGGGGTCGCTTTCAAGTCGCGCAACTGTGGTTCGCAACGTGGCCCAGACTTGGCTGGACCCGAGCAGCTCCTGAGCTGCATCGAGCAGGACCGATGAATCGTCGATCTCCATAGGCCTGGTGTGCGCAACACGGTTGCGAATTGCAACGATGCGCTCAAGTCGAGGAGAGAGAAGCTCTAGTGAGGTTTGAACGTCCGCCGGCAGTTCGCTACGACGCGTCCTGAGTAGTTCGAAGCTGTCAGCGAAATCGAGATACGGCAGGAGCCTGCTGAGTTCCCGTGCCGGCTTGTGGTTATCTCGCGCCCGCCTCGCCTGAGCCTTCTCGAGGCGTTCCGCCGGCAAGACCTCAGCCGCCGGAGAGTTTCCTAGATCGACTTCGACCGTGTCGCGCATGTCCTGCTCGATGGCAGAAAGTAAGGCGAAGCAGGTCAATCGAGTCGCACTGAAACTCATCAATACCTCCGCAAGGTGGCCTCAACTACGTGGGGCCTCGATGTCGAACTGTATTCGCTTGCGCGTCCAATTGGGTCGAAGACTGCACCCGCGGGACGCGTGCCGACCTGGGCACTATGCTCTGCGTCCTTCTGGGTGGTATGACGCGATGCGGGGGGCCACGCCGTCGAGTTCTCTACCTGGGGGTGCAATTATCCGGTGCGGTGTAGCCGCCAGCTTCGTGAGTCGATGATTTGACGAGAGCGCTCCGGCAAGTCGATCGGCGCGTCACCGCCCTCTCGTCGTTCGCAAACGCCGTCAAGCAAGATGCGCTCTGACTCGCTGAGGGCGCCTTGTGAGCGAAGAACGGCAGCGAGGTCGAGACGAGGAGTGTCTTCCTCCGGTGCGGCACGGACAGCGATAGTTGCCGCTGACCGAGCAAGGTCCGAGTTGCCCTCCTGCAAGTGCTGCGTGACGAGGACATGTGCCACGTCGACAATTGCGCATGTCAGGTGGTGATCCATCCGGTCTCCCTCGAGCAGCCACCCCCATCCGCTTGGGCGGAGTCGATCGAACGGTCGACCTTCCACCAACGTCAAAGCGCGTGTCAGGTCTTCGATGCCGGATGCTCCTCGCGTTTCTCCACGGAGGCGAAGTCTGCGGAACAAGTCGATGTCGACCAGTGCGTCCGGGATCTCGTAGGCGCCTGTATCGCGGTCGTGAGCCGATGGTGAGTAGCGCGCGTCCGGCAGGTACTTGTGTCCTGTGCTGGGGTTGGTTCCGAACCATCTACGGAGATTGTGAATGTCGATGCGGACCCGTTTCGCGGAGATATTGAGCGCGGCGGCGACCTCTTCGGTCGTCGCTCCGTATGGCCGCGTGGCGAGGTATGCGAAAAGTTCGGTATAGAAGGGGCGGCGGCCGGTCAAGGCGGCCCCACTCGTACGAGCGGACACCGGACCGAGGAGCCTCAAGCGGGGCCGGGCAGTACTTTCGGCGCTCCAGGCTGCGAAATCTTTATCGAGGTCGGGATCGGCGTCCACCACTCTTGCGTTCACTGCTCCGGTTACTTTCGGCGCCAGCGCCTCGAGGTCGTCGAGTGTGGTCGCGGCAGCGGCGACGTACGAGTCGTCCGGTTCCTCAAGGAGAGACGCCGACGGCTCGAGGGTGTTCGATGCTCTGGAGATTCTGTACTCATCTCGTAGGGAACCTGCCGTCGTGGCCATCGCCTGCCATGGTTGTTCGCCGGGGAGGTCAGGTATGCGCGCATCATCGGTCTGATTAGCCTGCCCTAGCAGGGCGGCGCATCCGTGGGCTTCGTCGGGTGTGAGGCCTACAGCGGTTAGTGCAAGGTTCACGAGCGGAATGGTGAGCGTCCGGTCGCCGTCAATGCGGGTCTCGACGCTTCCCATTCCATGGCCGCCAAGAATGATGACTCCGGTCGCGGTGCTGCCCTGATGGCGGCCAACTAGTTTGGTCAATTGGGCGAGTTCGTCATTCTGCTGTTCGTGGGTGATGACCAATCGCGATGGCCACAGATCTGGATCAGTCTGGCGAGCTCGGGCCGTTGGGGTGTCGATCTCGTAGTCTGCGAGGCGGTCGATGTTGCGAACGGCATCTGCCACTGTCTCCTGGACCGCTCGGCTGGCGGTCAGGTGGGTATGGATTCGATCCGGACTCATCGGGACGATCTGTTCGGCGATACCGAAGAGATCGACGGCGGTGTGCCTGGACCATGGATTGCAAGCGACCTCTGCCGCGATGAACCGTGCGAAGTCGCTGGTGGCTGCAGGGTCCCCGGTCACGGTGACGGTCAGGTCTTCGGCATTCAGCATCCATGCACTGCCGGAGTCGTCATGCCCGATCGTGACGAGCAGAGGCCACGGTGCTGGGCTGTCTAGCTCGTGTGGGCCCACGTCGTCCAGGTCAACCGCTCTGTCGAGGACCCAGAGCAGTCCGTCATCGGATATGACCCATGGGGCTTCTGGCGGATTAGAAGTTCTCCTGAGGTGCAGCGCGAGTACTGCGGGGGTCACTTCGATCGCGGCGAGCGCAGGCATCCGTTCGTTGGTCTTGCTCAGAGTTGCAGCGAGACGGATGAGCACGCTGTCAACGAGCTCGACGGTGGTGAACGTGGTTGCCCCGGCGACGGTGATGGATTTCTCAAAGAGCACGCTGTCCGGGTCGGTGGCCGCGATGGTTCGTCCCGGCCTGCGGTTCCGGTGCTGGACTGCTCGGCGGCTTCGAAGCGCGAGCAGCATCGATCCGGCGAGAAGAGCTCCGGCTCCGGTCAGACCCGCGATGACCCAGCTTGGCTGGCTGTTGTCAGTCTCACCCGCCGCGACTTCTACTTGCGAAATCTCCTGTGGGGAACGGGCCTCCTGTTGGGGTGCCAATACTTTGGCGCGTCCTACCTCTGTCCGTATCTCTGCCGGCTGGGCCGGTTGCTCGCTGAGTAATGAGGGCTCCGGTGCTGTCGGCTCCGGTGCTGTCGGTGAATCGACTCTTTGGTCTGAGCTAGCAGTGTCTGGCGACGGGGCAGCAGCGTCCTGATGCGATGCCGGTTCCTGCATCGGATGGTCGGGGAGATCGACGAGTTGGCCGGGGTAAATGAGATCGGGATCGGTCATGGGGACCGGCTGCTTGAGCTTTTGGGAGGCCTCGTACAGGTCTGGCCACGCGGTGGCGTCACCAGTCTGCTCGAGTGCGATGCCCGACATCGTGTCGCCGGGTTTGACTGCATAGTCGCCCTGAACCGTTCCGCTTGTATCGGTGACTTGATTGCCATCTTCTTCCGGGACACTGAGGTGCCAGCCCGCCCGAATGATGTCAGCGCCATGGAAGGTGCTGCCATCGTTCATGACGTGGCCCTCGTTGACCGCAGCGATGTCGTCCCATCGTTCTCCGTTGCCGAGATGCTTTTCGGCGATTGACCAGAGACTGTCGCCTCGGCGGACCTCGATCGTCATGGTGGAGACGGATGTATTTGCGCGATCACTCCGAGTTGCATCGACGCTCGCCGACGTGGCCGCAGATGGAGACACTGACTTGGACTCGGCGGATGCGTAGGTGGCTGCCGGCGCAGGACGGGGAAGGTCCGGGCTGGCGACTGCAGCTCCCTGCATCAGGATCGGCATCGAGATGCTGGCAGCGATGATCGCGCCAATTGCGGCGCGCGCGAACTGTTGCTGGATCCCGAAGGTGCCGGAGACTCGGGTCAGATTGGTTGACCGAACGGCTGAGCTCACCTCGGCGACGACACACCACATCGTCTGGGCCCACAGGACCCAAACCACCAGCGATATGAGTTTGATGAGCGCTTCGTCCGAGAGCTGCGCGCTGAGGTTGAGCCCGTCGGGGATCGGGTTGCCGACGTAGAACACCAGCAGGACAGGCGGTGCGATTGCGACAGCGAGAAGTGCGGCTGCAGCGGCGACGGCTTTGAACAGCCTCATGGGTCATTTGTCCTTGTCGCCTCGTTCATGGGGTGTTCTCGTCTATCGATCGAGCTGATGCGCTGGCATTGACGGGGATGCGGCTGAATCCGACCAGGGAGAGGATCGCGGTGTCGGAGTGGCCTTGGAGCGTCACGGTCACGACCCCGCCGACCACTGAGGTGGACGATCTGGGCGCGCCTACTTGCGCCAGGTAGCGGGCGGCAGCGATCGTTGCCCGTCCGGTGTCGACTCTGGGAGCACCGCCGTCTCGCAGGCTTGTCTGGTCGAGTGCATCTGCGCCCACACGTGCAGCTTGTTCGGCCTGATTGGTGAGCTTGCGACGCTCAGCGAGGGCGTAGCCGCCGTCGATGACCAGTCCCCCACCAACGAGCATCGTGACGGTCATCAGCATCACGAAGATTGCAGCTGCCCCGCGTTCGTCGCGAGCTCGGGTTGTGGTCATCAGTTCGACCTGTAGTTTTCGATGGGAATTATTGATGTTGCGGAGATTGTGCGGGTGCCAGGCATCCCTGTCATCGCTACGTCCGCCAGCCGAGTGCGGCAGGTGACGACCGCACGAACCACGCCCCCTGGTTCGTAGCTGGACACGTCGATGGCGACTCGCAGCACGGCGCAGGACAAGCCCCTGTCGCCGAGGGATTGCTCTGCGACCGTTTTCCCGCGCCCGGCGGCGAGGGATGTATTTCGTTCCAGCGAAGCGGCCCGGGCGGCGTCAGCGGCGGTGGACTCGACCTGATGGCGGGCGTGGGCCATGCGTCCGAGGCCGACGGTGAAAAGCAGAGCAACGATCAGCACTGGTGTGATGAGGACGAACTCGACGGCGGTGAAACCGGCATCGTTGCGATTGCGGCTGCTCATGGGTTGTCTTGTTCTGGGGCGACGTAACGTTCGACTGGGCCGGACGACGTCTCGGTGATGTTCCGGTGGAAGCCTGGGATCAGGGATAGCGCTTGCCCTCTGATTGTCACTGTCGCTGTTGTCTGGGTCCTGTCAACGGTGACGGTTTGGTTGCTGAGCATCTTCGGTCCAAGGCTGCTGAGGGAATCGCGCGCCTTGGTGCGACCGTCGGCGTCCGTGGCGCCGAATCTTCTGGCGGCGGTGACACCTTCTTGAGCTGCCGCTTCGGCGACGTTTTGGGCGTGGGCGAGCAGAGCGAACTGGACGACGAACATGATGAGCAAGAAGAGGACCGGAGCGATGATGACGGTCTGGACCATCGTGTCGCCTTGTTCGCTCCGCTCAGGATGCTCCCGCCTCATATGCCTCTCTTTTCATGTTGATCTGTGTGTTCGAACTTCCGTAAGGCCCAACCGGCTGACGCGGGTGGTCAACCGGTGGGGATCTCGTTGGCTTTGGACGTGAATTTGGTGATGATGATCGCGCTGATCGCTATCGCGGCTGCTGCGAAGAGCGCGACGATGATGACTGTCTGCGTGATGTCGCCTCGCTCGTCACGCGACGAGCCAAGTCGGTGCTGACGTTGAACGGAAAGCCACTGCACCCACATCGTGATCTCGAACATTTCGGTCTCCTTCGGGTTGGTGTCAGACGGCTAGGACAGCGGCGACGGCGGGGAATCCCAGGAACAGCAGGAAGGAGAATCCCAACAGGAGGTGAGCGTTCTTGATGGACTCGGAAGCCTTTTCAGCGGCACCTTCGGCTTCGGCGAGCTGACGTTTGCGGGCAGTCGCGGCGCGTGCTTGGAGCGATTCCTTGATCTTGGCGCCGTCGTCGGACACCAAGGCCAGCGCGTTTCCGAGGTCGCGCAACTCGGCCACATCGACACGTTCGCCCAGTTGCTTGAGCGCATCCCACGGTGTGACGCCGGTGTAGCGGGCGTAGGTGAGCGTGTCAGCGATGAGCTCGAATGCCCAACCACGGCCGATGTTCGCCGCTGACGGGAGAGCCTCAGGTGCTCCTCGTCCGCCTGCCAAGGCCATCGACACGAGATCCAGGTAGCAGGCCAGCGCCCGTCGGAGCTCGCCCCGCCGTCGGTCAGCGACCTGCTTGACCGACACGTCTGGAAGGAATGAGAAGGCGACGGCCAGCGCAACACCGACGAACGCCGGCACGACCAGACCAACACTGACGCCTGCTGCTGCCAGTGCCACCACCAAGCTCGTCGGGATGGCCAATCCGATACTGCCGGCAATCAGCTTGGCGACAAGGTGCGACTCGACTGACCGATCGAGCAAGGCCAGGTCGGCACGAACCCGATCGGGTATCAACCCACGTCTTGAGGTCATGGTGCGGAGGACTTGCCCGAGCCGGGTCTCCTCCAATCGCTGAGCTGGTGATGACGCGAGGCGGGTGCGCGCGCGGTGCGCGTCGAATCTTCCTACGGCGGCTGCAAGATCCTGGCGTGGTGGGACGAGAGCCCACCCGGCGGTGAGAAGTCCAGCGCCAGCGACGGCCCCAACCGTCAGCGCGGCGATCATGCCGACACCCCTGTTTGGGTGGCGATCTGTGCCGCGGTGGCAAGGAACCGCGGCGGCGGGTCGACGCGGGACGCGTTGCGGATCCACACAAAGCCAGCGAAGAACCCCCCGACAACCAGCAACAGCATCAGTTGGCCGCCAACGGTCGCGTACGGGGCCAGGTAGTCCCGGCTGAACAGGAGCATCGCGCCGGCAAAGGCCAGGGTGACGGCCACGATGACCCGTGCACTGCGGCGAAGGTTCTTGCGACCCTCCTCGACTCGTGTCCGCATGTCGAGCTCTTCGCGGGCTGTGGTCGCCAGTGCAGTCAGGGTTCCGATCAGTCCCGATCCGCGTAGGCGTGCGTTCATGATCAGTGCTGCGACGACGAGGTCAACCGAGGCGTCATCGAACTCGTCCGCGAAGGTCGCGAGCGCTTGCGGGAGCGGTATGTGAGCACGCAGCCGTCCGGCGAGTCGTTGAAGTTGTGGCGCGATGGCATTGGGGGCTACGTCGACGGACGCAATGACGGCCTGCTCAAGTCCAATGGCTGCGGCCATGGTGTCGCGCAACGATTCGGTCCATGTGGCGACTGCTTCAAGGCTTGCCAGTTCGTTGCGGCTCTGACGAGTGCCGCCGAACAGCTCGGGCCAGAGCCATGTCATGGCGCCTGCAGAGATCGCGGCAACGGGCCAGCGCGTGATCGCGGCTACAGCCACCGCTACGGCGATGGTCTTCCATAGCTCGGCTTTCACGTGCCGGATCCGGACTGCTACCTGCCGTGTGAATGCTGGTGGCTGCCAGCCGCTCCACGCCGCGAGCGCCAGCACGATTCCCGAGGCGAAGATTGTGCCGAGGGCCAAACCAACGACGGTCATGTCCAACCCCCGCCTGCGTCGTCCCACCCGGCTGCAACGAGGTCCGCGGCCCGTTGGACGGCAACGTCGACGTTGCGTGTTGCTTCGCCCGCGGCGTTGGCCGTGAACAGTTCGCTGGCGCTGACGCCGACGTGTTCGTCGTAGCCGTTGACCTCCAGGACGGTTCGTATCCGGCGATGACCTCCGTGGCGGTCCCGTGAGATGAACACGACGTAGTCAATGGCGCCTGCCACCATCTCGTGGACCACCTGTCGGGGTAGGCCGTGAGCCTGCTGCGCATAGCTGCTGATCCGCGCGAACGTCTCACGAGCCGAGTCCGCGTGAATGGTCGACAACGATCCGTCGTTGCCTTGGGACATGGCATTGAGCATCGGCACGATCTCGTCGCCAAGGACCTCGCCAACAATGACGCGGTCGGGGTTCTGTCGGAGTGTGCGCCTGACAAGCTGCGCCATGGTGATCTCGCCGACGCCTTCGGAATTGGAGGGTCGCGACTCGAGCGCCACAGTGTTCGGGTGGCGTTCGATGTCTTCGCGAAGCCCGAGCTCGAAGGCCTTCTCGATCGTGATGAGTCGCTCACGTGGGTCGATCTCAGCGGCGATCGCGCGAAGCAGCGTTGTCTTTCCCCCGTTCGTCCCTCCGGCGATGATCAGGTTGAAACGTGCTCTTGTGACCGCACGCAGGAACTCCGCGACGTCCTCACTCATGGTGTTCAACCCGACGAGGTCGGCGAGGGTGACCTTCTGCAGTCGGTGGCGTCGAATGGACACCGACGGACGTGCCGCGACGGCCATCAGCGCCGACAGCCGTGACCCATCGGGAAGCTGCAGATCCAGTTCCGGGTTGGCGGCATCGAACGGCCGCGACGACAGCCCCGAGTAGGACCCAAGAGTCTGGACGAGCTCGATGAGCTCTGCGTCGGAACCGGCGATGGGTTCACTACGGTCTGCGAAGTCCTGGCCCGCACGTGAGATCCACACTTCATCGGATCCGTTGATGTCGATGTTCTCGATCGCGTCGTCGTCCAGCAGATGCTGCAGCCGCCCTGCACCGAACATGCGGGCGAAGATGATCTCGGAAATCTCATCCTCAGCTGATTCGGTGAGCGTCGGCTGCCCGACGTCGAGCTGATCCTCCGCGTGTTGGCGCAGCACCTCGGTGATGGCGGCGCGGACGTACTGCCGTTCACCTCCACCGCCCAACACCGCCTCACCGGCAGACCGGCGGCGATTCTGTTCCCGTTGCACACGGTCTCCGACGGACTGGTGGAGCGCGCGTACCGCATCGATGTCGACCTGGCTCATCGGGCCGCCGCCGCCAGGCCAGCGTCGTCGAGCAGTTGATTCGCCGCGGACCGCGCGGCACGAACGAGTTGGGATGCGCGGCTCCGGCCAGCTGGATTTGCTCCATCCTGCAGTGCGCACAGCCCGGGGTGGTCGAACGGCAAATGGACTGTCGCGGCGGTCATGAGCCCTGCGGCGGCCATGACGTCGTCGACATCTCGGCCGTCGGCCGCGGCGGTCCGCGCCCTCCCCACCAGCAGAGGCGTAGTACGCGAGCCTGCTCGGACGGGAAGATCCTTCAATACCTCACGGGTGTGAGTTAGTGAGCTGAGCGTCGCGGCCAGCACTGGGATCACCAACGCTGCCGCAGCCACGAGAGCGACCGTGGGCGATTGGCGATGCAAGCGTCCGAGGTCAACGATCACATCCACTTCTGACGCTGTTGCTGCAGAGGCGACTGACGGCCAGAGGTCGGCCATCCCGCGCGCCTGACCAGGGCTGGTGACTCCCGCGACAAGATCGACACCGCAACCCAGACGCTGTGTCCACGACTCGACCTGGGTGGAACGGTCTCCACGCAGGGACGAAGCCAGGCCGAGGATATTGGGCACGGCCGCAACTGGCCCACCGCCAACGGTCGCGCAGCGGTAGACGAGGTCGCTTCCACTCGGGTCCGCATCAAGAAGGACCGCAGGCCGGGACCACACTGCTGTCAGCGCAAGCGCCGACGACGTCGCACCTGGTGACCCCTTGGCAGTGAACAAGGCGACGATCACGGGGACGCATCCCCGTCAGGGTCAGAAGCCGTCTCCACGATCGCGATGCGTTGAGCCGTTGAGTAGGCGGCGATGCGCGCTGCTGCCGAGTCCTGCACGACCAACGTCACCAGCACGCCACCGCCCTCGGTGGCACTGCCTTGGACATCGAACACCCGCGCATTGGACGCCAGCACCGGAGGCGCATCGATCTCTTCACTGCTGGCGCCAACGTCGCCGCCGGTGACTGCAATGACCGCGACGGTGTCGCCCGGATCGAGTCCAGCCGATGGAACTCGCGACGGATCAAGGTTCAAGCCAACGATCGACTCCCCTCGGCCGGGGCTGGGCGTCTTGGACACCATCGACGCAGTGAGCACCTGACCCGGAACAAGGTCGACCACCGCAGTGGTGCCCACCAGCGATGCTGCCGCGTTGATGTTGAACGTGTCGGTGATACCAGCGACGTCCTTCGTGACCAGGTCGCCACGCGCGATGGTGTGTCCCTTCGCAATGCTGCTGCGGGCGGCCAGAACTTGCTGGGTGTCTCCAGCACGGTTGATGAGCACCGCCGATGCGACCGCCGACCCCGCTATGAGCAGACCGGCGAGCGCCAGCTGACCAGCCCGACGAGGACGGTCTCGGAGCCCGCGATCGTCCGTGCTCCGACCCGACAAGATCGTCGACGCCTTGCTCGTGGGTTTCGTCGTCACTGACATGTCGCAACTCCCTGTTGCCATGGGCACACAATGGACTGACTGGAATGGAGGTCCGTGGCATGGACGTCCGGCACGTCATCGCTCGGTGGCCGTGGAGAGCAAACTCGTCCGGCCATAGTTCACAGCTCTTTCGGACTGATGTTGACCGATTGACGTTCACCGACGCTGATGGACGAATTACCGGGGAGGCCGTCCACCGCACCCATCACACCGTCATCCGCGAGGCAGTCGCCTGAGCAGACCCACGCGACGTCGAAAGTGATGACGGCTGACATCGTGAACTTCTTGTCTGGCTGAAAGTCCGAGACTCTGGTGTAGACGAACTTGCATGAGGTTCTGTCGGTCTTCGACATCTTCCCGGTCTGCCACGGTCGGCCGGCATCGTGGCACGAAGTCGACCCCGCGCCCATCTTCCACTCAACCTTCTGCGGTTTGGCCGTCACCGTCACCGTCGTTGCGCCCGCGGTGACTGACTTGGTCAGAGTCGTCCACTGCTCTGAAGGCATCCACAGCCACGTCTCCAGACCGACGTACGTCTTGGACGGAGACGCAGGGGCGGTGTGGACATCCGGAACGGTCAGTCGGAGCTGGCCCAGTGCACGCGCAGCGAGGACAGCCGGATCGGGAGGCGTGGCCTCTCCGTCAGGAACGAATCGATAGGTAGGCGTGCCCGTGCCGGGAAGTACACACAGGAACAACTTGCCGTCGTCCGAAGAGTTCCCGCCCCACGCAGGATCTGAGGCGGGCGGCTGGGGAGACGCCAACGTCCACTGGCAGACGTCTTCGCCCGGAGTTCCGCCACCGCCCGACCCGATCGGAGTGTTCCCTCCGCCTGTCCCCGGATCTACGACGGGGATGCAGATGCCCCCGACGCCGGGCGCCGGTGTCGTCCCAGCCGGGCAACCGCCTCCTGCGTAGCTCGCAACCGGCGTCAAAAGCGTCATCAGAATCGCTGCGATCACGGTCGCTACACAGCGCATGGACGATCCTTCGAAGAGTTCGAGATGCTCGTGATGAGCCATCGTCCGTCGGCCTGGCTCAGGACCACGTCAACAAGTTGTGGGGTTGTTGACGCCTTCGGCAGCATCTCGCCGCCCTGCGTCCCGGTGGTCGCGGTCTGGTCGACACACTGACGAATCGACACCGAAGAACTACCGGAGGCAACCTTCGCCCTGGTGGCTCGCGAGTCGATGACCCTGTCGCGGACGTCCAATCGGATGTCCGCCTTCTCGTACTGTTCCAGCTGCCCGTAGTAGAGCTGCCACGGGACGAAATACGTCATGAACAGCTTCTTCGCTTCGGGCGTTGCTTTACCCGCGGACCAGATCGGTATGACTTCGCTCTGGTAGGCAGTCAGCCGACCGAGAGCCTCGCCGTAGGCGGCAAGCTGCGCGGCAGTGAACTGCTTCTCCCAAGATCGGTCGGGCGTGGGAGTCGCTTCCGTCGACGTCGTCACCGTTGGACCTGCCAGCGTCGGCTCCGGCACGTCGTCCGACCCGGTGCAAGCCGAAAGACACGTGATGGCGGCGCAGAACAGTATGACGGCGAGCTTCGCGCTATCCGATCGAGGCAAGCATTTAGCGAGCATCATGTGTCTCCCTTGCAACTCGCTTCCACGAGCGCAGCTTCATAGTGACAACGTTTCCTTACAATCCGCAAGGCCCTTGACGGATGACCGAGTGGACAGAGATCTCAAAACAGACGCTAAGACGACTGCCCGCTAAGCATTCGTCGCCGGACGAGTTTGTCCACAACCCTGTGCCGGTTGGTGACTTCTCCACAGGTCAGGTGTCCACACGAAGCATGTTGGCGCGCCTATGGCAGCGTCCATGTTGTTCGGCTGCAGCCGGGTCTTCGTGAGTGTCTACGACCGCCCTGCAGCAGCCATCGAGTTTCCGAACGGTGATGAAGATGCCCAGTACAAATCTCGCGCACCACCTGACCATCGATGACGTCTGCGAAGAGCTCAGCATCGCCCGGTCCACGTTCTACGACTGGCGCGCCACGAACAAGGCGCCCCGGTGCATCAAGCTTCCCAATGGGGGAATCAGAATTCGCCGCGCCGATTTCGAGCTGTGGCTGACCGGTCACGAGGACGTTGCATGAACGACTCCGGCTCACATTCATACGACGTCCGTGTCTGGGCAATCCGTAAGTACAAGGGCAAGCGGTCGACTACGTACAGCGTGCGGTGGACTGTCGGGACGAAGGAATGGCACAAGACATTTGCCACAGCGAGGTTGGCGGAGAGCCATCGGGCCATGCTCACGTCATCCTCCGCTACGGGTGTGGCGTTCGACGCTGCAACCGGCCTCCCTGCGTCGATGTCCACCGAGCGTCCAGGGGTCAGCTGGCTGGACCATTCCGTCGAATTCATCGTCATGAAGTGGCCAGATGCTGCACCCAAATATCGAAAGAGCATTGCCGAGTCGCTGACAGCGATCCTGATGGCCGTGCTTCCGACACGCGCAGAAAAGCCTTCGACGGAAGATTTGCGGGCTGCGCTCTACCAGTGGCTCCTCACCAAACCACACACCACCGAGGACCCGCCCGAAAGACTCCAGCCGGCGATCGCGTGGCTGAACGCGCATTCGCCCCCGGTGGAATCCCTCGCTGATGCGTCGGTATTGCGTGACACGCTCGACCGTCTGTCGCTGAAGCTGGACGGTCGGCGCGCGTCCGACGCGACCATCGCTCGTCGCCGATCGGCATTGCACAATTGCTTGGACTTCGCGGTTGAGCGCAAACTATTGGATACCAACCCCCTCGAGAAGCTAAAACGGAAGAGACTTCCACCGACTCCCGCGATCGATCGACGTCGCGTCGCGAACTCGACTCAAGCCCGCGCGCTCCTGGCTTCGGTCCATAAAAGAGACCCGTCTCTTGAAGCTTTCTTCGCGACCATGTACTTCGCGGGGCCCAGGCCGGCCGAGGTCCTCGCGCTTCGCCGTCGCGACTGCACGCTCCCCAAACAGGGCTGGGGGCGGCTGGTGTTGTCGTCGTCGTATCAACGGACTGACGAACGATGGAACGACGACGGCAACCGATCCGAGGAGCGGCAGCTCAAGCACCGCGCTGCCGAAGACACCCGAACAGTTCCCGCTCACCCTGAGCTCGTGAAGATCCTTCAGCAGCACATCGAGACCAATGAGCTCGGGTCAGACGGACGATTGTTCGTGGCGCGCACCGGCCGCGCCGGGTGTCCTTTGACACCGCCCTATACCGACGTGGTGTCGATGAACACGATCTACCGGGCATGGCATCGTGCCCGCGCGGCCGTGCTCACCGTCGACGAACTGGAGTCGATGCTGGCCAAGCGTCCCTACGATCTCCGCCACGCCTGTCTGTCAACGTGGCTCAACGCTGGAGTGCCACCCACGCAAGTCGCGGAGTGGGCCGGCCACAGTGTCGCGGTGTTGCTCTCCGTATATGCCAAGTGCATCGACGGAGAAGACGAGATCGCGTATCGACGGATCGAGAAGGCACTTGAACCCGACAAGTCATGACTCTGAAGATCACGATCCGTCGAGAAAAACTTCTCCACGTATTCTCCGCAGACAGTCGTAAACAGCCGGATTCGGCCGGTTTCAGCCGTACACACACGTCAGGCCCTGAGCCGCACATATGTGCAGTTCAGGGCCTGAAATTCCAGCATATTCACTGGGGTGTGGCAGGTGCAGGGTTCGAACCTGCGTAGGCGTTGCCGTCTGATTTACAGTCAGATCCCTTTGGCCGCTCGGGCAACCTGCCAGGTGTTGCCGGGGCAACGACAAGCAAGACTATCCCAGCCACTTAGAGTGAGGGAAA
>JACMOZ010000097.1 GCA_014377785.1 Aeromicrobium sp.
AAATCGTCCGTGACTTCAGCATCATTCTGTAAGTAGAAAAAGGGGTGGACGGGACCCTCGAGGTAGCTGCGCTGGTCCACTTCGGCGTTGAAGACCACGTCGGCGTAAAGGTTTGCAGACGTAGCGATCTTGCGCTTCACCTCGTCGTAGCCCAGCGAATCGAACACCCGATTGACCTCGCCAAGGTATGTGCCTATGTTGGGGCGGCCCATCTCCGCCTCGAGCTCTTTCATTAGTCTCGGTGAACGGATGTCGTTGCCCGTAAAATAGCAGGCGATGCGAATCCCATGCTGGTGAAGAAACCGGAACTCGTAGCGGCGCTGGTCGTATTCGGAGTGGAGGTATCCCTCGCCGCTCACGTAGATGAACCCTGCCGTTCTCGTGGCCAGCTCTCCCAACTTCCACGGGTTCTGCAGCCAGATTCGCACCTGACCCGAACCCGGGAACCTACGCTCGCTTGGCATCCAGTCGTAGGCGAATGAATAGAACGGGTGCCGCGCAAGGATCACTGATTCGCAGGACGGTATGGCGAGCGCGAGGTTACGCACGATTCCGGCCACCTCGTAGGGACCCACCACCCATTCCCGGCGAGGCGCGCCGCTGCGGACGATCCGATGTGCAAGGAAGCTCACGTTCAGCACGATCACCTGGACGATGAACCGAACCCGCACGACGACGCGATACAGCATGGTCAGCGCTTACAGAACTTGATATAAAAGCTTTTCGGAACCCGATTGAGCTTATAGAGGATCCAGAACAGCGGCCGAAGTGTCTCGAACCGCCTCTTGTACGTCGGGTAGTCCCGGTAGGTCTTCTTCGGCATGGTGAGGTAGGCATCGAATTCATCGTCCGTCAACCGGAGGCGCTTCTTAACGAGTGCGATAAGCTCCGGGTCAGGGTAGCGAGGCGCAAAGAAGCGCTCGCGGGCGTCCTCCCGATCTAGCTGGCCGGAACGCACAAGAGCGGAGAGCTCGATCTGACGGAAGTTAATTCCAAACCGCTTGGGCAGGAAGAACGTGTGGTAAAACGCAGTGAATCTGTTCTCGAGGTGGTGACCGCCGTACCAGCGCCAACCAAACTCCTTGGCGAGGAAGACCTTCGCATCTTCCTTGTTGTAGTCGAGCCAGTACAGGGGCCGGGTGCGTTCGATCCCGCTGAAAGCCGACCATTTGAGAAAGCTGCGGAAGTCGAGGTTCGGGTAGGTCTTCATAGGGACGGTACCGAATTGCTTGTGGACGGAGGCGACGTAGCCGCCGTCCATGTACAGCCAACCCATCGGAGATACCCCCTCGGTGCGAAATGAATGGCCCTCGACGATGTGCTTGATGCCGTGCTTCTCCGCTGAACGGTACAACACGCCCATGAAGCCAATATCGGTCGGGGCTTCGATGTCCTTCACCCCTGCCCTGAGAAAAGACGAATAGATGTCGTCGTACTCGATGTTGTCCACCACATAGGTCTCAAGGTCGACACCCAGTTTGTCGAGCACAGCGTAGATGTTGGATGTCGCGGTTGGTGAATTCCAGGTGTTGTCGAAGTGCACTGCGAGAGGCCGAACTCCGAGCCCAACGAGAACGTGGGCGAGGTAAGAAGAGTCGGTACCTCCGCTCACTCCGAGGATGCAGTCGTACTTCTTGCCACGGCCGGCGCGCTTCAGCTTTTCGGCGAACGCGTGAAGCGCCGCGGTGCTTACCGGCCCGAGCGCATATTGCTGGTCGAGCTCGTCGTGCAGGCCGCAATAAAAGCAGATCGGGCCTAGGTCGAGCTGCGCGTTCGGCACGTCGGAGGTAATGAGGCAACGCTCGCACATGACAGTTTGGGAGAGATCTCGCCCGGGAATCTCGTAGCGCGGGTCGACACGCTCGCCTATTTCAACAAACTGTTCTCCCGGGTTGGCTTCGTGTTGGAGCAGCATCGCCAATTCAGCACCGGAGGGATAGTTGATGAGGATGCTCTGGCGACCGCCCTGCATCACGAACTGGCTGCCTGCTGCCACACCTGATGCGTCAGCAAGAGCGATCGGCTCTGCTAGGTGCGCCCGCGTTCCGGCACCACCGTGCGCGATCACGGGAACATCGACGAGAGAGGTGACCTCGCGCACGAGATCGAGATCGATTCCCTTGCGCGTTCCTTCCCGGTCGATGTTGGTGACGAGAACCTCACCGACACCGACATCCATGGCGAGTGCGCACCACTCGGCGATCGTCACGTGGGATGCCTCAGTACCCGACCGGCCAAAGGCCTCATAGGCGCCACCGATGGAACGAACATCGAGCGCGCCAATGACAGCCTGTGAGCCGAGCGACTCCACTACGGTGCGCACCATCTCGGGTGCCTCAAGCAGTGCCGTATTGAAGACGATCTTCTCGAAGCCGTCCCGAACGAGCGCCTCGGCGTCGGCCAGCGATGAGACTCCACCGCCGTACGCCATCGGAACGAAGCATTCGGATGCCAGCTTGGCAAGGTAGTCGAATTGGATACCAGCGCGTAAAGCTGCGGCGCCGATGTCCAGCACCATGATCTCGTCGACCTCGAGGTCATTGAAGATACTGAGCACGTTGACCGGGTCCCCAACGTAGCGGGGATCTTGAAACTGTTGGGTCTTGACGAAACGCTGGCCCTGGAGTAACAAGGCCGGGATGACCCGAGGTCGGAGGCTGTCGCTCATGCCGCAGCGAAGTCCGAAAGCAGTTTGAGACCCAACTTGTGACTCTTCTCCGGGTGGAACTGGGCGCCAATCACGCTTCCGCGTCGCACCATCGATGCGAACTGGACACCGTGCCCGGTCGTCGCCATGCGGTCACCCTCGTCGAGCGGATCTGCATAGTAGGAGTGCACGAAATAGAAGCGATCGCCATCAGAGACGTTCGGAAACGCGTCGCGGTGGCCGACACGATGGATTGTGTTCCAGCCCATGTGCGGCACCCGGAGGCTCACTCCATTGACCTCGCGGGGAAACCGGCGTACCCGGCCAGGAATGATGCCGAGACCGGGTTCAACCCCCTCCTCACTCCCGTCGAGAAGCAGTTGCATCCCGAGACAGACTCCGAGGATTTGCGCGCCGGCGAGTGTGCGCTCGACGACGAGTTGCCCGAGACCCGTCTCCCTGAGCTTTATCGCAGCCCTGTCGAACGCACCGACGCCAGGCAGGATGATCTTTTCTGCTGCGGCGATCCGCTCCGGGTCGCCAGTGAGTTCGCTGTCATACCCGGCCTTCTTCAGCATGTTCGCGATGGACGCTATATTGCCGACTCCGTAATCGATGATCGAGATCGGAGCGGTCATGGTTTTCGCCTCGAGCTGACGACTGCTTGCCTCAGCGCCGAGACGACAGACTCTAGCTGCTCATTCTCAAGCTGCGGATATAAAGGTAGCGTCAGGGCGCTGCGCTGCGCCCGCGTCGCGGACGGAAGCTCGCGGTCATCGATAGCGAAGCGCTCACGGAAGTACGGCTGGAGGTGCATCGAATACGTGCCGAGAGTAGTTTCGATGTCGGCCTCGCGCATCCGGTCGATCACGGAATCACGGTCAACGTCATCATCGAGCAGCACGACGTACGACTGATAAGAGTGCAGATCCCCTTCGGGCACCGACGGGGGGCTGACCCCATCGACGTCAGACAGGAGATCGTTGTACACCGAAGCCAGCGACCGCCGACGGTCGAGGATGTGGTCAAGCTTCACCATCTGGGCGATGCCGATCGCAGCATGGATATCGCTAAGGCGGTAGTTGAAGCCGGCGTCGACGAAAGACATATAGTGCGAGCCGCGCACCGCACCATGCGACCGAAGAACGGCGATTTTAGCGGCGAGTTCCGCATCCGAGGTGGAAATGAGTCCACCCTCCGCGGTCGTGATGATCTTGCGCGGATGGAAGGAGAAAACACCGGCAAGCCCGAGAGTTCCCGCCTCTCGCCCGCGATGCGTGGCACCGAGAGCGCAGGCGGCATCTTCAACCACCGGGATACCGTGGCGGGCCGCGATCTCGTTGATGAGGGTCATGTCCGCCGTTAGCCCGAAGGCATGCACCGGCATGATCGCCCTCGTTCGCGGAGTTATCGCCTGCTCCACAAGTGTCGGGTTGAGGTTGAAAGTGGCGAGGTCGATGTCTACGAATACCGGAATTGCGCCTTGCTGGATGACAGCGTTGGCGGTAGCAGGGAAGCTGAAATCGGGCACGATGACCTCGTCGCCTGGAAGCACCCCGATGGCATGGAGTGTCAGGTGCAGGCCCGTCGTGGCCGAACTCGTTCCGAAGGCGTACATAGCGCCGATCCGTGTGGCGATGAGACGCTCGAACTCCGCGGTTTTAGGGCCTTGGGTGAGGAAGCCTGACTGAAGCACTTCGGCGATCGCGTTGAGTTCGTCCACACCGGTCAGGGGAACATTCAGCCTCACGATAGCTCCCTGACGTACCACTCGACCGTCTCGGTGAGAGCCTCTTCGCCTAGCACGGCTGGCTGGCGGCCGATCAGCGAAACGAGGCGCGAGACATCCGCGAGGTGGCGACGCACGTCACCCGGACGCTCCTCCGTGTGGATTATTGGATGATTCGGCGCGTTCATGATCGAAAGTATTCGAGCCACAAGCTCGTTCACCGACGTTCCGACCCCGGTCGCGACGTTCAGTTCTGCTCCACGACAGGCAGGATCATCATGGATCGCCACCGTCAGGTCGACCGTGTCGCGGACAAAAGTGAAGTCACGGGTCTGGTCTCCGTCGCCATGGACCTCGATCGGTTCGCCGGACAGCACCCGCTGCACGATGATCGGGATGATTCCCGCATATGAACCGGGGTTCTGCCGAGGCCCGTAGTTGTTGAAGGGTCGGATGACAGTTGCGTCGATGCCAAACGTGCGCACGTAGGAGCGAATTATGTGGTCCTCGGCCGACTTCGCCGCCGCGTATGGCGTGATGGCGTCGTGAGGGTGATCCTCGTCCATCGGAACATAGCGTCCGGACCCGTAGGCCTCGGAGCTCGACATGTGCACAAGCCTGCCGAAGAGACCTCGGCGAGCGATCTCACAGAACGTCGATGTAATGCCGATGTTGGTCTGCATGGTCCAGTGCGGATAAAGCAGCGAAGTGGGCAGTGGAACGACGGCCAGGTCAAAAACTGTGTCGATTTCGAATCGGGCTACGACGTCCTGCATAGCCGCGAGATTTGAAGCATCGAGGCGTAGGACGTCTAGGTCCGGTCGATTTCTTCGTGCATCGTCGAGATTCCGTTCGTTACCGAGAAAAAAGTTGTCGACAATGACAACCTTCTTCGGATTCTCAAGAATCAGGCGATCCACGAGATGACTGCCTATGAAGCCCGCGCCGCCGGTGACGAGAATGGATTGGGTGCTAATGGGCAAAAAGTTCCGCCGTCCTCGCTGTGGAATACTAATCAGGCCTGCTGCGGCGCCTATTGAGTATATCTTTCCGCCATGGACAAGCTGACGTATCAAGCCTGAGGGAGAATGTGTGACCGAGTTTGAGCATAGCCACGGCCTCCCCTCTAATGCTTACAACCCCCACGCCTGGATAGTCGGCAAACCAGTGATCGGTGAGGACGTCTGGATCGGTGCATTCTGCGTAATCGACGGAAGCGGGGGGCTTTCCATCGGGAAGGGATCCGATGTTTCGGCTGGCGCGCAGATCTATACCCACTCGACAGTGGCGCGTTGCGTGAGCGAGCGCCGGGCAGAGACTGATCGACGCCCCGTCGACATTGGAGAGTTCGTGCACATCGGTGCCGCAGCCGTGATTCTGATGGGCTCCACAATCGGCCATCATTCCGTAGTCGGCGCCGGAGCGGTGGTGCTCGAAGGCACTGTCGCTCCCCCGTACAGCGCGCTGGTTGGAGTGCCCGCCCGGATAGTCATGGATGGCGCGATTCGCTTCACGGAGATCGGAACCGTCGAGTGACCACGACGGAATTGCTCTCCCAGCGCATGCCGCGAATAGATGCGCTGACCGGTTTGCGCTGGTACGCAGCATTTTTTGTGTTCACCTTTCATATGTTGGTGTTCGCGCCACTTCCGCCTCTCGCCAGCGCATTCCTCGGCGAAGGCTTCTATGGGGTCACGTTCTTCTTTGTGCTCTCCGGCTTCGTTCTCACTTGGTCGGCGTCCGCGAAGGTGTCCCAATCCACGTTCTACTGGCGCCGTTTCGCCCGCGTGTGGCCTTCGCACCTCGTCGCATTGCTTGTCGCGATTCCGGTCTTCTACAGTTTCGACCCGAATCCGGCACAGACGTGGGTGAAGCCTGTAAGCGTGGGCATCCTCGCCCTTTCTGTCGTTCTTTTTCAGGGGTGGTCGCTGAATCCGGTGATCCTATTTTCAGGAAACCCTGCCGCCTGGACTCTCACCTGCGAGGCATTCTTTTACGCGCTTCATCCCTACATTTTGCGATTGCTCGGTCGAATGCGGGTGGGTGGCTCGCTCATATTCATGGTGGTTGTGGTGGTGATCGCATTCGGATTCCGCGCCCTCACTGCGTCTTTACCGGGAGAGTGGTTTTCTCTGATTCCCCTTCCTGCCGCCCGGGTGACCGAGTTCGCGCTGGGCATGGCGCTGGCGTGGGCGATGCGCTGCGGCTGGCGCCCCAAGGTACCCGTGTGGGTCGGTCTCTGTTCGGTTGTCGCGTTACTTGTCGCGCTGGTTCTGATACCGCGTTTTCGCGCAGGCGGGCTTCCCGCGCTGCTCATCACCACTTTCTCAAATGAGTTGATCACGGTTGCATGCGTGTTAGCGATTCTCGCGGTGGCGATCCGAAGTCTTTCCGGTAAGCCTTCGGTTTTCGCACGACGCTTTCACGTTCGGCTCGGAGAGTGGTCCTTCGCGTTTTACCTCGTGCACGCGACGATAATGTATGTCTTTCTCTCGATCTTCGGAAGCCAGCCAGCCAGCTGGCTCAATCTCCTCTGGTTTGCGCTGCTCCTCACTCTCGACATTGCCGCAGCGGCGGCGCTCCATCACTTCGTCGAAAGACCGATCGAGAAACAAATGCGCGCCTGGAAGGACAATCGCGCCGCCAAGTCCTCGCTGATCGCGGGCTAAGAGTGACCCCCGAGCACATCAATCCAGTGCGCCCGGAGCGCTGCAACGCTCATCTTTCCCGAGTGCACGCGGCGGGAGAACACGCCGCCGGCTGCAGCGGACTCTAATCCCTGCGCTGGGTCAGCAATAAGCCCGAACAACACTTCGCGCAGCGATTCCGGGTCAGCCTCGACAATGGGTAGCTCAACGCCGACAAGATCCCGAACTCGCTTACGGGTCTCAGGCAGCACATGGCCGACAACGATGCGGCCGGACGCCATTGCCTCCACGGCGGCGACCCCGTAGGCGCCGAGTCGAAACTGGTCGAGAACAATGTCGGAATCCCCGATGAGGGAAGGCATGAGACTAGACGAGACACCGGTGATACTCCGATATTCGATCAGCCCTGACCTATGGAATTCCCGCAGCAGTGGTTCGATCAGTTGCGTGCCTTTAATCGATCCCATACTCGGTATGTGCGTCACCACGGGCACCGAGCGGCTATACAGTTCACGCCCTGCAGCAGCCCAACGATCCGCGTCAACGACAACTGGACACCAGATACCCCATGGCACGTCGGTGAGCAAATCCGGCGTGGAAATGAACACTGGCAATCCTCTGGCCTTCAGCAGGGCGAGGTTTGCGTCTGAATCGGCCTGAAGTATCTGGTTCTGCAGTGATAGCTCGTGAAAAGGTGACCACCGATTACTGGCCGCATGGGCCGAGGGCGAACGAACATCAGTGCCATGACACAGGAAAGCACACGAGATACCTCGGCGCTGAAGCTCGTCGATTTCGCGTGAAAGGTTTCGGGCAAACAGGCTCCCAAACAGGGGCCGCTCTGCCTCGATGAGTACGTGGCTGAACCTGCAAACCGCAGCAAGCTCCGCTTTCTGCCACCGGGTTGAATGGTTATAGACGGACACCGGGACGGAAGTATCCGCGTCGAAATTGAAGCCTCCAGGAAGCTCGACCGCCATGTTTCGCGCCCCGAGATCGGCATCCACTTCAAGGGCGCGGGCCCAGAGATAGCCCTGGCCTGCGTAGTTCGTCGGGCCGATAAACACCCGGATCGGGGTGTCCGGTACCGAGCTCGGGGTTGGTGCCTGCGATCGACTCGACCCGCCAAGGAGGAAGGATGCAACTCGTGAGAAGACCCCGTCAGGATTCTTGGCGACATCATCGATAAGTCGATTGACTGGGCGAGGAAGATGGTGACGATTTCGCACCAGTGAGGAGAGAATCGCATTCGCCAGCCTCGCTACCGGATTCATCGTCGGGCCCCAGCTAGCGACGCGTTGACCACTGTGTCGGCAATTGCAGCAAGCGAAAAGTTCTGTCGGGCCCAGTCGCTCAGCGCGCGGCGGCGCTGCGGCGGCGCCGGACCGGAGGCAATCTCAGCAAGTGCGGATGCCACGGCATCGGCGTTGTATGCGACGGCTACGCCTGCACGACGGGCCGGATCGATCCCCTCGAGAAAGTCCTTGGTTGGGCCGACCCCGGTGAACACGGTCGGGCAGCCGACCGCGAGTGAGGAGTAGACCTTCGTCGTGAAAGCGTAGTCATAGCCGCCGCCCGGCTCGAGGCTGGCAAGCGCACCTGCAGCGGACGCCAGCAGGGTGGTCAGCCGAAGGGGGTCGACGGGATCGAGAAACTCCACTGAATCCAGCCCGAGTTCTGCGCTTCGTTTCTCAAGCTGTGCCCGGTCGGTGCCATTTCCGACAAAGACGAGTCTGTAGGTCGGATGTTCCTTGACGAAACGCGCGAAAGCTTCTACGAAGATGCCGGCTCCGTGCCACTCAGAATAGGTCCCCGCATATACGAAGTACGGGCGCTCGGACGGTGTGGCCTCTTCGAACCGGAACACGTCGACGTCGACACCGAAGCCGATCACAGTCGTTGGTGTGCTGATGCCCAACTCCCGCATACGGTCCGCGACTCCGCTCGAGATGGTGAACGCCCGATACGCTCCCTCCATCGCAAACTTCTCGACGCGTCGCAACAGCCAGAGTATGAGGGCGGACGATGTGGCCATGCTCGCGGCGTCCGACCAGATATCTGCCGCATCGTAGAAGTACGGACGACGAAGGAGGCCCGTCACGGTCCGTACGACCGCACCGGTGGTGGGAGGTGGCTCGACGAAATAGAGATCAGCCCGGCGTCGAAATAGCAGCCGGAACAGGAGAGGGATGTCGAAACTCAGGTATGGCAGATACCCGCGCACATATCCACTTCGGTCCCTGAGGACTGGGAAACGACGCACGATGACATCGGGGATATCCACTGGAGAAACGCCACGGGGCGGAATGGTTGTCAGAACCACTACATGGTGACCAGCGGCAGCAAATCCGCGCGCAACCGCCTCCAGCATGAAAGACGCAGCGGCAGGTTCGGGTGAGAAGATCCTGCTGGCAATGATGATTCGCATTGGCTGTGGTTCCTAGTGGATTGACGATGCCCGCTCAGGACTGCAGGAAATTCTGTTCGAGGACCGCTCGCGCCAAATCGCCATTGTGGAAGCGTGCGACGAATCCTGGCCCTTCCTCCGCGAGAGCGCGGCCTCGCTGTCGATCAGCGATGATGTTGCGAAGTACGCGTTCGAGAGAGTCGATGTTGGCTTCAAGAATGGGGAGTCGAAGGCCCGCGCTCTTCGCGACGATACTGCGGGCTTGGTCGCTCACGTGGGAGATTACGAGACGTCCCGCCGCCATCGCCTCGCAAGCCCCTACTCCGTAGTCGCCAAGACGGAACTGGTCGAGCACGATGTCAGTCTGCGCATACGCGGCGGGCATGCTGTCCTGACTGAGCTTTTCCGCGCGGACATATTCGATCCACCCCTGGTCATGAAGGCGGTGAAGTATCGGCTCGATCTCCGCTGTCCCCTTCACCAGGGAGTTGGATGGCACATGCAGCACCCGCGGGCGGCTCCGATGCAGTACCTGTGACGCCGTTGCCCACCTCTCCACCTCGATCACGACCGGGAGCAGTTGTGCGAAGGGAACATCCAACAACAGGCCCGGCGTCGACACGAAAGTGGGGAGCGCCAGGTCATCGAGCAGCCTCCGGTGACCGGCCGCCATCTCCTCGACCTCGCGCACATTCACCCAGCTATCATCGCGAAACGGAGACCACGCCTCGAGGGCGCGGTGACGGCTGGGAAGGCGAATGTCTGAGCCATGGCACACCATAGCGACCCTGGTTCCGCCCTCCTGCAACGCCTTCACCTGTCGCCGCACATCTTGTGCAAACATGCCACCCAACGGAGGAAATTCCGCTTCGATGAGCACATGAGTGAATTCGTCGGTAAGCGCTCTGAGCTGCGCCCGCTGCCAGCGGTGTGAATGGGTTACGGTTCGCCAGCGAACGGGAAAGTCGGCGTCATAGCCGAAGGGATTCATTTCGGTATAAACCATGTTGCGTGCCGAGATTTCAGGGTTGGACTCGACCGCTCGCGCCCAGCGATAACCTTGTCCCGCATAGTTCGCCGGGGCAATAAACAGTCTCACCGGTGTTCGTTCCACTGTCGGCGACTCGGGGATCTTCACCCCCTGCAAGTGGTCGACAGCCACAGCTACAACGTCCTGGACCGGTTTGGGGGTCGCTTCCCAGAGTGTCTTTGCAATCGCGATCATGAGGGTCTTCCGAATATTCACATCGAGTGGAGATCGAGCCAGTCGGCCTTCAGCACAGCGGCACTTCGTCGGCCATCATGCACTGCGGAGACGAAAGTGATTCCAGCCCGGCCACTTGCGCCTAGCAGGCTTCTGTCCGCTGCCATCTTCTTAAGGACACCTTCAAGGCTAGCCGGAGTCGCTTCGACTACGGGCAGCGAAAGGCCTGTGGCCTGAGAGACATAATCCCGCACGTCTTCGAGCACATGCCCTATTACCGTCTTCCCCGCAGCCATTGCTTCGCAAGCAGCGACGCCGTAGGAGCCGAGCCGAAATTGGTCGAGGACCACATCGGCTTCGCGAAAGATCTCAGGCATCCGGGAAGAAGCCACCCCCACGACGGGGACGTATTCGATCGTTCCCTGGTCCATAAGGCGACGGAGAGTCGGCTCTATCAGCTGCGTGCCCTTGATGGTTGGAGAGCTTGGAGCGTGCACAACGCGTAGAGGCTGGGGGGACTGGGAGGCTGGCGGGGGACCTGCCCACTTCGAAGGATCGATCACCACGGGGCACCAGCTCGCGTTGGGGAGGTCCGCCAGCAGGTCTGGGGTAGAGACGAATACAGGTCGACCGGAGCCAGTCAGGAAGTCGATGTGTTCTTGCGCACGCCGCTCGAGACGTGCGAGGTACATATCCGGATCAAGATATGGCGACCATGGCGTGGATGCTGCGTGCCTACTTGGGAGGCGAACGTCCGTTCCGTGCGCGATAAAGGCCACGTCCACCCCCGCCGCGATCAGCACTCGCGACTCGGCCACGACGTCCCGACCGAATAATCGGCCGAACAGCGGCTCTTCGGCTTCGATGAGCACATGGCTGAATCGCTCGACCGCTGCGAGCTGCGCACTCTGCCATCCTGTGGAGTTGTGATACACCGGCACCGGCACGACGAGGTCCGCGGGAAATGAAAACCCACCCGGAATATCGACGGCCATGTTGCGCGCCGCAATCCTCGGGTCAGCGAGTTCGAGGCTTCGAGCCCACATGCGCCCCTGGTTCGAGTAGTTGACCGGTGCGATGAAAACCCGAATCAAGCGGCTGTCAACGGTGGAGACTTCAGGGATATCGAGCGGATATCCGAGTCTTCGCGCCGCAAGCTGACCGAGCAGTCCCATCGGGTGATCGGCGACGTAGTCGATCGCTCGATTCACGACCCGAGGGAAACGATTTCGAACCCGAAGGAGCCTGTCGACCAAGCCGGTCATGACGCTGGACGAACGATCTTGCCGGCCAACCCAGCGAGGGCAACTTGCTCACCAAACGCAGGCAAGGAAAGCGCGAGTTGGGAAAATGTGCCCTTCCCAGCAATTCTCCCTCCCTCCATGTAGCAGACCTGGTCGTAG
This sequence comes from Aeromicrobium sp., assembly GCA_014377785.1. Classification (GTDB taxonomy): domain Bacteria; phylum Actinomycetota; class Actinomycetes; order Propionibacteriales; family Nocardioidaceae; genus JACMOZ01. Next base: position 12,039 of record JACMOZ010000097.1, read on the forward strand.
TCCTTGATCGTCGAAAGGCGATGAGCGACCGAGATCAGGGTGACTTCCCCGCGAAGTGCTCGAATGGCTTGGGTGACGTCGTCTTCGGTCTTGGTGTCGAGAGAGCTCGTCGCTTCATCGAGCACGAGCACCAAGGGGTCTGAATAAAGCGCTCGCGCGATACCCAAGCGTTGCTGTTGACCGCCAGAAAGCGAGAATCCGCGTTCGCCGATGCGCTCGTCAATACCTCCCACGCGGGAGGAAACCAGTGTCGACAGTTGCGCACGCTTGAGCGCATCGATCACGCGATCGCGGTCGAAGTCGTCGTCCCAGGTTAGGGCAACGTTCTGAGCAATACTCCCATCAAATAGGGCCACCCGTTGTGGCACATACCCCACCCGACTCCTCCACGCCCGGATCACCGAGGTAAGCGGCTGACCGTCGATGCTGATCGAACCACTCGAGGGGGCGCTGAGACCGAGTAGGAGATCAATGAGTGTCGACTTGCCTGCTCCCGAAGGGCCGACAATGCCGAGAGAACTGCCGAGCGGTATCTCGAGTTCTATGCCGCGGAGCACTGTTTCGATCGATTTCGGGTACTGGAACGTGACGGCATCAAGTCGCAGGAATCTCGGTGACTCCGGCAGCACTCCGCTATCGACAGCGGTCGAGGTGTCGGCGATGTCACGTTCGGCTCCGGTCAAATCACCGATGACGTCTTGGGCCGACGGAATACTTGCGGTGGCTTGGATGAAGCTTCCCTGGATACCGTTGATCGCTGGGATCAGGCGGAATCCGGTCGCGGCAAAGAGCGCGACTGCTGCAAGGGCTCCGGTAAGTCCGCCCGTGAGATAGTTGGCAAAACCGATGAGAATGAACCCTCCCACGAGGGCTGCCTCGAAGGAATAGAGCGGAATGATCCCGAGGAAAGACGAGTTCGCCCTGGCCCGGACGGCGTGAACACGGTTCTTCGTCACCACGCCAGCCACTTGGGATAGTCGATTCCTCAGGCTGAGTTCCTTGAGGGCATCGACCATCTCGGTCATCAGAATCGCAACCCGATAGCTGTAGTCACGGTTGACAACACTCGCTTCGAGGGCCCTTCTGGTCACCACTTTGTGAACGACGAGGGCGATGAGAGATAGATAGACGAGTGCGATAACCGCCGTCGTTGGATTGGCAATGAGAAGCACAGCCAGGATAAGAACAAAGCTCACGACCGCGCTCGGTAACACTGCCAGCGGCAGAATGAAGCCCATTATCGTGTTGGCGATACCGGCATCTGCGATGCGAGTTATCTCCGGTACCGTGCGCTTGGAGCGCTCCTCCCAGCTCGAGTGGATGTAAGCACTGAATAGTCGATTGCCGATCTCTAGCTCATAGCTCGCGAATCTCCGCGTCGCAATCCATTGGAAGAAGACAGATAGCAGGCTCTTGAGAATGATCAACAGGCATGCGACCAGCACCACGACAGGTGTCTCGCTCGGTGGAAGTTCCCCCACCAGGGGCAACTTAAGAGCTGTTCCGCTGAGTGTGGGACTGATGACAATCGCAAGAAGGCCCAGGGCCGCGACATCGAGGACAGTGATGAGGCTCATCATCACCAGATACCAGACAAAAAAGCGTCGAGCCCCACCAGGGAGCAGAGGGAGCAAATTACGGAGCGTGCTCCAGATTGGTTTCATTTCGCAGATCAGGATATCAGTGAGCTACGGAGCCTCTCATCAGACTCGCAAACGACGGTCACCTGTCTCCGTCATCGGTGCGCGCGCCGGTCGGAGGCAACACATTCTGCAGAGCAAGCTGTCTCGTCAAATGCGTGATCTCCGATTCGAACTGACGAAATCGTCGGTATGTGGTCGCAACAAACCCGATGAAGATGAGAACCATGAAGTAGAGCAGCAGGTCAGCGCCCCGGCCGATTCCGAGAAGGTTCGCGATCCAGGTAAGAATCTGCGGGAAGAACACGGACGAAGCTGCTGCGACGACAAAGAGGAGCAGAAGCACCCGGCGCATTGCCAGATGCCTCGCTCCGGCTCCGCGAAAAATGAAGTACCCGGCGATGGCGATAACCACGATGGCAACGATCTGAAAGACGATTGTCATGAGTTACCGGAACAGAAGTTCGACGAGGATATTGATTGAGTTGAGCAAAGATTGTCCCTTCGAGCGCGAGTAGTCGCTATAGACAATATGGGTTGGATATTCAGACCAGGATGCCTTGAGGTGCCCCACCTGCTCTATCAGTTCTGAGGCGTGCGCCATTCGATTCTGGGAGAGGTGAATTTTTATCACGAGAGAACGATCGAGCACGCGCAGCCCATTATGCGCGTCAGTCAGTGCCATGCCCGTCGACACGCGTGTATAGAACGCCGCCATTCGAAGGACTGCTCGCCTCAACGTCGCCAGGGTAGTGCGGTCATCCAGAAAGCGGGATCCGACCACGATGTCGAGATGTTCGCTGCGCAGCTTTGCCACCATGCCCACCGCATCTTCCACCTGATGCTGGCCGTCTGCATCGAAGGTAAGTACCTCCGTCATGAGTGGATCGAGGAGGGCAAAGTCAAAAGCGGTCTGCAGGCTCGCCCCTTGGCCGAGGTTGACAGGATGCCTCACCACGTGAGCTCCGGCGGCACGCGCCGCCTCTGTGGAGTCGTCAGAACTGCCGTCGTCGATGCACACAACGTGAGAGAACTCCCTCAACACATCACCAACGACGGCACCGATCACCGTTGACTCGTTGTACATCGGGATTGCGACCCATGTACGACCCATTGGCCTAGCTTCCCACATTGGCCCGCGAACCGGCCGATGTCGTTACTGCGTCCGGTGTTACTCGGGAGACCTCGCGTGCGAGTATCCAGATGAGTCCGGCGTAACAGAGTGAGCCGACGGCTAATACAACCATCGGAGATACGGGAGTATCCCACCACCATTTGATACCGGAGTTGAGGTTCAAGCCACCGAATCCGGTGCCGGTGATATATCGACGCATAGTGGTTCCCAGCGCCACTGCCTGGGCGACCGCAAGTGTGACGGTGACGAGGATTATCTGGCCTCGGGTGAATTGCACGCGGCGGCGCCCCGCTTGAAGAACCAGAAGTCCCCCGAGCATGACGATCAGCGGCAAGATGTAGCGTGGCTGTACCTGCTCCCCCACAATATCGCTGCCTCGCGTGAGTACGAACACGGGTATGACAATGAGCGCGAGAGCGACGATAGCCAGCGCGGTCGCCTTTCGTTTCGTCAGGCGGGAAAAGCCCACGGCAGCAACGGTGATGAAGGCTCCGACAGCTCCATACAAGACGAGTTGAGGCATCGCGATATCCAACCATCCAAGGCCGAAGCTGCCAAAGACGCCGGCCCAGAGGACTGGGATGTTGAGGAGGTTATAGGTGAGCAACTCTGAAACTGAACGTGTCGCTCCCGGAACACCCGGGCTGTTCGCACCGCCAAAGCCGTTCAATCCGCTGATGACCTGCTGCGCGCTGATGAAGTAGTAGACGCAGACCCCGACCATCACGAGCGGAAGAATGCAACTCACGGCAAACCGCTTCGAACGCTCGAAGGCCAGAATCAGCACAACGACTATGCCAAGAGACGCATAGATCGCGCCATCCCCCCGCGAACCAGCCGCGATGAGCACCGAGAGTGCGAAGAGCACTCCCAGTGCGCTCCGGCGTCGACCAACCGTCTCGAACCAGCCGAGAAGGGCAATCCACGAGGACCCGACCCCCATCACGGCCCAGGAACTCGGATTGTTAGACGCAATGATGAACAACCCCAGTGGCACCGTCGTCGCGATCCATCCCCAGATCAGTGCTGGCCGGCGGGAGCGTGGCAGCAGCACGAAGAGCGCGGTGGTCAATCCTACGAACAACGCAACCGATACGAGGCGCATGACGATGACCGACTCGAGGATATTCGGGCCGACAAAAAGCCCCATGGTGTCGTAGAACAGTGGAGGGTAGCCCCCGACGAAGTTCCCCCGGTCAGTAAGGACAGTCGTGTTCGGGTCGAAGTCGGTCTTGAGTTGACAGGCCGCACTCACGCCCGGGGATTCCTGATAGCAAATGGCGGTGAGCAGCGCTTTCGGCACCCTTCGATTGTTCGGGGCGGTGCCCTCCGTGCAGTTGGCCGACGGACTGGCACTCGAGCACCAGGTGCTGACAAGGTGGAAGTTGTCGTCGGGGCTCGATCCCATCGGAGTGCCAACGGCCCACGCCGTTAATGCGATGACTGCGAGCGCTGGCGCCAGATGCATGAGCCGGAAGCGCAAAAGAAGACGCCTCATCGGGCGGCCCCTTTGGGTACGAACCGACGACGAACTCGCTGGCGCGTCACCCGAAGTGAGTCGCGAATGCGTGCCGCCACCCGTATTGATCTCATGAGTGGCTGAGAGAGCTTCCAGCCCCGGCTCTGCAGGATCCGGCGATAATCCTCCTGGTCCACCATCAGGGCCCTAATGATCTCTATTGAGCCCGGCGGAAGGAGGACCGGCCTCGAATCTACCTTGCGGAGAACGCGCGCTTCCGACTTGGCCCACACTCCAGTCGAATGGTCGAGGTATGAAGAATTCCCTGTCGCCCAGCGTCGATAGATCGCTGTGAGGGCGGGGACGTCCGCAACCCCACACAGGAGTGCTGCGCGGAGGATCATGTCCCAGTCCTCACAGACATCCAGTTCTTCGTCAAAGGCGAGCCCGAGACGGGAAAAGATGCTGGACGGAAATGCAAAACTCATAAAGGGGGTCTGATTAACCCGGAAGTGCTCGACGAGATTGAACTCGGCATGGTGCTCGGCAGCGGGCCAGCTTGACGTTCGAAAGCCATTATGCCCACGTGGCCAGGTCTCGGGCGAAAGGGATTGAACCGCAGTCACCGCTCTCAAAAGACGGCCACCGGACTGGACCGACGACCGATGAAACTCTTCGACCCAGTGCGCGAAGACCAGGTCGTCATCGTCGTATACCGCCACGAATCTTCCTCGGGCAAGCCTGAGTCCTTCATTGAGTGGCGTGCCACGAGACCCCCCACGAACATCCACAACCCGGATGCTGTCCCTGAGATTCGATTGCTGCGCTGCTACCGCTTTCGCGACTGCAGTATGCGCCTCTTGAGAGGCGTCATGGACGAGCACGAGTACCTCGAAATCCCGGTCGGTTTGGGCGGACAAACAGAGCAGAGCATCCCGAAACGGCTCGAGCCGAGCGCCCTGGGTGCGCATGAGAATGCTCAGGAAGGGCCGGGGTTCCTCTTCAAGTTCCTCGAATGATTCGACGAGGCCTTCGAGTGCAGACTCCACCGCGCCATCTCGAGAGCTTTCACCTGTCAGGTCATTAAGAAAGCGCGTCAACAAGTACGGGGTGTGGGAATTGTCGGACCCGCGATCAACCGCAGTCTCATTTTTATAACCAGCAAAATTCGTCACTATTAATTGCCTGTCTAGTATCGGTGAACGGCATAGTTGCCATTGATGAATTGCCCAACAGTGTGGCCAGGGTCGAGCGAGGGGGGCAGCCTGCCGGTGGACCGACGTAGCTCGAACTCTCTAGCGGCGCGAAGCAGGTGCTCCTCCGAAGAACTACGGAATGATGCAAGGATTGCGGCGACTTTGTCGAATTGCGAATATTTGTGGGCCAGGAGCAATCCGGCCTCAGCAGAGTAGTAGACCTCTGCCGAGCTCGCGATGATGTCCCCGGTGACCTGAAGGCGCTTGTCGTGAAAGACCCGGGCGGACGGTTCATGTAGAACGGAGAATCCGGCCAGTTTGAGACGCCACGAATAATCCACATCGTCGCAGTAAAGGAAGAACGTCTCATGATCGAAACCACTCACCGCCTCGAATGCCCGGCGGGACGTGAGAGAGCAGGCCCCTGACGCCCAACTCGTTTCGCCCGTTGTTTCATTAAAGTCTTTGGGGTGCTCAAGTGGCAGTTGGCGACCATCAACAACGCCGACCGCTTCTACCATTGCCTCGACGAGAGACTCAATGGTGTTCGGAGCCAACACCGCATCCGGGTTAAGAAATAGGAGGAGTTCTGACTCGGTCAGGGGAACGAGCCGATTGTGTCCGCCCCCGTGCCCGAGATTTTGGCCGAACACCTCGTAGATAAGTGTTCCACCCGTCGATTCAACAACGCCCCTTACGCGCCCGATCGCCTGTTTGTCGAGTGTCGGCTCAGTGCCGCATTCTCCGAGTGCGAGCGTCCATTCGCCGATCAGGCCAGCCGTTGTTGCGATATGGACGGAGTTCGCGGTGGCCTCGGCCGCCCTCACGATGCTCTCCCGATCGTTCTCGTAGAGAATCGATTGAACTGTCAGCGTACGAAGATCAACCACGCCGTTGGTCCAGCTGGTCGAGGAGATACCGGCCATATCCGCTTTTCACAAGCGGCGTTGCGATTTCGCGCAGTTGCTGGTCGGTTATCCACCCAGAGTGCCAAGCGATCTCTTCGATGCATCCGACCTTGTAGCCCTGTCGGTCTTCGATTACCCGCACATATTCGGACGCCTGCATCATCGATTCAAAAGTACCCGTATCGAGCCATGCCACTCCGCGATCCAGCACCTGCACCTGCAGCCTGCCTTCGGCGAGATAGCGTTCATTCACTGTAGAAATCTCTAGTTCTCCGCGCGCGCTTGGTTGGATCGACTTAGCGATCTCGATCACGCTGTTGTCGTAAAAGTAGAGGCCCGGAACCGCATAGTTGCTCTTGGGGGAGATCGGCTTCTCTTCGATAGACACCGCAGCCATATTTCCGTCGAACTCAACCACTCCATATGCACGAGGGTTGCTCACATGGTAGGCGAAGATCAAACCACCATCTATCTTTCCGTGATCGCGCAACGACTGGCCCAGTCCTCCGCCGTGGAAAATATTGTCGCCGAGAACGAGGGCAACGCTGTCGTCGCCGATGAATTCCTCGCCGATCAGAAAGGCCTGCGCAAGCCCATCAGGTGATGGTTGCACACCATACTCGATGCGAATACCCAGATCCCGCCCATCCCCAAAGAGAGCTCGAAATTGTTGGTTGTATTCGGGAGTCGTGATGATGAGAACGTCGCGGATGCCCGCCATCATGAGAGTGGAAAGAGGGTAGTAGATCATTGGCTTGTCGTAGATCGGCATCAACTGTTTCGAGATGCCAAGGGTGATCGGCCACAGCCGACTTCCGCTCCCCCCAGCGAGAATGATTCCGCGCACGCTAGGCCATCCCAGCATTCAGCGTCGCATAGAAGTCGGTTGTCGACTGCCAGGTTGGCAGCAGCCCCCCAGATGCGGCCTCGGCGAGCGAGGGTGCCTCAATGTCCTTGCCCGACAGAATGAGTTCTGAACTCGCCAGCCGGAAATCCAGCCCAATCTGCTCGTCGAGAGGATTTATCCCGTGCTCACGCGCTGCGGTGTACACATCCGACATTAGGTAGGTCACGATCGCTCCCTCCGTCAACGACACGAAGGCGTGTCCGAGACCCTCGGCGATATAGACCGCTCGATGATCGACGTCATCGAGTAAAACAGAATCCCACAGGCCAAAGGTGGGCGAACCAAGGCGGATGTCAACAACGAAATCGAGCACAACCCCGTGGGTGGCGGTCACGTATTTCGCCTGACCGATAGGAACGTCGGCGAAATGGACGCCACGGACGACGCCCTTCTTCGAGGTCGAGCTGTTGGCTTGGCGCAAGTCGAGAGAATGTCCGATAGTTTGCTCCAACTGGTCGTGCCGATACCACTCGAAGAAGATTCCTCGCTCATCGGAGCGCTGAATCGGGGTTACCTCGTAGGCATCCGGGATAGATAGTTGACGGATTTGCACGCAGACGATCCTATCCGAGAGACATCCGACCCAGAATCAAGCAAGGCTTCAGGCTCCAGTGGGGAGCGTGTCGAGATACGCCCTGATAGTGGGAGCGGCCGGGCCAACGATCTCGAGGGTGCCCCGATTGAGCCATGCGGCGTAGTCGCACATCGCCTCCACAGTCTCCATGGAATGACTCACCAGGATCACCGTCTTACCCGCCGCTTTGAAGTCCCGAAACTTCTGGAAACACTTCTCCTGGAACTCGCCGTCCCCCACGGCAAGCACTTCATCGACGACCAGGATGTCGGGATCAACATTGATCGCGATAGCAAAGCCAAGTCGTACATACATTCCAGACGAGTAGTTCTTGACTGGCTGGTCGATGAACTGTTCCACGCCAGAAAAGTCGATGATCTCGTCGAGCTTTTTGGTGACCTCTTTCTTGGTCATGCCCAGAATCGACCCGTTGAGAAATATGTTCTCCCGCCCAGATAATTCGGCGTGGAATCCAGACCCGACTTCGAGCATCGCCGCGATCTTGCCGAAATGCGTGATGGTTCCGGAGTTCGGGTAGTAGATATTGGCCAGGCACTTGAGCAGGGTGGACTTGCCAGATCCGTTGCTGCCGATCAGCCCAAAAGTCGAGCCCATTGGTACATCCAAAGTGACGTCTTCCAGTGCGAGAAAGGTATCGTGCACGGATGTCCGACCCCGCATTACCGCAGACTTGAGGCTCTGGTTGCGCTCGTGGTACAGCCGGAAGCTTTTGGTGACATGATCCACCTTCACCGCGACTTCGGTCATAGGGTCTCCGCCAGGTTTCTCTCGTTCTTGCGGAAAATAAGCATGCCGATAGCGATGGCCCCGATCGACCAGCACAGGCAGATAAGCCCTTCAGCCGGATCGGGCCACCGGTTGTCGTAGAGAACCTGCCGGAACAGGGCGACGTAGTGCACCATGGGGTTCAGGTCATAGAGTCCGAGGATTGTGACGGGTGTCCCGAACAGGCCACCCTTACTGACCGAGGCCGCCGCCACCCTTTCGATCGGGTAAATGATCGGTGTGAGATAGATCCAGAGCTGCAGAACGATTGTCAACAGATATTGGGTGTCTCGGAAGTAGACATTCGCAATTGCGAAAAGCATTCCGACGCCTGCCGCAAAAACCGCGAGCAGGGCCATTATTACGAAGAGGAGCGGAAGCCAGGGCAGCACAAAGCTGCCTGCGATGGTGAGCGCGATGAGCAGAACCGCCATCTCAAACAACCAGTTGTATGCGCTGGCCCCGACCGTCGATAGCGGGAGCACGATGCGGCTGAATGAGACCTTCTGGATCAGGTTCGAGTTGTCTACCAACGATGCGGCACTTGAGCTCACGACGGTTGAGAAGAAAATCCAGGGGAGAAGACCGCAGAGCAGCCACAGCGGAAAAACATCAACCCCGCTCGGGTTGCCTGCGGGGGGTGAGCTCTTGAACAACACCCCGAAGACGAGTGAATAAATGAGCATGAGCGCCAGGGGATTCGCGAGCGACCAGAGTTGGCCGAAAACCGTGCGCTTGTACTTGCCACGCACCTCCCGCGAGGTGAGATTGAAGAGCAGCTCTCGCGAGCCCCACACTTCCTGCAGGTATTTCATTCATCCTCGCTGGGTATCCACGATGCTCACGAATCGAGCCGTGAATCTCGGAACAATCTAGCCTAGAACTATGATTACCTTCCGATGGCACTCTCTTCGCAGCCCCCGCGCATGCCCGTGGTAGCCGTAGCGACGGTCAGCTACGGGTCGGGTGATGTGCTCGAGGGATTCCTCGAATCGGTGCCGGCTTCGAGTGCTAGTCCCCTACTGGTCGTAGTTGCGGACAACGGCACGAATGACTCGACGGTCGCGAAGCTGACTGCCGCATCATCCGCGCACTACCTGCCTCTCGATCGCAACCTGGGCTACGGCGGCGCGATGAATGAGGCGATTCGCTCCCTGCCCTCCGATGTGCAGTGGGTGCTGGTCAGTAACCCTGATGTGGTGCTTACTGCGGGCGCGATCGATGCGCTTGTCGCCGCGGGCAACTCCGACTCCCGCATCGGCGCCGTCGGGCCGGCGATCATGACCGACGGCGAGGTCTATCCGTCGGCCCGCGCAGTTCCGTCGCTGCGCACCGGGATCGGGCATGCACTGTTCGCGAACGTCTGGCGCGGTAATCCATGGACTCGCGCCTATCGCCGCGACTCCAGCAGCGACCCGGTGCGACGGGACGCGGGCTGGCTCTCCGGTGCGTGCGTGTTGGTTCGGAAGAGCGCCTTCAATGCGCTCGGCGGATTCGACGTCGGCTATTTCATGTATTTCGAAGACGTGGATCTTGGGCATCGGCTGGGCAAGGCCGGCTATCGCAACGTCTACGAACCGGCCGCCGTTGTCGTGCACAGTGGCGCACATGCCACGAGCGATCATTCCGCGTGGATGATCGCAGTGCATCATCAGAGCGCTCGCCGCTTCCTCACCCGAAAATATTCGGGCTGGTATCTCTGGCCCGTGAGAGTTGCTTTGGTCATCGGCCTGGACCTGAGATCCGCCTTTCTCAGCCGCCGTGCCACCCATCACTAGAATCGTCACGACCGTGCCAAGGAGGCATCCACTCCCATGAAAATCCTCGTCACCGGCGGCGCCGGTTTCATCGGCTCGAACTTTGTTCGCCGCACCCTTGAAGACGCCTACGTCGGGCTCGAAGGTGCCGAAGTGATCGTGCTCGACGCGCTCACCTATTCGGGCAACCTCGAGAACCTCGCCCCGGTTGCCGAATCGCCGCGCTATGAGTTCGTTCACGGGGACATCCGCGATTCGGGGTTGCTCGACCGGCTGTTGCCAACCGTGGATGCCGT
>JACMOZ010000098.1 GCA_014377785.1 Aeromicrobium sp.
CGCCTATCTTCATGCGTCGCTCCCTGCGGAGAGAAAGGCATGCAGGGATCTCCGCACGAAACGCTCTGATCGGTTCTCTCGCTGGCGCTCGTTCATGCGGGGCACGAAATGCTCTGGTCGGTTCTCTCGCTGGCGCTCGTTCACGCGTCGACCCGCACCGCGTAGTCCTCGATGACCGGATTGGAGAGCAGCGTGCCGGCGATCTTGTCGATCTCGGCGAGGACCTCGTCGGTGACGGCCTCGACTTCGAGTTCGAATCGTTTGCCCTGGCGGACGTCGGTCACAGCGTTGAAACCCATTCGCGGAAGAGCGCCGTGGACGGCCTTCCCCTGCGGATCGAGAATCTCGGCTTTGGGCATGACATCAACGATGATGCGGGCCACGGGCACTCCTTAAGGGGATGTCATACGTGCAACGCAAGTCTATCGCTGCCGAGAATGAGAGCGCGAGTGGCGCAGATTCGGGGTTTTGCTGGGGGGAAAGTCCCGAATCTGCGCCACTCGGCGTCACCAGGGGTTAGGAGAGCTCGCGTTTGAGGATCTTGCCGGTACTGGTCATGGGCAGTTCGTCGCGGAACTCGACTGAACGCGGGTACTTGTAGGCCGCGAACTGCTCCTTGCCCCAGGCGACAAGTTCTTCCTCGGTCGTGGTGTCGCCGGCATTCTTGACGACCACGGCCTTGATCTCCTCGCCATGAGAGTCGTTAGGCACGCCGATGACAGCCACCAGGGACACGGCCGGGTGCGTCATCAGGACTTCCTCGAGCTCGCGCGGATAGACGTTGAATCCGCCGCGGATGATCATGTCCTTTGAGCGGTCGACGATGAAGTAGTAGCCGTCCTCGTCCTTCTTGGCGAGGTCGCCCGAACGGAACCAGCCGTCGTGAATCGCCTCGGCCGTCGCTTCGGGGCGCTGGTAGTAGCCCTTCATCACGTTGTGGCCCTTGATCGCGATCTCGCCGATCGCATCCGGGCCGTCAGGGACATCGCTCCAGTCGTCGTTGATGAGTTTCATCTCGACTCCAGGGATCGGTATGCCGATCGAGCCGACCCGCGGCTCCTGGCCATGCGGGGAGAAGGAGGCGACCGGCGACGTTTCCGACAGGCCATAGCCCTCGAGAATCGTCACGCCGAAGCGTTCCTTGAACTGACGGTGGATGTCGACCGCAAGCGCCGAGCCGCCGGAGGCGGCGACGCGGAGGTTGGCCGCGACCGTCTTGACGTCGACACTCTCATCGAGTGCGCCGAGAAGTCCCCAATACATCGTCGGGACGCCGGCGAAGAACGACACCTTCTCTTTCAACATCAGGCCAAGCGCCGCCTTCGCCTCGAAGCGCGGCAACATCACGATCGTGCCGCCGAACGCGAAGGCACCATTCTGGATCACCGTCTGGCCGAAGGAATGGAACAAAGGCAACACAGACAAGTAGGTGTCGGGATTGTCTGCATTCGCACCGAACAGGTCCTTGCCCGAAGTGGCGTTGTCGCGCATGTTGCGGTGGCGCAGCTCGGCGCCCTTAGGCTGACCGGTCGTGCCGGAGGTATAAAGGATGACCGCGGTGTCGTCGTCGTCGACGTCGACAGTCTCGAACGTCGGCGGCTGGGAGGCGACCGCGGCACCGAACGTCTCCGCACCATCGATCGGCGACTTCGCGGCCGGGTCGGCAGTAATGAGGAAGTATTCGGTGGTGGTTTCGGTGGCGTTGAAGCCATCCCAGACGGCTTGGCCGATCGGGAGTTCCGGGGTGCCCTCGAAGGCGAAAACCGCCTTGGCGTCGGAATCGGCCAGGTGATAGGCAACTTCGCGGCCCTTGAGCAATACGTTGAGCGGGACGACGGTCGCGCCGGCCTTCAAGATGCCGAAATACACCATCGTGAAGTAGGGCAGGTTGGCGCACGCCAAGGCAACTTTGTCACCGGGTTTGATGCCGCGTGACACCAAGAGGTTGGCGACCTGATTAGCCGCACCGTTGACTTGTGCGTAGTTCAGTCGGGTCTCGCCAAGGATGATGGCGGTCCGCTCCGGGTAGGACACGGCGGAATTCTCAAGCAAAGCGGACAAGTTGGCCACAGGTGGCTCCTCTGTTGTATCGGGCGACTCACAGAATAACCTCGACTGACTCAGAATGCTTCGCCAGTCAGCAATTCATAGGCCTGGAGGTAGCGTTCGCGCGTCTTTTCGACGATCTCTTCGGTAAGCGAGGGAGGTTGCCGATCGCTCTCGCGATCCCAACCGCTTGCCGATGAGGTAAGCCAATTGCGGACAATTTGCTTGTCGTATGACTCTTGAGCACGCCCGACCCGATAAGAATCGGCCGGCCAGAAGCGCGAGGAGTCAGGGGTCAACACTTCGTCGCCGAGGACGATCGTCGCGTCGGGGCGAAGACCGAACTCGAACTTGGTGTCGGCGAGGATGATGCCCCGCTCGCGGGCGATCGACTCGGCCCGGCCGTATACGGCGAGAGTCAGATCACGGAGCGCGGCGGCATGCTCGGCGCCAATGGTTTCGACGACCCACTCATACGACACATTTTCATCATGTTCGCCGACGTCGGCCTTGGTCGCCGGCGTGAAAATCGCCTCGGGGAGCTTGGAACTTTCCACGAGTCCGGCAGGCAGCTTTACTCCGCAGACTTCGCCTGTCGCCTGGTAGTCGAGGAGTCCCGAACCGGTGATATAGCCGCGGGCCACGCATTCGACCGGAAACATGTCAAGACTCTCGCAAATGAGCGCCCTGCCACGGACGCGCTCTGGGACATCGGTCGAAACGACGTGGTTGGGGACGAGGTCCTTGAGCTGGTCGAACCACCACAACGACATACGTGTGAGGATTTCGCCCTTGTCCGGAATCCCCGGCGACAAGATGAAATCGAAGGCAGAGATCCGGTCCGAGGCCACCATCAGAAGGTTGCCGTCCTTGAGGCGATACAGTTCGCGGACCTTGCCCGAATGGAGGTGCGAAGCACCGGGAATTTCTAAGACCACGACGTCAGCCTAGTGGGCGCTCGGCGCGCTCCGGTCACTGGAAGTCGTTCCATCACGACGGGTCATAGAGGATCGCGCCGACAATCACGAGGACGGCGACGACCAGACCGATGTAGCGGTGTTGGTCTGCCATCGCTACATCGTGCTAGAGAATCGCGCCGGGCGAGTATGCGGCGGCGACCGGATGAGCGGCGACGACGACTTCGACCTTTGCCAGCACTTGGGCGACCTGGCTGACCGCGGCACCGGTGAAGGCAAGGGGCTCGGCAAGGAGCGAGGCCAGATCGGCATCGCTCAGACCGAGGCGTTCATCGGCGGCAAAGCGATCGAAAAGGTCGTTGCGGGCCGCACCTTTTTCACGCATCTCCAGTGCCACCGCGACCGCATGGTCCTTGATCGCTTCGTGTGCCTGTTCGCGGCCGACTCCATTGCGAACAGCACTCATCAGCACCTTCGTCGTTGCGAGGAACGGCAAGTAGCGATCGAGTTCGCGCTGGATGACGGCGGGAAACGTGCCGAACTCATCAAGCACCGTCAGGAACGTCTCGAAAAGTCCGTCAGCGGCATAAAACGCGTCCGGTAGGGCGATCCGGCGAACGACAGAACAGGACACGTCGCCTTCGTTCCACTGGTCACCGGCGAGTTCGCCGACCATCGAGGCGTAACCGCGAAGGATCACCGCGAGGCCGTTGACGCGTTCGCAGGATCGGGTGTTCATTTTGTGCGGCATCGCGCTTGAACCGACCTGGCCGGGCTTGAAGCCTTCGGTGACGATTTCGTTGCCCGCCATGAGCCGTATCGTCGTCGCGAGGTTGGACGGCGCGGCCACGAGTTGGACGAGCGAAGTCAACGCATCGAAGTCGAGCGAACGCGGATAGATCTGACCGACGCTGGAGAGCACCCGGTCGAAGCCGAGGTGAGCAGCCACGCGCTTTTCGAGTTCGGCGAGTTTGGCCTCGTCTCCGCCGAGGAGGTCGAGCTGATCCTGGGACGTGCCGACCGGGCCCTTGATGCCGCGTAACGGATAACGCGCAATGAGTTCTTCGACGCGCTCGATGCCGATCAGGAGTTCGTCGGCGATCGTCGCAAAGCGTTTGCCAAGAGTCGTGGCCTGGGCGGCGACGTTGTGGCTGCGGCCGGCCATCACGAGCGAGTCGTTTTCTGCCGCCAACCTGCCCAGCCGCGCCAACGCCGCGACGGCCTTATCGCGCACGATTTCAAGCGAAGCGCGGACCTGCAACTGCTCGACGTTTTCGGTGAGGTCACGCGACGTCATGCCCTTATGGATGTGTTCGGTGCCGGCGAGAGCGCTGAACTCCTCGATCCGGGCCTTCACATCGTGGCGGGTCACCCGCTCGCGCGCAGCTATCGATTCGAGGTCGACCTCGTCGACGACAGCCTCATAGGCCTCGATGACACCGTCGGGAGTCTCGATCCCAAGATCCTTTTGTGCTTTCAGGACGGCGATCCAAAGTTGCCGTTCGAGCACGATCTTGTGTTCGGGCGACCATACGTGGGCAACGGCGGCCGAGGCATAACGGTTGGCGAGGACGTTGGGTGTTTTCACGGTTCTATTGTCCCTTGTTCGGCCTTGAGGGCGATGTCGGTCCGGTGGTGTGCGCCCGCGATCCTGATGAGGGCGATTCCTTCGTAGGCGCGAGCACGAGCCTGCGACAGATCCTTTCCGGTAGCGGTGACGGCGAGGATGCGGCCGCCGGCAGTGACGAGATTGCCGTCGACGTCGATTGCCGTGCCGGCGTGGATGACGTCGACCCCCTCAATCGCATCGGCTTCGGCGACGCCAGTGATGCGGTCGCCCTTGCGGGGAGATTCGGGATAACCCTCGGCGGCGACGACGACCGTCACGGCGGCGCCCTTGCGCCATTGGGGGAGGCCGACCTCGCCGAGCGCACCGGTCGCCGCGCCATACAAGAGCGCCGAAATCGGGGTCTCGAGAAGAGCGAGAAGCGCCTGGGTTTCGGGATCGCCGAAGCGGGCGTTGAATTCGACAACGCGCATGCCCCGGCTCGTCAGGGCGAGACCGGCATAGAGCAGACCGGAGAACGGCGTGCCGCGGCGCGTCATCTCCTCGATCGTGGGTTTGAGGACACGGCGCGTGACATCTGCCACCAGATCGTCGGGAGCCCAGGGCAGCGGCGTGTAGGCGCCCATGCCTCCGGTGTTGGGACCTTCGTCATTGTCGCAGGCGCGTTTGAAGTCCTGGGCCGGTTGCAGCGGTAAGACCGTTTCGCCGTCGGTGATCGCGAACAGGGAGACTTCGGGACCGTCGAGATATTCCTCGATGACGACCCGTCCGCAGCCCGCTGCGTGATCGAGGGCGGCCTGCCGGTCGTCTGTGACGATGACGCCCTTACCGGCGGCAAGCCCGTCATCCTTGACGACGTACGGAGCGCCGAAGGCATCGAGGGCGGCCTCGGCCTGTTCGGCGGTGTCACAGACGTGGGCGAGGGCGGTGGGCACTTCGGCGGCGGCCATGACCTGCTTGGCGAAAGCCTTGGAGCCTTCGAGCTGGGCGGCCCGACCGCTCGGCCCGAAGCAGGCGATGCCGGCGGCGCGTATGGCGTCGGCGACACCGGCAACGAGTGGACCTTCGGGGCCGACGACGACAAGGTCGATGCCAAGTTCAGTTGCCAGCAAAGCGACAGCTTCACCGTCCATCGGATCAACAGGATGCAGCTTCGCACAGTCGGCCATACCGGGATTGCCTGGCGCAGCGTGCACCTGCTCGACCTGTGGGTCTCGCGAAAGCGCTAGGGCCAGGGCGTGTTCGCGGCCACCGCCGCCGATGACAAGGGTCTTCACGGGGAGCCAGCCTATCGACAGCCGAACTCATTGACGAACGCGCCGCGAAGCGCGGAGCGACAGGCTGGCGCTTACCGGCGAATAATCAGGAAAGTATTCCGGCGCCGCGTTGTCGCCACCAACCGAGAGTGCTGCGCAAATGGTCGGGCAGGTCTTGACAGTCAAGCAGTTTGTCGTCAATCGAACCGGAAATTCCGAGGGCGTAACTCACTGCGTATTGCGACCCCGGATCGGCGAGATCGGCCACAATGGAATCGGAGACGTGCACCGGATCGAGCACATGGCCGCGCGAAGCCCATAGTGACCGGCGGGTTTCGGGGTCTTCTTCGGCCAGCGCAAGCGATTCCAGACGATCGGGGCATGAGGCCGGAACCTGGTATTCAAGAAGATTGGCCAATCGCCTGCGCAAGACAAGGTTAACCTCCGACTCGAAGGCATCGAGCAGCTGCACGCTCAGTGTTTCGTAGACCTTGGCAAGCATCAGCAGCAGCGACGCCTCATGGCGCTTGAGCCGGGACCGTTCGCCGAGTGCCTCGTTGATCAACGGCGCCGTCATGTCGGTCTCGACGTGCGCCATCGCCCATTTGGGCAACGCCTCGCACAAGGTCGCGGTGAGGGCCGAGACCTTGGCCCGATCGACTGCCTTTTCTGTAGGCGATTTGCGATGGATTTCGGCAACCCAGTCACGGCTGTTGCGCATCATCGGGGATTCGGACTCCCGCATACGGCTGAGGAGTTCAGCGCGTACGGGCGGTGCCGCGCGAAGAATCAGGCTGACCGCATCACCGAGCGCACCGGTGGACTCATCCTGGAACATTTCCGTCAACTGCTCGACGAGGGCTTTGTGCATGCGCGACTGCGAGGCAAGGAGGTGCAGGGCTTCGAACCGCAGGATGTAGGCCGGACCGAGCGAACGTGCCAACTCCTCGATAAGCCGGCGCGCGACGATGCCGGTGTTGCGGGGAGACAGATAAAAATATTTGTGGCTTGCGGCAAAACTCGCGAGTTGGTACCACTGCGAACCGCTCACGTCGGCATCGGTCAACGCCCGGTCGAAGATCTCGTAGATGTCATCGGCAAGGAGGAATTCGGTGGCATCCACCGAGGAGACGTCGGCGAAGCTCGAATCGGCGGCACGAGCTTGGCGATCGTTGAGGGCGAACAGCAAGAAGGGCGGCATACCGCAACCTGCTTCGTAGGCGCGGAGGAGTCGGTAGGAGCCGCGGGAGTTTCCATATTCCCAACGGCTCAGGCGACTGGGTGAGGCCGTGAGCTGCCAGGATGCGAAAGCCTCGACCAATTCGTCGCTGCCGGCATCGTCACGGCAGCGTTTCAATCGCGACACTCGCATGACCCAGCGCGTGCCGCAATACAACATATTTTCTGCCTCCCCCTTGTTGGCTGTCCGCCAGCCTGTCATAGCAAGTCGTGCACAACTATCGTTTCCTCGCGGTCCGGACCGACGCCAATAGCCGAAATGCGGGCGCCGGACATCCTCTCGAGTGCCTTGACATAAGACTGGGCATTCGAGGGAAGATCGGCAACCGTGCGTGCCGAGGTGATGTCTTCGGACCAGCCGTCGAAGAATTCGTAGATCGGCTTGGCATGGTGGAAACCGGTTTGGGTCATCGGCATCTCCTCGGTGCGCTCACCGTCGACCTCATAGGCGACGCACACCGGAATCTTGTCCCAACCGGTCAACACGTCGAGTTTGGTGAGGACGAAGTCGGTCACACCATTGATGCGGGCGGCATAACGCGCGATCGGCGCGTCATACCAACCGCAACGACGGGGTCGGCCGGTTGTCGTGCCGAATTCGAAACCATTCTGACGGAGTCGTTCGCCATCGTCGTCGAACAGTTCGGTCGGGAACGGACCCTCGCCGACCCGGGTTGCGTAGGCCTTGACGATGCCGATGACACCGGAGATCTCGGTCGGGGCGATGCCCGAACCCGTGCAGGCGCCGCCGGCCGTCGCCGACGACGACGTCACGAAGGGGTAAGTGCCATGGTCGACATCGAGCAACGTCGCCTGACCGGCTTCGAGAAGGACCGTCTTGTCGGCCGCCAACGCCTCGTGGAGCACCAGCGGAGTATCGGCGACCATCGGGCGCAACCGGTCGACATACGTCAGGAGTTCGGCGACGGTCTCGTCGACCTCAGCGGCCCGCCGGTTGTAGATCTTCGTGAGGATCTGGTTTTTGAGTTCGAGTGCGCCTTCGACCTTCTGGCGCAGGATCTTCTCATCGAACAGATCCTGGATGCGGATACCGATGCGGTTCATCTTGTCGGCATACGTCGGGCCGATGCCGCGACCGGTCGTGCCAATCTTGCGCGAACCCAGGAAGCGCTCGGCGACCTTATCCATCGTCCGGTTGTAATCGGCGATCACATGGGCGTTGGCGCTGATCAACAGCCTCGACGTGTCGATCCCGCGCGCCTCGAGGCCGTCGATCTCCTCGAACAACACCGCCAGGTCGACGACAACACCGTTGCCGATGATCGGGATGCAGCCCGGACTGAGGATGCCGCTGGGCAACAAGTGCAGCGCGTACTTCTCCTCACC
The DNA here is from genome assembly GCA_014377785.1 of Aeromicrobium sp. Lineage (GTDB taxonomy): Bacteria > Actinomycetota > Actinomycetes > Propionibacteriales > Nocardioidaceae > JACMOZ01. The sequence continues at coordinate 8,373 of JACMOZ010000098.1, forward strand.
GATGACAACGGTGTGGCCGGCATTGTTGCCACCGTTGAATTTCACGACATAGTCGACGCGGCTGCCGAGCAGATCGGTCGCCTTACCTTTGCCTTCGTCGCCCCACTGGGCACCGACGATCACGACTGCGGGCATGGATATGCACCCCTGTTGGCAGAACGAAGCCCCGCCAGGCGGGGCCTTACCAACGTATTGTAGCGAAACCAGCGACCCCGTAGGATTGGGGAATGTTGACGGCTATCGCGATCACCAATGACAACGCTGGCTCAGCCGACGAAGGCGCTGTTTCGACAGCTCTCGAAGTGCTCCGTTCGACTTTCGAGGTGCGGGTTGTCTCGACGGCTTCCGGCGACGAACTCGACACCGAGCTTGCAAGCGATGACATCGTCATCGTCATGGGTGGCGACGGAAGCCTGCACGCCGTCGTCGCATCGCTGAACCGCCTCGACCGTCTTGGCGCCGTGACGCTGGGTCTCATCCCCCTTGGCACGGGCAATGACTTTGCCCGCAGCGTCCACATACCCGATGACCCGACAGCCTCGGCTCAACTGATCGTCGACGGTCATCGCACCGCCGTCGACATCGTCCGCGACGACGCCGGCGGCACCGTCATCAATGCCGTTCACCTCGGAGCGGGTGCCGAAGCCGCCAAACGAGCCGAATCGTGGAAAGAAGCCTTCGGACCCGTCGGCTACGCTGTCGGCACCTTGGTCTCCGGGGTTGACCACGAACCTCTCGACGTCCAGGTCAGTGTCGACGGCACCGCTCTTCCTGCCGGCAACGGCATACTCCAGGTCGCGATCAACAACGGCAAGTATGTCGGCGGCGGCACCCCGCTCGCTCCCAATGCAGACCCCAGCGACGGCCTCCTCGACGTCCTTGTCGCGTATGCGGTCCGCGCCACGGAACGACTCAGTTATGCACGCGAATTGCGCGACGGCACCCACACCGACCGTGACGATGTCATGACCGTCCGCGGCTCGACCGTGACCGTGCACGGTCAGCCTTTCTCGTGCAGCGCAGACGGCGAAGTCGAGGTCAACATCAGTTCCCGCACTTGGCACATCGAGCCGGGCGCGCTCTCGATGTTCGCTCCGGCTGCCGCACCAAACCACTGATCCCTGGCCGCCGGGCAGGCGGCCTCAGCTGATCAGTTCGGCGTATGCCTCCGCGCTCGACTCGTGAAGGAACTCACGGCAGCGATGGGTTTCCTCGACGTCGCCGAGTCGTTCCGAAGCCTCCGCGAGAGCGGCAAGCGACCTCAGGAATCCCTGGTTGGGTTCGTGCGACCACGGCACCGGGCCATGGCCTTTCCAACCGTTTCGGCGAAGCAAGTCGAGCGAGCGGTGATAACCGGTGCGTGCGAAGGCGTAACCCTCGAGGTCGCGACCGTCCGACAACGCCTTGTCGGCAAGCAGTGACCAGGCCAGTGGCGAGCCCGGATGGGTCTGCGCCACCAGTTCGATGCTGTCACCGGCGTCGATCGCCATTTTTCCATCATCGGTCGGCAGCAATGTCGGTTCCGGTTCGCCAAAGAGGTTCGTCATGACCCCATCATCCCAAACGTCCCAAGTTTCCCAGGAGGTCCCCGAAAACTTGGGACGGGAGGGGCTACAGGCGGGTGCCGGCGGAGCGGAGATTGGCACAGGCCTCGGCGACGCGGGCGGCCATACCGGCTTCGGCGGCCTTGCCCCACGCGCGGGGATCGTACTTCTTTTTGTCGCCGACTTCGCCGTCAACCTTGAGGACGCCCGCATAGTTGGCGAACATGTGGTCGACAACCGGCCGGGTGAACGCATACTGCGTGTCGGTGTCGACGTTCATCTTGATGACGCCGTAGTCGACAGCAGCCGAGATATCTTCGGGCAGCGACCCAGAGCCGCCGTGGAAAACGAGGTCGAACGGCCTGTCGACACCGTATTTCGCAGCCACGACGTCTTGCGCCTGCTTGAGGATTTCGGGGCGGAGCTTGACGTTGCCCGGCTTGTAGGAGCCGTGGACGTTGCCGAACGTGAGGGCTGTCATGTAGCGGCCGTTTTCGCCCACGCCGAGCGCCGCAGCAGTGGCGAGCGCGTCTTCGGGCGTCGTGTAGAGCTTTTCGTCCATCGAGCCGACGACGCCATCTTCCTCGCCGCCGACGGCACCGATTTCGACTTCGAGGATCACGCGGGCGGCGACCGCCCTGGCGAGAAGCTCCTTGGCGATCTCGAGGTTTTCGTCCATCGCTATCGCGGAACCGTCCCACATGTGGGACTGGAAGTAGGGCAGCCCGCCCGCCTTGACCCGTTGAGTCGACAATTCGAGCAACGGTCGTACGAAACCGTCGAGCTTGTCCTTGGGGCAGTGGTCGGTGTGCAGCGCAACATTGACGTTGTAACCGGCCGCGACTTCTTCAGCGAATTTCGCGAACGCGACCGAACCGGTCACCATGTTCTTGATCGTCGGACCCGACAGGTAGTCAGCGCCGCCGGTGGAGATCTGGATGATGCCGTCGCTCTCGGCTTCGGCGAAACCTTGGAGCGCCGCGTGAAGAGTCTGCGAGGACGACACGTTGATGGCCGGGTACGCGAAAGATTGGCGCTTGGCCTTGTCAAGCATCTCGGCATAGACCTCGGGTGTGGCGACGGGCATGACAGGCTCCTTGCGAAAGATGGGGCGGATTCGGCCCTAGTATCCCAGTTCTTTGATCACAGCACGGGCGGCCACCTGGACCGGGTCCCAGACTGGCGAAAACGGGGGCGCGTACGCAAGGTCGATCATCGCAAGTTCGTCGACGGTCAGGCCCGACCACAACGCCATGGCAGCGGTGTCGATACGCAGCGCCGAACCGGCTTTCCCGACGATCTGAACGCCGATCACTCGTCGGTTGGAGCGATCGGCGAGCATTTTGACCGTAATCGGTTCGGCGCCGGGAAAGTATCCTGCCTTCGTTGTGGCGACGACAGTCGCGCTGGCTGCGTCGATACTGGCGGCTTTCGCCTCGCGCTCGCCCAGGCCAGTACGCGCGATCTCGACGTCGCAGATCTTGGTGACCGCGGTGCGTACGACGCCGGGAAACGTCAATGTTGGCTCGATGCCCATCGCTCTGGCCGCGATAGCGGTGCCGGCGACCAATCCTTGCTTATTGGCATGAGTGCCGAGCGGAATATGGAGGTGCTCCCCCGTGATCCTGTCGCGTGAAAGGACACAGTCGCCCGCTGCCCATATGCCGTCAAATCCCGCGACCTGTTGGTGTTCGTCCACACGGATGCCACCGCGATGACCCACGGGAATGCCGGCGGCGACTGCCAGTTTGCTCCTGGCACTCACACCGAGACCGAGAACGACAACGTCAGTGTCGAGGCGGCCCGCCGTCGTGTGAACGGCCGTGGCCCAGCCGTCCTCGTCAAGTTCGAATGACAACGCCTCGGTGTTTGACAGCACCGTGATGCCCATGCCGCTCATCGCGGTGCGAACCTGCTCGCCCAGTTCGGCGTCGACCATCTGGAGTGGAGTCTCGCCTCGATCGACGACTGTCGTGTCCAAGCCCCGTTGAACGCAGGCTTCGGCCATTTCCAAACCGATGTAGCCACTGCCCACCACGACCGCACGACGAGGCGCGCGAGCCATTGTCTTGAGGATTTCCGCGCCATCGTCGAGGGTCTGGATGCCATGGATGCCACGGCCCATGATGCCGGGAAGGTCGGGCCGAACCGGTTCAGCGCCGGTCGCGATCAGCAGCGAATCGTAGTCATGGGATGAGATCGTCCCGTCCTCGTCCCGGACCTCGAGCGAGCGTCGGACCGGGTCCAGTGCAATCACCGTCGATCCGGTCCGAACGTCGATGCCCCGCCTGCGGTGTTCCTCAGGCGTCCTGGCGACAAGGGCTCCGCCACTTGCCACCGCGCCGCCGACCCAATAGGGAATCCCGCACGCCGAATACGAGGTCCACGCGCTCCGTTCAAACACGGTGATCGCGATGGCGTCACCCGCGCGGCGCTTCGCCGTTGCCGCGGCGCTCATCCCTGCGGCATCGCCGCCGATGACCAGAAGCCGGTGCGTCATGACTGGAGACTAGCCGACTTGGGCGTGCTGGCGGACCCACGTATGCATCGCGATGGCGGCGGCAGCACCGACATTCATCGACCGGGTCGAGCCGAACTGCGCGATGGCCAAGGTCGACTCGCAGGCTTCCCGGGCACCGTCGGAAAGACCCGGCCCCTCCTGACCGAAGACGAGCACGCAGTCCTTCGGCAACGAAGCGGTCTCGATGGCGACCGAGTCGTCGACATTGTCGATACCGATGATCGTCAGGCCCGCACCCCGCGCCCAGACCACGAAGTCGTCGACCGTCGGGTGGTGGCGCACATGCTGATAACGATCAGTCACCATCGCGCCGCGTCTGTTCCAGCGTTTCTTCCCGATGATGTGGACTTCGGCGACGGCGAAGGCATTGGCTGTGCGCACGATGGAGCCGATGTTGAAATCGTGTTGCCAGTTTTCGATAGCAACATGCAGGGCGTGCCTGTGCTTGTCGAGATCGGCGACGATGGCCTCGACGGTCCAATAGCGAAATTTGTCGACGACGTTGCGCCGATCGCCCTCGACGAGGAGTTCGGGGTCGTAGCGGTCGTCGGTGGGCAGTTCGCCTTGCCACGGTCCGACGCCGACGTCGAACTCGGGATCACCGTCGGTCATGACGGCACGTTCGCGTCCCCGTCGGCACCGAACTTATGGCGATAACGGCGTACGGAGGCTAGGTGTTCGCTATGTCTACCGCTCGACTCGAGGTATTCAATGATCTGGCCCAGCGTGATGATGCTCAGCACCTGAACGTCGAAGTCGCGTTCGACCTCCTGGATGGCCGACAGTTCGCCTTTGCCGCGCTCTTGGCGATCCAGCGCGACGAGGACTCCGACCGCCCGCGCTCCCGCGTCGTGAATCAATTCCATGACTTCGCGGATCGCCGTACCGGCGGTGATGACGTCATCGACGATGAGGACCCGCCCTTCGAGCGCCGAGCCCACGATGAGCCCGCCTTCGCCGTGGTCCTTGGCCTCCTTGCGGTTGAAGCACCACGGCACGTCGCGGTCGAAATGCTCAGCGAGCTGAACTGCCGTCGCCGCGGCGATCGGAATGCCTTTGTAAGACGGGCCGAGCATCACGTCGAAGTCGAGTTCGTTCGCGGCGACCGCCGAGGCATAGAAACGGCCGAGCCCGGCCAGCCGTGCGCCGGTGTTGAAAAGCCCAGCGTTGAAAAAGTAAGGCGACTGACGCCCGGATTTGAGGGTGAAGTCGCCGAATCGGAGCACATCGTGTTCCAGGGCGAACTCGATGAATTCATGTTGATAATCGAGCATGTGCGAGGACCGTTCGTAGGCGTCGAATTGTCCAAGACTAAGGCAGGCCCTTCGGTCAGCCGCTGTTGCCGGTGGTCTTGCTGGTCTTGTCGACCGTCGAGACCAGATCGCCGAAGACCGCGTTGCGATTGCGGGTATGGAACAACTCCGCACACGTCAGCATGGTCAGGACCGGTTTGGTCGGACGAACATTTTCCTTGCCCCTGACCGGGACGGCCTGCAGCGGCCAGGTCACGGTGAAGTCGACCGTGATGGCGTCGCCGTTTTGCCGTAGGACATAGGTGAAGATCTGCGTGCGGGTCTCGACCACGACCTTGTCGCCTCGGCGGAGATTGTGAAAGTCGCGGAACGGTTCGCCATGAGTGACACGGTGACCGGCGATGGCGAAGTTGCCGATCTGGCCGGGTTCGGCGCCCTTTTTGTACCAACCGATGCCCTTGGCGAGAGCCGTCGGATCGAAACCGGGCACAATCGGCACTTCGTAGTCCTTGCCGAAACGTGGAACCCGAAGCAAACCGATGGCATCGCCGTCGATTCCTTTGTCCCAATTGAGAACCAGACCATTCTTTACAGTGGCCTGCTTTTGCTTCGACAACACATCGGTGCCGTAATACTGCCAGCCGACATAGCCAAGAAAGCCGAGACCGGAGAGGATGAGGGCGACACCGAACGCGGTGAGCGCGCGTTGGCGGTGGCGACGAACAATGCGATTTCCGGGCATGACGACGATTCTCCCACCCTCCCCAACTGTTTGCGCACCGATCGCCAAAGCTCTTAAGGAAGTTCTTAAGAGAATCTTTCGAATTTTCGGGACAACTGCTTTCCATGCCAACTATCATGGGAGTTACAGGTCCAGTGCGCACACAAACCATTGACGCCTGTGGTCGCCCCATTCTTTCACCCCCCGAGAAGGATGGGGCGACACCTATTTAGTGGGTCGTTCACTCCCACCATGGGATAACGAAAGCCCAGCGCAATTGGCCGCCCGTGGCGGCGGCGCCGACGGGGCCGACGGCTACGGCGAGGCGGGTGCAGCCCGGCCCTGTCCGGCGGGAGATTATCTCAGGCGTAGAACCTGAAGAAGATCGCAGCGGCGATGGCGATGAACCAAAGAATCAGGATCAGCGCGTGCCAATTGCGTAGGAATTCGACGACTCGGTTGCCGGGGCTCCACGCCCGCAAATTGCGGATTGTCACGTACAGGAAGATCGGAATCGTGACCGCCCAGACGACCATGCACCACGGGCAGAGTGACCCGATGCCGTAAAGGCTCTGAATTATCAGCCAATGAATGGCGAGGATGCCGAACACGAGGCCGACCTGGAGTCCGGCCCACACCCATTCGGGGAAGTCGATCTTGGCCATGAGGAGGACACCGAGGGTGATGATGATCGAGAACCCGATGAGTCCGAGCAGCGAATTGGGGAATCCGAACACCTCGGCCTCGCTGGTCTTCATGATGTTGCTGCAACTGAGGACCGAACCGAAGTCGCAACTCGGCACGAAGTCGGGGTTTCTGAGCAGTTCGAGTTTGTCGTAGGTCAGGGTGAAGGATGCGGCGAGCCCGACAATTCCGCCCACGGCGAGAAGCGCGGCCAGACCACGCGGCTCACGGCGCACGTCGGTGCTGGTTGAGACGTCGGTGCCGGTTGGGGTAGTCATCAGCGCAATCGTAGGGCCTGAACCCAATCACCAAGGGTCATCCCTGCGCCGTTGGCGGTTAGAGTCGGTGCAATATGAAGACTTCGAGTTCACGCGTCGCCGGACTGGGTACAACAATTTTTGCCGAAATGTCAGCCCTTGCCTTGCGCACGGGAGCTATCAACCTCGGTCAGGGCTTCCCCGACACCGACGGACCCATCTCCATCATCGATGCCGCTGCCGATGCCATGCGCCAAGGCCACAACCAATATGCGCCGGGCATCGGCATCCCCGTTCTCCGGCAGGCAATCGCCGCTCACCAGTCGCGTTGGTATGGACTCCAGGTCGATCCCGACACCGAGGTCGCGGTGACAACCGGTGCAACCGAAGCAATTGCGGCAGCACTGCTGGGACTCGTCGATCCCGGCGATGAGGTCATCGTCCTCGAGCCCTATTACGACTCCTATGTCGCGTGCATCCAGCTGGCCGGAGGTGTCCGCCGGCCCGTCACGCTGCGGGCACCGGACTTCCGGTTGCCGGTCGATGAACTTCGTGCCGCCGTTACGCCGCGGACCACGGCGATCCTTCTCAACTCCCCACACAATCCCACCGGCATGGTGCTCAACACTCCCGAGTTGGCCGCAATTGCCACTCTCGCTATCGAACATGACCTGACCGTGATCAGCGACGAAGTCTATGAACACCTGGTCTTCGACGGCCTGGTCCATACGCCGATCTCGACACTGCCCGGTATGGCCGAACGCACGTTAACGATCTCCAGCAGCGGCAAGACGTTTTCGCTGACCGGCTGGAAAATCGGCTGGGCTACCGGGCCGGCCGAATTGGTCAGGGCGATGATGACGGCGAAGCAGTTCATGACCTACACCTCGGGAGCGCCGTTCCAGCCGGCGATCGCGCACGCTCTCGGTTTGGGTTCGGACTACTTTTCGGGACTCAACCGCTCTTTGACCGATCAGCGGAACGTGTTGTGCGCCGGGCTGTCCGATATCGGCTTCGACGTGTTCGTCCCCGAGGGGACTTATTTTGTGACGACCGACATCCGTCCGCTGGGCTTCGACGACGGTATGGAGTTTTGCCAGCTGTTGCCCGAACGCGCCGGCGTCGTGGCCATCCCGCACGAGGTCTTCTATGACCCTTCGAGAGCTTCAGGACAAGCAACGAATCCGGGAAAGACTCTCGTCCGGTGGGCGTTCTGCAAGAGACAAGAAGTGTTGCTCGAGGCCCTGGACCGGCTGAAGGTCTTCGCCCACCGGTCCCAACGCTGACGAGTCACTCACTGGTGTCGAGGAGCCACCTACAAATGACTCCTCACGCCAAGTGAACGACTCGTCACACCAAGTACGTGACTCCTCAGCGGTAAGCGGGCGCTCGACTTCCGCCCTCTGTCGCGTTCCTTGCCAGCATCGGCAACACTCGCGGCGGGACGAGCTCCGACAACACGATCACGCTCGTCGACCGCACGACCGATCCCGATTTGCTGATGTGCAACAGCGTGGATTGCAGGTCTTCGTGTGACGTCGCGGCGATCTTGCACAACACGTCGGCCGCACCGCTCGTGACAAACGCCTCCAACACCTGCGGCAACGACTCGAGTTCTTCGGTCACCCGATCGAGTGCGCCTTGTGCGATCTCCAACGTGACAAACGCCAACACCGGATGACCCGCCGAGGCCAGATTGATGTCCGGTCCATAACCGGTGATGACGCCGGCATCCTCCATCCGCTGAAGCCGTGACTGCACCGTCGCCCGCGCCACCTTGGTGATCCGTGACAATTCGAGCGCCCCGGCACGCGGGTGCTGCTGCAACGCCTCGATCAGCGCCACATCGAGTTGGTCAAGTTGGTAGGTCATCGACTGAGCATAATGCCCAATTAATCTGAAAAATACCTAGCTTTCATACCGGATCTGGGAAGCAATATCTGTGCTGCTTGCGGGCCAGCCTATTCTAAGGTTTGGTGGCGCTATGACTATCGACCTCACCGACGCCGAACGTCTCGCCGATCTCGACCTCGACCAGCTCAAGCAGCTCGTCGGTCTCGTCGAATACGATGCCGACACCGATCCCTTCCCCGTCACCGGCTGGGATGCCGTCGTGTGGGCGGTCGGCAACGCCACCCAAGCTGCACATTTTTATCAATCGGCCTTCGGTATGGAACTCGTCGCCTATTCCGGTCCCGAGACCGGCAACCGCGATCATCATGCCTACGTCCTCAAGAGCGGTGCCGTATGCTTCGTCCTCAAGGGCGGCGTCGATCCCGACAGCATGATCCTCGACCACCATCGCGCCCACGGCGACGGCATTTGCGACATCGCGCTCGAAGTCCCCGACGTCGACAAATGCATCGATCACGCCCGTGCCGAGGGTGCAACCATTCTTGAAGAGCCGCACGACGTCAGCGATGCACACGGCACGGTCCGGATTGCTGCGATCGCCGCATACGGAGACACCCGGCACTCGCTCGTGGACCGCAGCAAATATCACGGCACCTACCTGCCCGGTTATGTCGATCGCACCTCGACTCACATCAAGCGCGACGGTGCGCCAAAACGTGTGTTCCAGGCTTTGGACCACATCGTCGGCAATGTTGAGATCGGCCACATGGATGAATGGGTCGACTTCTACAACCGCATCATGGGTTTCACCAACATGGCCGAATTCATCGGCGACGACATCGCGACCGAATACAGCGCACTGATGAGCAAGGTCGTCTCCAGCGGCAACCACCGGGTCAAGTTCCCACTCAACGAGCCGGCGGTCGGCAAGAAAAAGTCGCAAATCGACGAATATCTCGAGTTCTATCGCGGACCCGGCGCCCAACACCTCGCCCTTGCCACCAACGACATCCTGCGGACCGTGGACATCCTGCGTACCGAAGGCATCGAGTTTCTCGACACGCCGGACAGCTATTACACCGATCCGGCCCTACGCGAGCGCATCGGCGAAGTTCGCGTCCCGATCGAAGAACTGCAAAAACGCGGTATCCTCGTCGACCGCGACGAAGACGGCTACCTCCTTCAGATCTTCACCAAGCCGACCGGCGATCGTCCGACCGTGTTCTTCGAACTCATCGAACGGCACGGCTCGCTCGGCTTCGGCAAAGGCAATTTCCAGGCCCTGTTCGAAGCAATTGAGCGCGAGCAGGCCAGACGGGGCAATTTCTAGGCCCATCATTTCTGGTTACAGTCGGAGCAGGAGTTGATTGGTCATGGCCTATTACCGTCGGGCGGGCAATATCCCCCCGAAGCGTCATACGCAGCATCGCGATCCCGAAGGCAAGCTCTATTACGAGGAGTTGATGGGCGAGGAGGGGTTTTCCTCCGACTCATCGCTGCTCTATCACCGCGGTGTGCCGTCGGCGATCACCGATGTCCGCGATTGGGCGCTGCCCGATCAGTCGACGGCGCCCAATCAGCCGTTGCTCGCACGTCATCTCAAACTCCATGACTTGTTCGACGCCTCCTGGCAATCCGTCGACGTCGTGACCGGCCGCAGGCTCGTCCTCGGCAACGGCGATGTCCGCATTTCGTATGTCGTCGCCGGCACAGCCTCGCCGGTCTATCGCAATGCGATCGGCGACGAATGCGTGTTCGTCGAGGCGGGCACCGCGACCGTCGAAACCGCTTTCGGCCACCTCGAAGTCGGTCCCGGCGATTATGTGATCCTGCCGCGAGCGACCAATCACCGCTGGGTGCCCACCGGCGACGGTCCATTGAGGGCTTATTGCATCGAGGCCAACAGCCACATCTCACCGCCGAAGCGCTATCTGTCACGTTTCGGACAGTTCCTCGAGCACTCGCCCTATTGCGAGCGGGATCTGCGCCTGCCCTCCGAACCGGTCGTCGTCGACGAAACCAACGTCGAGACTTACATCAAGCACCGCGGCAACGGGCCGGGCGGACTCGCCGGCACGATCCATACTGTGCCGATGCATCCCTTCGATGTCGTCGGCTGGGACGGCTGCCTCTACCCCTATGCCTTCAACGTCGCCGACTTCGAGCCCATCACCGGCCGCGTTCACCAACCGCCGCCGGCTCATCAGGTCTTCGAGGGCAACAACTTCGTGATCTGCAACTTCGTGCCGCGCAAGGTCGACTACCACCCGCTCGCGGTTCCAGTTCCGTATTACCACTCCAATGTCGACAGCGACGAAGTCATGTTTTATGTCGCCGGCGAGTATGAAGCCCGCAAGGGTTCGGGCATCGCCAACGGGTCGATCTCGCTCCACCCCGGCGGCCACTCCCACGGTCCGCAGCCGTCGGCGATCGAGGCGAGTCTCGGCGCCGAGAGTTTCGACGAACTCGCGGTCATGGTCGACACGTTCCGGCCACTCGAACTCGGCGAAGGCGGCACCGCTTCGGACGATGGCAAATATGCCTGGTCGTGGGTGGGTGGACGATGACTCCTTCGTTGTTTGTGGCGCTTTTCGACGACGCGGCGATTTTTCCGCCGGGCAATGTGCCGATGTTTGAAGCGGTCCGCGCTCACCTGATGTCGCTGGAGTCATCATCGGCGCCCTTCATCGGTCCGTTCGTATGTTCGGATGCGCGACTGTCCGAACTCCAGGCTTCGCTCGGCGAAGATGCACTCCAGTTAGCGCTGACGACCAGCACCGACCACTATCCGGCGGCCGTGCATACAGTCTTGTCCGATCCGCGTATGACGTTGCGCTCGGTCGAAATCGCCACCCACGACGTGCTTGTGCCCGTGGCAGAACTCCCCGAATCGGCCACGGTCTATCTCGAATTGCCGTGGGGAGCCCAGCCCGATCTACCTCTTGGCACGGCGCTCAAACTGCGCACCGGCGGCGACACATCCGATGCTTTCCCCACCGAGGATCAGCTCGCGCACGCCCTCGATTATTGCGTCGGGCAGGACATCCGCTTCAAACTGACCGCCGGTCTTCACAACGCGATCCGGCACACCGATCCGGTCACGGGCTTCGAACACCACGGCTTTCTCAACGTCATCCTCGCCGTGCAGGCAGCACTGAATGACGCCCGCGAAGGCGACCTGGCCGACATACTCGCCAATCGCGATGCCACCGAAATCGCCGCGTTTGTCGCTGCCATGAGCGATTCGGATGTCGACCGGGTGCGTCACTATTTCCGGTCGTTCGGCACCTGCAGCACGAGCGAGCCGATCAGCGACCTGCACGAACTCAGACTCCTTGGGAAGGCCCGTAAATGACCGAAGATTTCGGACGATTCACCCTGCCGTTCTGCTCCTTCGTCGTTCCCGGCGAAGACCATCCGCGGGTGGGGGTCGGCGTCGACACCGACATCCTCGATCTCACGACGGCCGCCGCGATCGTCGTTCCCGATCACGAAGAGCTCTTCGCGGCCGGAACTCTCGATAGTTTCCTGGCCGCCGGTTTCGAGGACTGGGAGGCGGTCCGCTACGCCCTCACCGAATGGCTCGGCACAGAGCCGATTGAGGGGCCAACTCACGAACACGTCGTCGATCATCACCTCGTGCCGGCCGACAGCGTCGAATTGAGGATGCCGTTCGCCGTCTCCGACTACGTCGACTTCTATGCCTCCGAAGAACACGCGAGCAACCTCGGCAAGATCCTTCGCCCCGGCCAAGAGCCGCTGACGCCGAACTGGAAGCACCTGCCGATCGGCTATCACGGCCGCGCGGGGACCGTCGTCGCTTCGGGTACGCCGATTGTGAGACCCCAGGGACAGCGCCGCACGCCCGAGGGCGGAGTCGTCTTCGGGCCGACCGTACGCCTCGACATCGAAACCGAACTCGGTTTCGTCGTCGGCACCGGATCGACGATGGGCGAACCTGTCGGGCTGGCCGATTTCGATCGCCACGTCTTTGGCATCTGCCTTCTTAATGACTGGTCAGCGAGGGACATCCAAGGCTGGGAATATGCGCCACTCGGTCCTTTCCTCGGCAAGTCGTTCGCGACGTCAATTTCACCATGGATCGTGCCACTCGCAGCCTTGTCGCAAGCACGAGTACACGCGCCCGAACGCACGACCCAACTCTTGCCTTATCTGGACGATGCCACCGCCGAGCCATGGGGACTTGACCTTCATTTTGAGGCCTCCCTCAACGGCAGCATCATTTCGCGTCCGCCCTACGCCGGCATGTACTGGACACCTGCACAAATGCTCGCCCACATGACCGTCAACGGCGCCTCGCTGCATACAGGTGACTTGTATGGATCGGGCACGATCAGCGGGCCGTCACCGGATCAACGCGGATCGCTCATCGAACTTTCCTGGAACGGTCAGGAGCCGATCAAACTCGACGACGGATCGACCCGGACGTTCCTCGAAGACGGCGACACTGTCACGATCACCGCGACCGCCGCCGGCCCCGGCGGCCAAACCCTTTACCTCGGCGCGGTCGAGGGGACCATCGTGCCCAATATCGAGCACAGTCGCTAGCGCTCGCGAAAGCCCCACGTTGAGGTGTGCGACGCGCTGTTCGGCTCGACCACGACAAGGTCCGTGCCGGTTCGAAAGGCATTGCCCGGACACGTGCTCGGCTCAATGGCAACGGCATCGCGTGCGGGCGTCGTGTAGACCTGAACCCACGGCAGCGTTTTGTCCCACCACACCTCCAGTCGACCGAATTGGACCCGAGCAATCCCCTTCGGATCCCGCTCCACGGCACCATACGTCGCGTCCAAATGACGGCTTCCGATTCGCGGGGATTCGCGAAGGTCGTAGTCGGCCGGAATGTCTGCCTCCGGTCCGACGGGCAGCAGTCGATCCGCAGACAATTCGATCCACGAATGCGCTTTCAGGCGGAGTTCCACATCATCGATGAGGCCTTCGCCGGGCAGGAAGTACGGATGAAAACTGCAACCGTACGGTGCAGGACGCTCGCCGTTGTTGGTGGCCGTCAGGCTTGCCTTCATGCCCTCTGCCGTCAACGCATAGATCATGTCGAGGCTCAAGGCGAAAGGATAACCGTCATCCGAGCCCAGCTCGAGACGGAGTCGCACACGATCAGATTCTCTTGAGATGACTACCCATTTCCGGTCGAGTGCGAGCCCGTGGAGTGCCACATTGCGGTCGGGCTCGTTGATCGGCAGGGAGTAGGCCTGGCCGCCAAACTCGTAGTATCCATCCTCCAGCCGGTTGGGCCAGGGCGCGAGGACAGCACCACGAAAAAGCGGCGAACCGTACTCCCCGTTTTGGACCATGATCAGGTCCCGACCCTCGCATGAGACAGCCGCAAGACTGGCCCCCATCGGGTTCACCACAGCGCGATAACCACACGACTCCATCACAATCATTTTTCGCATCTTTCCCGATTTCCCGATGTCAAGAAGAGCCGATATCGAGGGATTCGGGTTGTTCTGACGATCCAAAAACCTCAAGATTTGAGTGTATTACGCAGCGTGCTGTGGCAGCCGTGGGCTCGGAGCGCCGCGCAGCGTTTCGAGGATGATCGTGCTGGCCTTGGAGAGGTTTTCGCCCAAGTATGTTCCCGGGACACTTTGGCGCTCCCCCGGGAAGGCGAAGGCGTTGCCGGCGTAAAAGACAGGACAACCCGTCTTGTCC
>JACMOZ010000099.1 GCA_014377785.1 Aeromicrobium sp.
GCTGAGAAAGTGGTCGGGCTTGCGCAACCCGAGGTCCTCGAAGAAGACCTCGTTGAGCTCGTAGTCGTAATTCTGGCCGGTGTGCACGAGCACGTGATCCGTGTACTTGTCCAGGCGTTTGATCGTGGCAGAGAGACGGATAATCTCGGGACGCGTCCCGACGATCGTCAGCACCTTCAGTTGGTCGCTCATGATGAGACTGCTTCCGCGATTGTGTCCGGCGCTTGAGGATCAAATATGTCGTTGGACCAGAAAGACGTGTACAACACGTCAGCTCCAGTATTGGTGATTTTGTGTGACCACATCGTTGGCATGTCAACGGCCACGGGTTCGTCTCCGGTCACCTGAAACTCGATCACTTCGTCGGTGAAGAGGCGTCGGAGCGAGATGGTGGCCGCGCCGGCGAGAACGGTGAATCGCTCGATCTTGCGGCGGTGGAAGTGGTCGCCGCGGCTGATGCCTGGTTGCGTGGTCGAGAAGGACGACTGACCGCTACCGCCGTGAGATCGGATGATCTCGAAGAACGACCCGCGCGCATCGGTGTGCCTCGTGAGCCGCACAGGCGCCTGCTCCGGAAATGTGTACGACCGGTAGGTATTGAAGAGGTCGCGATCGAACTTTGCGGTGACATCCGGAATCTCACCTAGCCGATAGAGCGCGGCCATGCCCGAGAGGCGGCCGAGCAGCCCGACGACAGTCTCACTCACCTCAAGCCCCGCGAGGGTAGTCGATTGCACGTTTCCGATCAGCACGTCTGCGGCGTCTTGCGCGTGAAGCAGGGTGAGCTCCTTGTCGTCCTGCACGGTAGGCGTTTCCCCACCCGCGAGCAGGTGCGAGAAAGTGGCCGTGACAGCGTTGTAAAAGGGTCGTCCATGCTCCCCGAACAGATTGGGCAGGAGCACGTTTTCGAACTCCGCTCCCACGGCCGTCGCGGCAGCGGCCAGAGTCTGCGCGGCCTCAGCTTTGGACTCCCCGTAGACGCTCCTATTGCCGGATTGAGTCGAGTTGGCGAAGACGACCACGGTGGGCGGCACTGCCGCCTGCCGAATGGCCTCGGCCAGTTGGGCGGCGAATCGAACGTTTCCGTCGCGCACTTCCTCGACCGTTCCGCGGTTGGCGCCAGCGATGTGCACGAGTCGCGATGAGTCGCTTACCGCGCGAGCGGCGGCGGCGAGATCGAACGCGTCGCCAAGGGCGATCGCCCGCTCCTCGATGCCGCTCTCCCTGAGCGCGGCTCTCGTATGCCAGCCCAGAAAGCCGTTCGCACCAGTAATAGCGACGCTGGCCATCCGCTAGATCATCCTCTCAGCGACGATCCCCGCCGCAACGAGTTCATCACGAACCTCAGGAAGGGTGAGCAACAGTTGTTCGACCTCGCTCACATCCATGCGGTCAACCGTGTGGGAGTCGTAGTCCTGATACTGGGCTTGTTCAACATCGCCCTGCTCCACATACACGCTGTAGTTGAGGTCGCGCTTGTCTGCCTCGATTCGGAAGTAGTCGCCCATGTCACGGGCGCGCGACAGCTCTTCCCTGCTCGCAAGGGCCTCGGAGAGCTTCTCGGCGTGGCGCGTGCCGATCACCTCGACGCGAGCGGACGACTGGAACAGGTTGATCACGCCCTGGGCC
>JACMOZ010000009.1 GCA_014377785.1 Aeromicrobium sp.
GGCGGTGAGTTAGGCACCACGCTGACCGTTGGCCGGTGACTTACGCACCACAGCACTGCACCCGGTGGTGTCTAACCCACCGGGCTCGGGTCGGGACAGTTAGGAAACGACTTCGAAGGTGATGTCGGCGGCTTGAAGGCGCTTGATCAGCGCATCGCCCATGGCCACTGCGGTGGTCGTCTGGCCGGACACGTCTGGCAACTTGTCGAAGGCCAGACACATGGCCGATTCGCTGAGCATCTTGGCGGTTTCGGTGTAGCCCGGGTCGCCGCCGCTGACCTGAGTCGTGACGTGTTTGTCCCCACCGCTGGCGATCAACAACAGCTTGAACCAGGACTTGGCTCGTTTTTCCTCGCTTGGACCATCGCCCTGATCGCGGAGTTTGAGCAACAGCTTGCGGGTCGGCGAAAGCTGAGCGCCAGCCATCAGCACGCCCGCACCGGCTATCGTGCCGGCCATCATGTGCAGCTTTTTGAAATGCGCAAAATGCGAATAAGAGAAGTCGGGGCCATAGCGATCGAGTGAGCGAGCCGAGCGTAAAACAATCTGAGGGTCGATGGTCGGCAGCGGTAGACCCCAACCCTTCCCGCGTGCGCCGCGACCGATCTTGCCGCCGCCGCTGATCTTGCGGCCGACGGGTCGTTCTTCGGCCTTGCGTCGTGCGGCTGCGGTCTTGCCTGCCTCGCGCAGTCGGGAGAAGGCACCGATCGCCGAGTGATAAGTGCCACCGGATGCCGTGCCACCAGCACGGATGTAGCCCTCGA
This sequence comes from Aeromicrobium sp., assembly GCA_014377785.1. Taxonomy (GTDB): domain Bacteria; phylum Actinomycetota; class Actinomycetes; order Propionibacteriales; family Nocardioidaceae; genus JACMOZ01. Next base: position 765 of record JACMOZ010000009.1, read on the forward strand.
TCGCAATCGGGACGTTTTCGGGCAGGTGTTCGACGGTGAACAATACGCCGAGGTCGTAGGGGATCGAGTCGAAACCACAGGCGTGGACGATCTTTGCACCCGAGGCCTTCGCGATCTGGTGGTATTTGAGCCACATCTCGTCGACAAACTCGGATTCACCGGTCAGGTCGACATAATGCGTACCGGCTTCGGCACAGGCCTTCACGGCGGGCTCACCAAACTGGAGATAAGGCCCGACCGTCGTGATGAGCACGCGGGCCTGCTCGGCAAGTGCCTTCATCGATGCGGCGTCGGAACTGTCGGCCTCGATGATCGCCGGCGCCACTCCCCCGAGCTCCTCTATCCGCTCGGCAATCGCCTTGAGCTTCGCGACATTGCGACCGGCGATGGCCCAGGTCTTGCCCGTGGGCATGTGGGCGCCGAGATAGTCGGCGGTGAGGCCGCCGGCGAAGCCTGTCGCGCCGAACAGCGCCACATCAACGCGCGCCGGGTCGACGGTCACTAGGAAGCCTTCTTCGCTACTTCTTCGTGAGTCAGGATCGTGGGGCCCGATGAACGGTCTACGGTCGATTCGGTCACTATCACCTTGGCGACGTCATCCCGACTCGGAATGTCATACATGACCTGTTCAAGGACGTCTTCGATGATCGAACGCAGTCCGCGGGCGCCGGTGCCGCGCACCAGGGCGAGATCGGCCATCGCTTCGCAGGCACCCTTGGTGAATTCGAGTTCGACGTCGTCAATCTCGAACAGACGGATGTATTGCTTGGTCAGCGCGTTCCGGGGTTCGGTCAGAATCGTCACGAGCGCCGAACGGTCGAGTTTGTCAACCGCGGCGATCACGGGAAGACGACCTATAAATTCGGGGATCAGGCCAAACTTCAGCAAATCCTCTGGCAAGACCTTGGAATAGACCTTGTCCGGCTTGGTCGTCTTTTCCAGATTGGTCTTGGCGACGTTGAAGCCCAGGCTCATTTTGCCGCTGCGCTGTTCGATGATCTCTTCGAGGCCGGCAAAAGCGCCGCCCACTATGAAAAGGACATTGGTGGTGTCGATCTGGATGAATTCCTGATGCGGATGCTTGCGGTCGCCTTGCGGCGGGACCGAGGCGGTCGTGCCCTCGAGGATCTTGAGCAAAGCCTGCTGAACACCCTCACCGGACACGTCGCGCGTGATCGACGGATTCTCGCTCTTGCGCGAGATCTTGTCGATCTCATCGATGTAGATGATGCCGGTTTCGGCCTTCTTGACGTCGTAATCGGCAGCCTGGATCAGCTTGAGCAGGATGTTTTCAACGTCTTCGCCGACATAACCGGCTTCGGTCAGCGCGGTCGCATCGGCGATCGCGAACGGCACATTGAGCATGCGCGCCAGCGTCTGGGCGAGATAGGTCTTGCCGCAACCGGTCGGGCCGACCATCAGGATGTTGGACTTGGCCAACTCCACCTGATCGTCCTTGCCCCGGCCGGTGGCCACGCCGGCCTGGACCCGTTTGTAATGGTTGTAGACCGCGACCGAGAGCGATCTCTTGGCGTTGTCCTGACCGATCACATAGCCGTTGAGAAACTCATAAATTTCGCGTGGCTTGGGGAGTTCGCCGAGACTGAGTTCGGCACCCTCGGCCAACTCCTCCTCGATGATTTCGTTGCACAAATCGATGCATTCATCGCAGATGTAGACACCGGGTCCGGCAATGAGTTTCTTGACCTGCTTCTGACTCTTGCCGCAAAAAGAGCATTTGAGCAGATCAGCGGTCTCACCTATGCGTGCCACGGGCGTAGTCCTTTCGCCGACAAAAACGGGCAGACGGCGTAAAAACCGACATCTTCACAGTATCGGCGAAACCTGCCCGCAATGCGATCACTTGATTCGTGTCCCTGCCGTAGTCTCAGACCGCGGGGGTCTTGAGAGTCTCGAGGACCTCGTCGATGAGGCCGTATTCGACCGCTTGTTGGGCGGTCAGGATCTTGTCGCGATCGACGTCGCGGCTGACTTCCTCTGTTGGCTTGCCGGTCGCATCGGAAATCATAGTTTCGAGCAGCGCTCGCATCCGCAGGATTTCGTTAGCCTGGATCTCCAGGTCCGAAATCTGTCCGCCGGTGCCCTCGGTGTAGGGCTGGTGGATCAGAATGCGGCTGTTGGGAAGTGCGAGCCGCTTGCCCGGCGTGCCGGCGGCTAGAAGCACCGCGGCAGCTGAGGCAGCCTGGCCAAGGCAGATCGTCTGCACGTCGGGCTTGATATAGCGCATCGTGTCGTAGATCGCGGTCAGCGCGGTGAACGAGCCGCCCGGGCTGTTGATGTAGATGCTGATGTCGCGATCGGGATCGATCTGTTGCAAGCACATGAGCTGCGCCATCACGGCGTTGGCTACGTCATCGTTGATCGGCGTGCCGAGCATGATGATGCGTTCCTCGAAAAGCTTGGCGTAGGGATCCACCCGACGGAAACCGTAGGAGGTGCGTTCTTCCCATTGCGGCATGTAGTAAGTCATGCACGTACTCGCTTCGCTCCGTGCGCGCATGAGACACCATGCACGCTGTACTGATGATTATCTCGCTGACGCTCGTTCATTTGATGGCTCCTGCGTTTGTCACAACGGTGTCGATGAGGCCGTATTCTCTGGCGTCATCGGGGGTAAACCAGCGGTCGCGGTCGGAGTCGAGATCGATCTGTTCGACTGTCTGACCTGAGTGCAGGGACTGAAGAATATTGAGCTGCTTTTTCAGCAACAGACTCTGCTCGGCCTGGATCTTGATGTCGGAGGCCGAACCGCCGATGCCGCCCGATGGTTGGTGCATCATGATGCGCGCGTGCGGGAGCGCATAACGCTTGCCCTTGGTGCCAGCAGCCAGCAAGAACTGACCCATCGACGCGGCGAGGCCCATGCCGACGGTGGCGACATCATTGGAGATGAACTGCATAGTGTCGTAGATCGCCATGCCCGAGTCGACGGAGCCGCCCGGTGAGTTGATGTAGAGGTAAATGTCAGCCTTGTCATCTTCGGCATTGAGCAGAAGCATCTGCGCACAAATCGCATTGGCGTTGGTGTCGCGAACCTCTGAGCCCAGGAAAATTATGCGTTCCTTGAGCAATCGCTGGTAAATGTGGCCGTCAAGATCCGATGGGCCGGTCTCGGCTGCCATCCGGGGAGTCATATCTGTGTTCACGTCTTCGACCCTAGACGGCCCGGCGATCGAACACACGCGGAAACACGCTCTGTTCGCTTACGGCAGACGGGTCCGGCCGAATCTGACCTCAACTTCCGAGCTGCGAACGGTCCGGCCCACCCTTTCTGCCGCTGCGCCCCGAGAGCAGGAACACCACGAACTCGGCGATCTCGTCGACCTGGCCGAGTTTGCCCATCGGCTGGGAGGCATTGGCCTTCTCGAGCCAGTTGTCGTCAGCCCCATGCAAGGCGCGCTGAACAAAATCCTCGCCGTCGGTCTCGGTCCAACCGATGTTGAGCCCGTTGATCCGAATCTTGCCCCATCGATGCGCGTGGGCGACATTTCGGGTAAGTCCCGCCAAACCGGCCTTCGACGAACTGCCCGAGGTGTCCGGCCCGACGACCGCTGCCGTGGCCATGGGCGATGCGCTGATCAAACGCCTTCAAGCCGCCGACATCACCTTCGAAGTCGTTTCCTAACTGTCCCGACCCGAGCCCGGTGGGTTAGACACCACCGGGTGCAGTGCTGTGGTGCGTAAGTCACCGGCCAACGGTCAGCGTGGTGCCTAACTCACCGCC
>JACMOZ010000100.1 GCA_014377785.1 Aeromicrobium sp.
CAGGACCAGAACAGTGACGACGACGAGAGTGGCCGCAGTGGTCGTCGTCGCCGCAACCGCAACCGCAGCCGTGACCGCGACCGCGACCGCGACAAGCGTCGTACCCCCACGCAGGGTGGCGAGACGCAGGCCGAGAACGAGCAGCAGATCAGCGACGACGACGTGTTGGTCCCCGTCGCTGGCATCCTCGACATCCTCGACAACTACGCGTTCGTGCGCACCACCGGCTACTTGCCTGGCGAGAACGACGTCTACGTATCGCTTTCCATGGTCCGTAAGTGGGGCCTTCGCAAGGGCGACGCCGTGGTTGGCCAGGTCCGCCAGGCCCACGAAGGCGAGCGCAAGGAAAAATTTAACCCGATGGTCCGCATCGATTCGGTCAACGGCATGACAATCGAAGAGGCCAACAAGCGCGTCCAGTTCTCCAAACTGACGCCGCTCTACCCTTCGGAGCGTTTGCGCCTGGAAACCGAGTCCGGCGACCTCACGACCCGTATCATCGACATCGTCTCCCCGATCGGCAAGGGCCAGCGCGGACTGATCGTGTCGCCCCCCAAGGCCGGCAAGACGATGGTCCTGCAGGCCATTGCCAACGCGATCACGACCAACAACCCCGAGTGCCACCTCATGGTCGTGCTGGTCGATGAGCGTCCCGAAGAAGTCACCGACATGCAGCGCACTGTCAAGGGCGAAGTTATAGCCTCGACCTTCGATCGACCGGCCGAGGACCATACGACAGTTGCCGAACTCGCGATTGAGCGCGCCAAGCGTCTCGTCGAACTCGGTCATGACGTTGTCGTGCTGCTCGACTCGATCACGCGCCTCGGTCGTGCCTACAACCTCGCAGCCCCCGCCAGCGGTCGCATCATGTCCGGTGGTGTCGATTCCTCGGCTCTCTACCCGCCGAAGAAGTTCTTCGGCGCTGCCCGCAACATCGAAGACGGCGGATCGCTGACGATCTTGGCCACAGCGCTTATCGAAACCGGTTCGCGCATGGACGAGGTCATCTTTGAAGAGTTCAAGGGCACCGGCAACATGGAATTGCGCCTGCGCCGTGAATTCGCCGATAAGCGGATCTATCCGGCAATCGACGTCGACGCCTCGGGCACACGCCGCGAAGAACTCCTGATGGCCAAGGACGAACTCGCCGTGGTCTGGAAGCTTCGCAGAGTCTTGTCGGGCCTCGATGGTCAGCAGGGACTGGAGCTCATGATTGAGAAGCTCAAGTCGACCAAGAGCAACATCGAGTTTCTGATGCAGATCAACAAGACAATGCCCCAGACCGGCCGTCAATCCGACAACGACTAGCCGCACGTGACTCGAAAAGATCCGCAGGCCACTGGGTATGCGGATCTTTTCGTCTCGTTTAGGGTTGAGTCATGACCACCGTTTATGACTTTTCAGCTACAACCAACTCCGGGGCCGAGCAGGCTCTCATCGACTACAAAGGCAAGGTCCTGTTGGTGGTGAACACCGCCTCCGAGTGCGGTTTCACTCCGCAATACAAGGGGCTCGAGGAGCTTTACAAGACGTATGTCGACCGCGGTCTCGTCGTTCTGGGTTTCCCGTGTGATCAGTTCGGCCACCAGGAGCCAGGCGATGACGAAGCGATCGCCGACTTCTGTGAAGTCAATTTCGGCGTGACGTTCCCGTTGTATTCAAAGATCGACGTCAACGGATCTGGCGCCCACCCGTTGTTCAAGTGGATGCGCGCCGAACAAAAGGGAACACTCGGCAGCAAAATTCGTTGGAACTTCACGAAGTTCCTCATCGATGCCGACGGCAACGTGATCAAGCGCTACGGCTCGACGACCAAACCCGAGGACATTTCCGCCGACATTGAAAAGCTGCTTCCGGCCTGATGAGGGAATGTCGCGGGGATCCGTGGCGTTACACAGTCTGATTGGCGTTACAGCGTGTCGAGATGGCACACTTAAGCCTTGGTTCTGGTTCACGCATGCCCTCCGGGCAGACGACCCAGCGACCATATGAGAGGAAAACATGAAACGCGATATTCATCCCGAATATGTTGATACCCAGGTCACTTGCACTTGTGGCAACACGTTCACGACTCGCAGCACCGCGACGTCCGGCTCGATCCGGTCCGACGTGTGCTCGGCGTGTCACCCGTTCTATACAGGCAAGCAGAAGATTCTCGATACCGGCGGCCGTGTCGCCCGCTTCGAGAAGCGCTACGCCAAGCTCAAATAGCTGCCTTGCGGCGCCGGCCCCCACGGATTCATTCGTCGGGGCCGGCGCCGTTCGCATGCCCGCACCCTCCGTTGCGTCATAACGGAGGAGGCCCGTGGACCACATTTTTTATGACGCAATGCCAGTAATGCCGAGGAGCAACGATGTTTGAAGCCGTCGAGACATTGGTTGCCGAACACGCCGAGCTCGAACTCAAGATGTCCGACCCCTCGGTGCACTCCGATGCGCGGCTGGCCAAGAAACTCGGTCAGCGTTATGCCGAGGTCACCGCCATCGTCAAGACTTACCGCGAATGGCAACAAGTCGGCGACGACCTTGAGGCCGCCCGCGAACTTTCCGGGGAGGACGCATCGTTCGCGGCTGAAGCCGTGGCGCTGGAGTCAAGGCTGCGCGAACTCGGTGAGCGGTTGCAACGATTGCTCGTCCCGCGCGACCCGGCCGACTCCAAAGACGTGATTTTCGAGATCAAGGGCGGCGAGGGCGGCGAAGAGTCGGCATTGTTCGCCGGAGACCTCTTGAGGATGTATCTGCGTTTCGCCGAGCACAAGGGCTGGAAAACCGAAATCCTGGACTCGACCGAGTCGAACCTGGGCGGCTACAAATCGGTGACCCTGTCGGTGAAGGCCAAGGGCACGCCCGAACCCGGCGACGCTCCGTTCGCGATGCTCAAGTTCGAGGGCGGCGTCCACCGCGTCCAGCGGGTTCCGGTGACCGAGTCGCAGGGCCGCATCCATACCTCTGCCGCCGGCGTGCTCGTCATGCCCGAGGCCGAAGACATCGACGTCGAGATCCATGACGCGGACCTGCGCATCGATGTCTACCGTTCCTCAGGCCCTGGCGGTCAGAGCGTCAATACGACCGACTCTGCCGTCCGCATAACCCACGTGCCGACCGGCATCGTCGCGAGCTGCCAGAACGAGAAGAGCCAACTTCAGAACAAGGAAGCGGCGATGCGCATTCTTCGCTCGCGGCTGCTTGATGCCGCCCAGGCTGCGGCCGACGCGGAAGCCTCAAGTGCGCGCAAATCGCAGATCCGCACTGTCGACCGCTCCGAGCGCATCCGTACCTACAACTTCCCAGAAAATCGCATCTCCGATCACCGGACCGGCTTCAAGGCCTACAACCTCGATCAGGTCATGAACGGCGCCCTCAACGACGTCATCACCTCCTTGATCGAGACCGATCTCGCCGATCGCCTCGCCGCTGTGGAGGCACAGTCTGTGGAGGCACAGTCTTGAGAGGCACAGTCTTGAGGGTCGAGTCTTGAGCGCGGAGTCGCTGCTCGCCGCTGCAACCGAACGCCTGGCCGCTGCCGGCGTCGCTTCGCCCCGGGTCGATGCCGAAATCTTGCTGAGTCACGTCACAGGTGTCCCGCGACTCGCGCTGGTGCGGGCGAAGCCCAACGACATTCAATATGGCGCCTACAAAGCGCTCATCGAACGCCGTGCGAGCCGTGAGCCACTGCAACACCTCACTGGCAGCGCGGCCTTCCGGTATGTCGACCTCGACGTCGGCCCCGGCGTCTTCATCCCACGACCGGAGACCGAACTCCTCGCCGGTTGGGCCATCGAAAAGGCCAAACGGATCGACGCGCCGATTGTCGTTGACCTCTGCACGGGTTCGGGCGCAATCGCCTTGTCGCTCGTCGATGAGGTTCCCGGAGCACGCGTCCACGCGGTCGAGCTCGATGAACGCGCGTTCGGCTGGGCTCACCGCAATCTCGCCGGCACCGGTGTCGACCTCCGTCAGGGAGACATGGCCGACGCCTTCGCTGAACTCGACGGCACAGTCGACATCGTGGTCAGCACCCCGCCCTACATACCGTTGGATGCCTGGGAAAGCGTCGAGGCCGAGGTCCGTGACCATGATCCTTCGCTGGCGTTGTGGTCGGGCGACGATGGACTCGATGCCATGCGCATCGTCGAGTCGACCGCCTACCGCTTACTCAAGCCCGGGGGAGTTGTTGGCGCGGAGCATGCCGACGTCCAGGGTCAATCCGCTCCCTCGGTGTTTTCGGTCTCGGGTCGTTGGACTCTCGTACGCGACAATGCCGATTATGCCGACCGGCCGCGATTTGTGACCGCCACGAGATCCTGACTCAATTCAACGCTGCTCGCCGATAGGGTTACGCAATGGGCAATCTTGCACTCCTTGGTGTCCTGGGAGCGGCATTCGCCTTTGGCGTCGGTTCGGCGCTCTTGCCGGTGTTCCTGAACGCCGAACTCTATGTCGGCACGATGGGTGCCCTCGTTACCGATGCACTCGAACTTGTCTTCGCCATACTTGCGTTGTCGATCGGCACCGTTATCGGCAAGGTCTTTGTTTTTGAACTCGCCCGCAAAGGCAGTTCCAAGATCCGCAGCGTGGACCGCAAGCCCAGCCGCAATGCGTTTTTCGTCAAAGTCCGACAAATCAGCGACTGGCTTCTGAGCCTCCTCGATCGCCGGTATGAGGGGGCGCTGACAGTCCTTGTATCCTCGATGTTCGGTATACCGCCGCTCGCCGTGGTCACGGTGATGGCCGGTGCTTCGAAGCAGCCGCTGTGGTTGTTCTTGCTCATGGTGTTCATCGGTCGCACGGCCCAGTTCCTCGCGATCGCCTTTGTCGTGCACAAGGCCATGTGAATTGGGCACGACCTAGGATGGGCACGTGAAATTCGATTGCGCCATTGACGACGAATACGATCGCGGACTCGAAGCGGCACAAAGAGCCATCGAGTCCGGCAAGCTCGTGGTCTTGCCGACCGACACGGTTTACGGGCTCGCCGCGGATGCCTTTTCGGCCATTGCCGTGCAGCGCCTGCTCGACGCCAAGGGTCGTACGCGCCAGATGCCGCCGCCGGTTCTTGTCGGAGCACCAACGACTCTTGATGCCCTCGCCATCGAGATCCCCACCTATTTGCGAAATATGGTTTCGGCGTTGTGGCCGGGGCCGCTGACCGTCATCTGCAATCAGCAGCCTTCGCTCAACTGGGACCTCGGCGACACGCGAAACACCGTTGCGATCCGGATGCCCAATGATCCGCGCGCCCTGGCGCTGCTCAAGCAGACCGGCCCGCTCGCTGTCAGTAGCGCAAATACGACCGGCGAAGCCGCTGCCCAAAACGTCGACGACGCGATGCGGATGCTCGGCGAGAGCGCCGCGGTCTATCTTGACGGCGGCCCGACCGAATCGGGAGTCCCCTCGACCATTCTCGACGTCACCGGCTCGACACCGCGGGTCCTGCGAAACGGCGCGATCGACTTGGCAACCTTGCACGAGTTCAACAACACGATCGAACCGATGGCGGGAGAGCCTGGCTAGTGCGCGAATACCTCGTCGTCTTCGGCGTCGCCCTCGGCATCACCTATTTGCTCGCTTCGATTGCGCGCCAACTTGCCTACCGTTTTCACGCTGTCGCCAGGGTTCGCGACCGAGACGTCCACGCGATCCCTACGCCGTACTTCGGTGGACCGGCAATGCTCGGCGGACTGATCGCTGCTTATCTCGTCGCAACTCGCTTGCCGTTCCTGTCCCGTGCCAATGAGGCGGTCTTCGGCGATGCCCTGGCCGTCATCATAGGCGGCGCGGTCATCTGCATCGTGGGTGTGATCGACGACCTCTATGAGCTCGATGCCCTGAGCAAGTTCGCCGGTCAGGTGTTGGCCGCTGTCATCGTGGTGGCGATGGGCGTCAAGTTCGTCTACCTACCGCTTTATGGAAACTATCTGGGCCTCGACCAGATCCAGGCGATCATATTTTCGGTCGTCCTGATCGTCGGCACGGCCAACGCCGTCAACTTCGTCGATGGGCTCGACGGACTCGCGGCCGGCATGGTGGCCATCGGAGCGGTGGCATTCTTTTCATATTCCTTCGTCCTCGCCGTCGAGAACGGCGAGACGAGGGCGATTGCCGCCTCGCTGCTGACCGCAGCCCTCGCCGGTGCGTGTATCGGCATCTTGCCGCACAATTTCTTTCCGGCCCGGATGTTTATCGGCGACTCGGGATCGATGCTTATCGGCTTTGTGCTGGCGTGTTCGTCGATCAGTCTCACCGGCCAGTTCCCGGCGACGAGTCTGACCGAAGGCATCGGCGGCACCGAGGCGACCTTTCTGCCGGCGCTGTTGCCGCTCGTCCTGCCCTTCACGATACTTGTGGTGCCGTTCGCCGATCTTGCCCTCGCGGTCGTCCGGCGCACTCGTGCGGGGCGTTCGCCGTTCAGCCCTGACAAGATGCACATTCATCACAGGCTGCTCGAGATCGGCCATTCGCACCGCCGCGCCGTCCTCGTGATGTACATGATCGCGAGTCTCGTAGCTTTCGGCAGCGTCGTCATCAGCCTGTTCAGCGGCTGGCAGTCCATTGCCGGATTCGGGGTGCTGGCGATCATCACGGCTGGCGTTGTGTTCTGGCTCCCGCGAGTCGGAAGAAAGACAGCATGAATCTGGTGCGCAAGAGTCTTCTTCCAGCCTTCGTCGTTGCTGTCATCTGTATGGCGATTGCCGGCGCGACCGCCGGGGGTAAGGGCGTCATCGGTGCCGCTGTGGGGGCGATCATCGTGCTGCTGTTCTTCGCCACCAGCCCGTTGGCTTTGGGACCGGTGACCAAGGTCAGTCCGCAACTCTCTCTGATTGTCGCGTTGGTCTTCTTCTTCACCAAAATCGTCGCCCTCGTGGCCCTGATGGTGGTTCTCCTCGATCCCGCAGGAGTCGGCAAGCACCTGGACAAGAATGCCCTCGGTGCCACCGTCATCACGTCGACGCTGGCCTGGACGGTGTTCCAGATCCGTGCAGCGACCAAGACAAGGCAACCCTTATACGACCTGGATTCTGACGGCCGCAGTCCGACTGATAACCTCTGACTGCAATGAACGAAACACCACCTTTCAGGGAGCAAGACCCCTGGGTCGCCTTCGGGCGAGTTGGTGGCGGAGTACTCGTCTACGGTGCGATCGGTTATCTGCTCGATCGTTGGTGGGACACCTCGTTCATGGTGGGGATAGGCATTGTGGCTGGCGCCGTACTAGGCGTCTACACAGTTGCTTCCACACTGCGCACCAAATGACGCAGGCCGTAGTTGGATCGCGACGATGAGTCGGAGTGACCGCGCCATAGATGAGGTGAAGAGTGCCACAAGGACTGACAGTTTTAGCGTCAGCGGGACCCCCAAATCCGGGACCAGCCGACTTCAATCTTCCCGCCATATTCGACATAGGCGAGTTCGGCGTCACCAAGCCGATGCTTATGATCATTTTGTCCGCGATTCTCGTTTTCGCGTTCACTTATGTGGCTGCGCGCCCCGCGGCCGTCGTTCCGGGCAAGCTCCAGTTTGCCGGTGAATATGTCTACGGCTTCGTGCGCAACGGCATCGCTCGTGACTCCATCGGCACTCAGCACTTTATGGCGTTTGTGCCCTACCTCTTTGCACTTTTTCTCTTCGTGCTGGTCAACAACTTTTTCGGTGCCGTTCCGTTCATCCAGTTTCCGACGTTCTCGCGCATCGGCTACGTCTACGCGTTGGCAGGACTGACGTGGATCATCTACAACGCGGCCGGCATCTGGAAGCACGGTTTGCTCGGCTACATCAAGCTTCAGGTCCTTCCCCCGGGTGTCAACGGGCCGATCCTCGTCCTGATCGTGCCGCTCGAATTCATGTCCAACATCCTCGTACGCCCGGTCACTCTGGCTTTGCGACTCTTTGCCAACATGTTCGCCGGTCACTTGCTGATGATCCTGTTCGTTCTGGGTGGCGAATACCTGCTTCTCCATTCGGATAAGATTGCCTATGCACCTGTCGGCATCATTTCGCTCATCCTTGCCATCGCGATCGCGTTCCTGGAAATGCTGATCATGTTCCTGCAGGCTTATGTCTTCACCCTGCTGACAGCGATGTACATCGGCGGGGCACTCGCCGAAGAACACTGATTCGACCCAAATCCACAACACGAACTCAACACCGACGCAACACCGCGTCACGACGAAAGGAAACACCGTGGGAGGCTCCCTCAACATGATCGGTTACGGCTTGGCCGCGATCGGTCCAGGTATCGGAATTGGTCTCATCTTCGCCGCGTACATCAACGGTGTCGCACGCCAGCCCGAAGCACAGTCGCGTTTGCAGTCGATCGCTATCCTCGGTTTCGCACTTGCCGAAGCGTTGGCCATCATCGGCATCGCGCTCGCGTTCGTCCTCTAGTGAACCTCGACTGACAAGGTCACTCAATGAATACGACATTATTTGCGGCTGCACCGGCTGAGGAATCTCTCAACCCGCTCATTCCGCATACCGCCGAAATCATCATCGGCCTGGTCGTCTTCGCGATCCTGTTCTTCGCCATCAAGAAGTTCGTTGTTCCCAACTTCGAGAAGGCGTATGCAGACCGTGCGGCGGCTATCGAAGGCGGCATGGAAGAGGCATCGAAGGCTCAGGCAGAAGCCGAGGCCCTCAAAGAGCAATACGCCGCTCAACTTGCGGACTCACGCCACGAAGCGGCGCGCATTCGCGAAGAGGCCAAGGAGCAGGGTGCGCAGATCGTTGTCGAACTGCGCGCACAAGCACAAGCCGAAGCCGAGCGCATCACCTCGACCGCACACGTGCAGATTGAGGCGGAGCGCACCCAAGCCTTCCAGCAGTTGAAGGGCGAAGTGGGAAGCGTGGCCACGCAACTCGCCGGTCGGATCGTCGGAGAATCCCTGGAAGATCAGGCTCTGCAGCGTCGTACGGTTGAGCGATTCATCGCAGAACTCGAAGAATCGGCCAATTGATGCGCGGTATTTCAGCTAAGTCCCTTGCCGACGTTCTTGCGGCGGTCAACGTCGACGCGGACGCGGACGAACTTGGTGACGAGTTGTTCAACATAGTGGGCGTGCTCGACGGCTCCCCGGCGTTGCGACGACTCTTCACCGATCCGTCGACTGAGGAGCAGGCGAAGCTGAAACTCGCCAAAACGATCTTCGGTGGCAAGGTCAGCGACGGCGCCCTTAAGGTGCTCGAAGTCGCTGTTCAGTCGCGCTGGGCCTCGGGACGAGACCTTTCCGACGGACTCGAGACGGCCGGCGTCAGCGCCCATGTCGCGGCCGCGGACAAGGCCGGCGAACTCGATGAGCTCGAAACGGAGCTTTTCGACTTCAACCGCGTCGTTGTCGGCGACAGCGAACTTCGACGGGTCCTCACCGACCGCACGATCGCGGCAGGACCGAAGGCCGAACTGGTGGGCAATCTGATCGACGGCAAAGTGTCGAAAGCCACCGCGGCTCTCGCCAAGCAGGCCGTTGCAGCGCGGACCGGTTCATTCGACAAGGCGATCGCGGCTTTTGCCGACACCGCAGCGGCGCGCCGCAACAGGCTCCTTGCGCAAGTGCGTGTCGCCTACGAAATGGATGACGCCGACAAGCAGCGCCTTGCCGTGGCCCTGGCAGCCCAATACGGTCGCGAAGTCCACATCAACACGATTGTCGATCCCCTTGTCGTTGGCGGCATTTCTGTCGCCCTCGGCGATGAGATCGTCGACGGAACCGTTTCCAGTCGCCTCGAGGACGCCCGCCGGCGTATCGCAGGCTGACCAGACCACGACTGACCCAGACCACACTAGATTTCGAAAAAGAAGGCAGGCACACTTATGGCGGAACTCACGATCCGTCCGGATGAGATCCGCGACGCATTGCAGCAGTTCGTTGCCGACTACAAGCCGAGCGCGAGCAAGACCGAAGAGGTCGGCATCGTGTCATCGGCCGGTGACGGCATCGCACGCGTCGAGGGACTTCCCTCGGCCATGGCCAATGAGTTGCTCGAATTCGAAGACGGCACACTCGGCCTTGCGCTCAACCTCGACGTCCGCGAAATCGGCGTCGTGATCCTGGGCGACTTCTCCGGCATCGACGAAGGCCAGCAAGTACGCCGTACGGGCGAGGTTCTCTCGGTCCCCGTCGGTGATGCCTACCTCGGCCGCGTAGTCGATCCGCTCGGAAACCCGATCGACGGCCTCGGCGAGGTCAAGACGACCAAGCGCCGTGCGCTCGAACTCCAGGCACCCAACGTCATGGAGCGCAAAAGCGTCCATGAACCGTTGATGACCGGGCTCAAGGCGATCGACTCGCTCACCCCGATCGGCCGCGGCCAGCGCCAACTCATCATCGGTGACCGCCAGACCGGCAAGACTGCCATCGCGATCGACACGATCATCAACCAGAAGGACTTCTGGGAATCAGGCGATTCGACCAAGCAGGTCCGCTGCATCTACGTCGCGATCGGCCAGAAGGGTTCGACCATCGCCGCCGTGCGTGGCGCGCTCGAAGAGGCCGGCGCCCTCGAATACACGACGATCGTCGCCGCTCCCGCGTCCGACTCGGCCGGCTTCAAATACCTCGCTCCCTACACGGGTTCGGCCATCGGCCAGGAATGGATGTACGACGGCAAACACGTCCTCATCATTTTTGACGATCTGAGCAAGCAGGCCGAGGCTTACCGCGCAGTGTCGCTTTTGCTCCGACGCCCGCCGGGCCGTGAGGCATACCCCGGCGATGTGTTCTACCTGCACAGTCGTCTGCTTGAGCGTTGCGCCAAGCTCAGTGATGAGCTCGGTGCCGGCTCGATGACCGGTCTGCCGATCGTCGAAACCAAGGCCAACGATGTGTCGGCTTACATCCCGACCAACGTCATTTCGATCACCGACGGCCAGATCTTTTTGCAATCTGACCTGTTCAACGCCAACCAGCGCCCCGCAGTCGACGTCGGGATCTCGGTGTCGCGGGTCGGTGGTGCCGCGATGAACAAGTCGATGAAGGCTGTCACCGGTTCGCTCAAGGTCGAACTCGCGCAATACCGGGCGATGGAAGCGTTCGCCATGTTCGCATCCGACCTCGACGCCGCGTCCAAACAGCAACTCGCCCGCGGTCAGCGCATCATGGAGCTCTTCAAACAGGGCCAGTATGCGCCGTTCCCGGTCGAGAATCAGGTCGTGTCGATCTGGGCCGCAACGACCGGCAAGCTCGACGCTGTTCCGGTTCAGGACATCTCGCGATTCGAATCCGAATTCCTCGACTTCCTCAAGCTTTCGCACGGTGAGGTGCTTGACGCCATCAGGGAGACCGGCAAGTTCGAAGACGATAACGAGCAGGCACTGGAAACCGCATACACAGAGTTCCTGGACCAGTTCGAAAACTATGACGGCGAGTCCATTCTCGTCAAGGCCGGCCACGAAGAATTTGACGCTCTTGCCGACGAAGACGTCGAGCAGGAGAAGATCGTCAAGCAGAAGCGAGGCTGACGCATGGCAGCATCAGTGCGCGAACTGCGCGCGAAGATCAAGTCGACGACGTCGATGAAGAAGATCACCCGCGCCATGGAGCTCATTGCTGCGTCCCGCATCATCAAGGCGCAGCAGTACGCGGCAGCAGCGGCTCCGTATGCGCGTGAATTGACGCGCGCCGTGTCGGCCGTGGCGACGTTCTCCAATGTTGATCACCCGTTGACGACGGAGAAGGCAGATCCGAAGAAGGCGGCAGTCCTCGTGATCGCGAGCGACCGCGGTCTTGCCGGCGGCTACTCCTCCTCGGTCCTCAAGGAATCCGAGCGTCTCGTCGAGAAGTTGCGCGGCGAGGGCAAAGCGGTCGATGTTTACCTCACGGGTCGCAAGGCAGAGGCCTATTACAATTTCCGGCAGCGTGAATTCATCAAGTCTTGGACCGGATTCTCCGACCGGCCGCAGTATTCCGACGCCCGCGAGATCGGTAACACGCTTGTCGATGCCTTCAACGCCGATGAGACCGACACTGCGTCTGACAAAGAAGGGGCAGTCGACCCGTCACGCGCGGTCGACGAACTCCACATTGTTTTCACCAGGTTCCGGTCGATGCTGACGCAGGAACCGGACGTCATCCGGTTGTTGCCACTCGAGATCGTTGAAGGAACCGAGGCCCCGGCCGAAGACGAAGTGCTGCCGCTCTATGAATTCGAGCCGTCGGCACACGAAGTGCTCGATGCGTTGCTGCCCAAATACGTCCACAGCCGCATCTACTACTGCATGCTGCAGGCCGCCGCTTCAGAACTCGCCGCCCGTCAGAAGGCGATGAAGTCCGCAACGGACAACGCAGACGACATGATCCAGAAGTACACCCGAATCGCGAACCAGGCCCGCCAGGCTGGTATTACCCAGGAAATCAGCGAAATCGTCGGTGGCGCCAATGCGCTCGCCGATGCCACCGCTGGGAGTGAGTGAGAGAGATGGCTACGAAAGTCGAAGAGAAGACCAAAGCCGGAGTCGGCCGGGTGGCCCGCGTCATCGGCCCCGTGCTCGACATCGAGTTCCCCAGCGATGCCATCCCCGAGATGTACAACGCGCTCAAGGTTGACACCGAGCTCGACGGCGTCAAGGAGACTTTGACGTTGGAAGTTGCACTGCACATCGGCGACGGCCTGGTGCGTGCGATCAGCCTCCGCCCCACCGACGGCATCGTCCGCGGTGCGGCCGTGACTGACACCGGCGGACCGATCACGGTTCCCGTCGGCGACGCGACGCTCGGTCACGTGTTCAACACCACCGGTGAGGTCATGAACCTCAAGGAGGGCGAGAAGTTCGAACCGTCCGAGCGTTGGGGCATCCACCGCAAGTCCCCGGCGTTCGACACCCTCGAGTCCAAGACCGAGATGTTCGTGACCGGAATCAAGGTCATCGACCTCCTGACGCCCTACGTGCTTGGCGGCAAGATCGGCCTGTTCGGCGGTGCCGGTGTCGGCAAGACGGTGCTGATCCAGGAAATGATTGCCCGCGTCGCCAAGGACCACGGCGGCGTGTCGGTGTTCGCCGGTGTCGGTGAGCGTACTCGCGAGGGCAACGACCTCATCACCGAAATGGAAGAAGCCGGCGTGCTCGGCCAAACTGCGCTCGTCTTCGGCCAGATGGACGAACCACCGGGAGCGCGTCTGCGCGTCGCGCTGTCCGCTCTGACGATGGCCGAATACTTCCGCGACGTGCAGAACCAGGACGTCTTGTTGTTCATCGACAACATCTTCCGCTTCACGCAGGCCGGTTCAGAGGTCTCCACGCTGCTCGGCCGTATGCCGTCCGCCGTGGGGTACCAGCCGAACCTCGCCGACGAGATGGGCATCCTGCAGGAGCGCATCACGTCGACCCGTGGACACTCGATCACCTCCCTCCAGGCGATCTACGTTCCCGCCGACGACTACACCGACCCGGCACCGGCGACCACCTTCGCCCACCTCGACGCCACCACCGAGCTCAGCCGCGAGATCGCGTCGAAAGGCCTCTACCCGGCCGTCGACCCGCTCACGTCGACGAGCCGCATCCTCGATCCCCGCTACCTGGGTGAGGATCACTATC
>JACMOZ010000101.1 GCA_014377785.1 Aeromicrobium sp.
GCCCCATAGTTTGGTTACCTTCATTGGTGTGAAGATCAGGCTGATATGGGTATCTGGCTGAAGCGTAACTCGTGCTCGACTGGAGAGAGATACTGCAGCTGAGAATGTCGTCGCTGCCGGTTGTAGAAGATCTCGATGTAATCGAATATGGCGTTCGCGAGATCCAGCCGGGTCCGCCATTTCTTCCGGTTAAGAAGCTCGATCTGCATGCTGGACCAGAACGATTCCATCATGGCATTGTCGTAACAATCGCCAATCGTTCCGAACGACGGCATCAGCCCCGACGAGCGAATCTTGTTGGTGAAAGCCCACGAGGTGAATTGCACTCCGTGGTCGGCATGGACGATTCCGCCGCCGGGCGGTTGCCGGTTCTTGATCGCCATGTCCAGTGCGTTGACGACCAGGCCTGAGTCTTGGGCGTTGTCGATCGACCAGCCAACGATCTTCCGGGAGAACGTATCCATGACTGCGCAGCAATAAATTTTGCCTTCTCTCGTGGGATGCTCCGTGATATCCGTAATCCATAATTCGTTCGGTGAGAGCCGATGAAACTTGCGATGCACCAGATCATCCGCGGTGGCGATGCCGTGCAGCCGTTTTACCTTCGCTGGCCCTGGCAGGCCGCGAATGCCTGCTTTACTCATCAGAACGGCCACCAGACGCTCGCTCACCTGAAGTTTCATCCCGATCGTCAGCTCCGCATGCACCCGGCGAGAACCGTAGGTTTGCCGGGACGCGACATGGACTTCGTTGATTAAACCGGTGAGCCATAAGCGACGCATCTGGGTGGGTGATATCGGTCGGTTTTTGTATCTGTAATACCCAGGGCTGCTCACTCCGAGGAGCCGGCAACACAGTTTGGCCCGGTAGCCGACCTCGATGAGGTGGTCAACTACCGGGTGAATCCTTTTGGGCCAGGACGATCTTCCCCGAGGAGCTTCGCGGCAACCTTTAGTATTTCGACTTCTGTTTCGAGCTGACGGATTCGCTTCTTCGCTTTCGTGAGCTCGGCTGTTTCCGGGGTGGTTATCCCGGGTCGCTCTCCTCGATCAATCTGATCTTGACGCACCCATTTATGAAGTGCTGCTGCGCTCACGCCAAGTTGGACGGCCGCGGTCGTGATGGGTTTGCCGGCTCGCACGAGCGCGACTGCGCGCAAACGAAACTCGGCGGGGAATGGTCGTGGCATGAATGAAGCCTCTCAAGAGAAGGCCAAATATTCACACGGATTCGGGTAACCAAACCATGGGGCAGGTCACGTCTCCAAGCTCGAGCAGACGGTGCTCGAGGAAGGTGTCGGCAAGAACTACCTGATTCAGCATTCGGCCGGTTCCGGAAAGACCGATTCGATCGCGTGGGCGGCGCACCGGATGGCGCAACTGCACCAGGCCGATGGGACGAAGGTGTTCGACGGGGTCATCGTGGTCTCGGACCGGCAGATCCTCGACGGGCAACTGCGACGGGCGGTGGAGCAGTTGGAAACCACGGTCGGGGTGTTCCACCCGATCACCAGTGGCGGTGACGCGTCAAAATCGGCGCAGCTTGCGGAGGCGCTGCTCGCGGGGAAGCAGATCATCGGGGTGACCTTACAAACCTTCCCGCACGCGATGAAGACAATCGAGAAACACACCGGCCTTGCCGGTCGCCGGTATGCGGTCATCGCGGACGAGGCTCATTCGTCGCAGAGTGGGGAGGCGGCAGCATCCCTCAAGCAGGTTCTCACCGCCGGGGCCAAAGACACCAGCACTGACGATGAGACGGTCATCGACGCGGAAGATGTCCTGGCCGATGTGATGGCCCGCAAGGTCGGGGTCGGCACGATCTCGTTCCTCGCGTTCACCGCCACACCGAAAGGGAAAACGGTTGAACTGTTCGGCCGCGAAGACAGTGCCGGGGTGAAGCAGGCGTTCGATTTGTATTCGATGAAGCAAGCCATTGAAGAAGGCTTCATCCTGGACGTGTTGAAAAACTACCTGCCGTATGACCTTGCTTTCACTCTCGCCCACACCGACCGTGCCACCGGGTTGGATGTGGAGATTGACACGGCCAAGGCCGGTAGCGAGGTAATGCGGTGGGTGCGACTACACCCCACGAACATCGCCCAAAAAGTCGCCATCATCATCGAGCACTTCCGTACGAATGTGCGCAGCGAGCTCGGCGGCCGTGCGAAAGCGATGGTCGTCACCGGGTCCCGGAAAGAAGCCGTCCGCTACAAACTCGCCATCGACACATATTTGAAAGAGCACAACCTCGACGGGGAACTCGGCGCTCTGGTCGCATTCTCCGGTTCGGTACCCGATCTGGAGTCCGGGCCGGAGGAGTTCACCGAAACCACCATGAACCCGGCACTGAAGGGCCGCGCCTTGGATGCGGCGTTCAAGGGGGACGAGTTTCAGGTGATGATCGTTGCCAACAAGTTCCAGACCGGGTTCGACCAGCCTCTTTTGGTCGGGATGTATGTCGATAAGAAACTTTCCGGCATTACCGCGGTGCAAACCCTGTCGCGTTTGAACCGGGTGATCCCCGGTAAAGAGAACACCTACGTCATTGATTTCGTCAACGACCCGCAGGAGATCCTTGCCGCGTTCCAGACCTACTACGAAGACGCGGAGCTGACCCAGCCGTCGGACCCGAACATCATCCACGCCATGCTCAGCAAGCTCCGCGGCATGAAAATCATCGACCCGCACGATGTGAACGCCGTCGTCGACGCGTGGCTGACCAAGTCCAGCCACAACACCCTGTACTCACACATCAAGGCCTCCCGGGATGTGTTCTGGGATCGCTGGAACGCCGCCGCCGACACCTCCGACGATTTGGAGAAGGGTCGGTTGGAGGAGTTCCGCGGGACCGTGTTCGCGTTCGTCCGCGCCTACGACTTCCTCTCGCAAATCATGAACTACGACGACACCGACATTGAGAAATGGGCAATCTTCCTGCGCGTGTACCGGAGGGTCATCGAACGTGAGGATGCGGACCCGGCCGCGATCAATACCGACGACATCGTCCTCACCCACTACCGGCTGCGCAAACTCGACGCCCAAAACCTCGGCCTCACCACAAGCGGCACCGGGGAACTCGCGGGCATCACGGCGGCCGGTTCCGCCCAGCCGCGGGAAGCGAAGTACGGGTTGCTGCAGGACGTGATTGAGAAAATCAATGGTCTGTTCGCCGGCACTGACGTTGATGAAGTGAACGGGGTGAGTGCGGCCGAGACGATCCTGCGCCACGTCGTGGATAACCCCAAGATCCAGGCTGAAGCGATGGCGAACACGCCGATTGACTTCGAGACCTCGCCCACGATCGTTGCGGAGTTGGAGGACGTCATCTACGCCTCCGCCGCAGGTCACAGTAACGCCATGAAAACGCTGCTGCAGAAAAGCGACTTCACCTCCATCGTTAACGTGCTGGTCGCGATGGGACTGTATGAGAAAACCCGAAGCGAAGCCGAACGCGCGGCCACGAGCAGCTAATAACTCAGGTGGTCCGGGCGTGCCGGCGAGCGTTTCGCGGCAGACAGCGGTTGGGAGAGCCGGAACCGAAACTAATCCGACTCCCTCACCCAGCTACCAGGCGATTGCGCCCAAGTTCAGGCGTTCACTGATTCGAGACCACTGGTGAAGACGGAAAGCGTCAGACCCCGAGAGGTGTGACGCTTTCCGTCTCACTTCTGCCTGCTATTTAGAGGAACAGTCCGGCGGTGGGGCTGATGTTGATGGTGTCAGCGTCGAGGGTGATCGCGGCAGTCACGGACAGTAGGCGCCCGTACACCGTGCTGTCGGCGCCGACGGTAATCGCCGCGTCGCTGACGATGGTGCCGGCGAAAACGGAGGACGCACCGAGGGTCGTTGCTGCAGCGCTTACCCAGTAAATGTTTGATGCTTTCGCACCCCCCGTGAGGAACATTTTTGTTCCCGCGGTGGTGTTGATGGCGGCATCCGACTGGATGATGAACACCGCGTTGGGGTCGCCCTTAGCGTCGAAGGTCAGATCCCCGGTGACAGCTACTGCAGCATCCGAATGGTAGACACCTGCAACTAAGGTCCGGTTTCCCAGGTCAGCTCCGGTAAGCGGTATCGCGGTGAGTCCCTGTAGGTTTTCGTACCCTCGGGAGAGGTCCAGTAAAGCGTTCGCCGTGTCCGAAGCATTCTGTACTGCGTCGTCCCCGATTCCGGTATTACCGTCCGTGGTCAGTGCAGCACCAGTACCAACATTTCCGGCAGAAATTTTGCTTCCGGGAGCGGTGAGAGCTGCACCCGCGAGGACAGAGTATCCGCCAGCTTTACCGAGCAGGGCGTAGACAGTGGCGGCGTGAGTTGCTGCCGCTGCGATGGCAGCAGCTCGCGTTTTGGCGTCAATAACTGCTTGCGTCGCAGCTGCATCTGCGGCTTTCAGTTGAGCTGCCGCCTGTGCCGCCGCTTGGGCTGCGGCTTGCAGCTGCGCTGCTGCGAGGGCTTGAGCGGCAGCCATCGCGGCAGCGGCTTTCGTGATCGGGTCTACGTACGGGGCGACGACATAGCCGTTCCAGGTCGAGTATTTCGTCTCGAGAGCCCCGATCGGGAAAGTGACGGTGAAGTTAACGACGGGGAACGATGCATCGTTGAAAGCGGGCGTGGTCGTGGTGACGTCATCGTCGATGAAAATCGTCTCGGCTTGAACGTGGTTTGCAAATACGACGGGCGGTGTGCCCGTAAAAGTGATTGAAGTCAACGCTGTTTGAGCAAATGCGCGGCGCCCGATAGATACCAGCGTGCTGGGAATATTCACGGAGCTCAACATTATGTCGCCTGCAAAGGCGTCATCGCCGATGGTTCGAACAGAGCTGGGGATGCTCACACCAGTGATAGTGCCGATGTTTGCGAAAGCGGAATTCCCAATCGCGGCGACACGGTAGCTGCCCTGAGGGCCATACACCGATTCCGGGATGCTGACGAATCGACCAGTCGGTGCCGCGCTCTTAAGGGTTGCCGTCCCGTCACTACCAAACTGGAACGTCAGCCCGTTAACCGTACCAACCCTGTAATTGGCAGAGTTGACGGCAGGCGCCGCTACAGCGAACGCGGGCCCGGCAAAACCCACCGTGCCGGCAGAGAGGACGGTAAGAAAAGCCAACCCGGTACCCAGGGTGACTAATGATTTGTGGCGCAAAAGGATCTCCTATGTTTCAGACAGCTAGCGTGCGGCTCGTTTTTGCACGCACACAGACAGGCGCCTCCGAGAGGCGCGGCTAAAGCCTAAATGCAACCGAAAAGTTTCCTGATAAGGATTAATCAATGATCAGATCGACCAATTTATAAAATCGCTCATAACCATTTTTAGTGGCCCGGGATTATGCCGGCAATAAGGAACTACACCGGCTTGATCAGCTGCGGACCGTTGCCTTTGAATGGGATTCTCGCAACCTCGTACACTTCGAGGGAACTAGCCACCGGTAACGCCGCATTGACGGCGGCATCAACGAGCTCTTGGGTTCCCTCGATGGTGGGGTCCAGCCAGCGGTCCCACCACGATTCCGGGAGCATCACCGGGTTCCGATCATGAATGTGCAGCAGTTCATCGACGGCATCGGAGGTCAAAATGGTGGCGGTCAATGTCCACAGGGACGGGTCATCATCGGCTTTAGAACGATCCTTCCACCACGAGTACAGGCCGGCTAGGAGTAAAGATTCGCCGGACGGGTTTCGGATGAAGTGGGGTGTTTTGGTGCCGTCAGCGAAGGTTTGCCATTCGAAATAGCCATCGACGGGGATCAAAGCCCGATGCGATTTCAGTGGCCCTTTCCAGGTCGCTTTCGCCGCGATCCCCTCGGATCGGGCGTTGAAGGTCGGATATTTCAGTTTGAGCTCCTTCGACCAGGACGGCGTCAGTGACCACCGGGCCGGCTCCAACCGTCGGGTCGGCGCGGCTTCTCCTTTAGCGGAGTGGATGAGGACCGGGATGGTCTGGGTCGGGGCAATATTCCAACTCGGCTGCCACTCCCGAAAATCACCACCAGTTGCAACAAACTCGGTGATCAGGTCATTGACGTCTTTGCTCTGAGCGAAGCGACCACACATCCCAGCAACTTACCGGTCGGTCGGGACAGCCGCCCAGATAGGTCATATCCGAACCGACTGTTGGGAGGCCGGTGCGCCTTTGGTGTGGTGTGGTGTGGTTTCCAACGCCTTTTTTGCATGGGCGTGGGACGCTACTCGCGCCGGTCCTGTGCGGTCAGGTGACTGGTACAACTCGTTTGTAGAGAGCGTCGACAATGAACGGCCCGTCTATATCGTTGCCGTTGCGATCAATCTCAACGCGGACCATCAGATGTCCAAGCACACCCACTTCACGGTCTTCCACGATCAGTTCCCAACCCTCGCTGTACTGAGCGATCAACTCCCCAATTACCTGACCACCCAACTCAACCGTGGCGTTTCGTTGGCCGGTGAACTTCCCGCTCGTGTGAACGCCAAACGTCACGGTCGCTTCCCGCCGGCGCGCGTTAGGGCGGTACAGCTCCCGAAGTGCCGGCTGGTAGTTACCGGTCCGGTAGACACCAATTCCTTTCTGCGGCAGCATCTTCACCGGTTGAACACCTGGCGCCCACAGTTCAGGGTGCAATGCTTTCAATATTTTCGGGTCCGGTGTGGCTA
Source organism: Aeromicrobium sp. (assembly GCA_014377785.1). Classification (GTDB taxonomy): domain Bacteria; phylum Actinomycetota; class Actinomycetes; order Propionibacteriales; family Nocardioidaceae; genus JACMOZ01. The sequence continues at coordinate 6,633 of JACMOZ010000101.1, forward strand.
CCGCGAGATACCGAGGGACCCAATCACCGCGACGAACTTCCCCGGGGACATTAACCAGCGGTAGTCCCGCTGTCATCATCGCCAGTAGAACAGTGTGCAGTTTGCCGTTCGAGAACTCACCGACACGCTCACCCTGAAGCTTTACCGTGATTGATTCACCCCGCTTCCAGGGCACCAGCTCGACGGTCACTCGGCCGAGCAACCCTCCCAAAATTTTTTGGTGGCGACCCACGCCACTCACGGTTGTCATCGAATCGGAAACAGCTTGGGCGGCTGCAACAGCCGCCGCACGAGCGGTTATAACCGCATCGTGTGCTGTCTGGGCCGCCACCTTCTGTTCCGCCTTCGCGGCTTGAGCTGCTGCCTTCCGTTCGGCCCGAACAGTCTTGGCGGCGACATTCGGGGTATCTGATTCGTCTGCCGATGAAACTGTGGATTTGCGCCTCAGAAAGAACATGCCCGCAGGGTAGCAGGATCGAGAAACGGCGATGTCACACACGGAGCGGAGCGGTGTGGTTGACGACTTTCTAGCATCCCCTGAATTGCCAAGAACCCGCCGCCGTACATTTCTTCCGAGACCAGATCAATGCTGGTGTTAACTTTTCTGGCCCGTTCCGGCGATTTGCCGGATCGCCCCCGCCCCGAATTCTGCACTGGCGGTTCGGACACGAACTGTCCAGCGGACACCGAATGTCAACTGTCCATTGGACATGGGACACCGCAGCCGTGCCGGTGTCCAGCGGACAGGCGCGGCTGTCCACGCGCCTGTCCACTGTCTGTTTCGTGTCCGGTGTCCACTCAGGCGAATGGACAGGGAATGTCTCGTTCCCGGTCACCACAGGTGCCGGCCGCACCACCACGAGACATGAACGGCGCCGGGCGGGACAGTCGGGGACGGGTCGTGAATCGAGTTGGCATAGACAATTGCGTGGCAACTTTTGAAGCAACCCCGCGCATGTACTTGTTGAGGCGGGGATCCCCGCCCGAACACGGTACCCACGGAGGCATCATCATGACGAAGAACACCCACAACCGCGCACGTTCCGGTAGCGCCCGCCGGTCGAGCTTCACCCCCATCACCACCGACTTCACCTCCCACATGAGCGCCGGACTAGACACCGAGGACGTCATCTATGGAGCCCGCCGGGCCACGACCATCGCCGACGAGGCCAATCGCGTTCTCGCTTCCTCGGGGTACACCGATTCCGGCGACCCAATCGAGTCGATCAAAGAACAGGTGTGCATCGACGCGTTCACGAAGTACGGTCCGTCCTTCCGCCCCGTCAGCGTGGGCCTCCTGCGCGACTACATTGAAGAATTCGTCGAGGATTTCCGCGGAAAGGGCACCCCCAAACAGCTCGCTCAAATGGTGGGCCTCATCAACGGAATACTTGCCTCCACCGACTACCAAGAGTCTGAGGATGTTGACTACGCCGAGCTCACTTCAATCCTCGCCGGGTTCTTCGCCATTATGCGCGGGGAGCGGGTCGAAGCGGTCGGAACCGGACACTCCCGCCGACACCCATGCCTGGCCGAGCGCTCACTGCCACCACTGCCCCGTGAGCGCCCGGCCAGGCACCACGCATCCCGCGAACCTCCCGCAGCGCCAATGTCGTTCGCTCTCAGCCCCACAAATCGGGTGCTCATCAAATCGGTTCCGCTGACGGTTTCGGAGTTCTTTCGTCCTCGGGATCTTCCCGTTTTAGTCTTCGGATATTTTTGATCTCGGTGCTTTGGTGCCAGTAGAACTCCATGAGCCTGTTGTGGGAGATGAATGTCCAGAAGCCGATTTCCCCGACCCTGCACCGTTCGATCGTGCGGAGCTGTCGGCTGTTGTCGCCCGGGAACGGCATCGAGTCAGGCCCCGCACGGCGTTCGCTGACACCCCGGTCAAAATCAAGAATGTGGGTGCTGTGCTCCGTCGATACCTCCCACACCCCCGCTTCGTCTCCGCGGAGTTCGTGAACAGTGTCAGCATCTCGGGTGCGGGAAGTAAGGGCGAAAGTGTCCACGCCGAGGATCGCTTGGCTGGTCGCGGTCGCGGTGCCGTTCATGTCCAAAATCACCACCCGGCAGGTGAACTCGCCGCCCTCCGAGTGGTAGGTCACCTGCTCGTCGATGTGGAGGTGATAGTGGCCGCCCAGATATAACTCGGGCTGGACAGTGAGGAACCCGCGGTGGAAAACAGCACGGCCGGCAGCCGCGTAGGCGAGCGCTTCGGCAGACCAGTCCCGGTCCGTTGCCGCAAGTTCCCTCTCCAACGCCGGAACATGCAGGGGTGCGTCGTGGCCGATCAGCAACGGCGCCGTCTCCGACCCCAGCACGGTCAGATCCGCGTCAGTGATCGCTTCGCCCGCCCACCAAGAGCGCCCTTCCACCCGCTGGTCACGGTCGATGGAATTCGCACCGCCAAGGACCGCCACCTCCCTCCCCGACACCAGTGTTGTGCGGTATCCGCGAGGCAGGTGGATGATATTTGGTCGGATCCTCCTCACCCCGTCCGCATCGAGCGGGAACCGGTACAGCCGGGTGAAGTCCTCATGGTTCCCGTCAACGAAATAGAGAATCTGACCGAGTTTCCCGAGTCTTCGACTGATTTTGTCGATCGTGTTGTCCCAGTTCCCGTGCGGCCAGATGAAGCCGAAATCCCCCAGAACAATCAGGGTGCTGATGCCGTGTGCCCACATCGTCTGCGCGACACGAAGAAGATGATCGAGGTCGCCGTGCAGATCACCAAGAAACCCGACACGCCAATCAGTTGACAGGCCCACCGGCCGATCAGAAGCAGTGGAGGGTGACACGGGGGTCCTTCCCGTCGTTTCCGGCGGCTGCTGCGGTGGTGGTTGGGGGTGGGAATCGGAGGAAAACGCGGTACCTACACCGTCGCCCGTCCTCGCCATCACACGTGGTCCGAGCTGTCCACGGTGGTGCCGGGACTGATATTTTGGAGTGGTCTGCCGGGTGAGGCGACGGCTTCGATCGATTGGACGGTGGTGGACCGGCGGAACGTCCCGGGAACACCGTGGACGTGCAGGTCAAGGAGCATCTCGAGCTGTCTGCCGACCGTGCACTCCCGCAACTCGATCAGGGTCACCAGTTCCTCATCCCGGCGAAGCAGCGACCCCTCCGGGTCCCCCGTCCTGGGTGTCCGCCGGATCACCCGGCGATCCAAATCGACAAGGTAGCTCGAGGAGCGTGTGACGACGAGGTACGCGCCGGTCGTGCTGTCCATCAACGACAACATCATCTTCGTCCTCCTGCCCGGTCAACCGAAGTGGTCTCATCCACCGTAGGCACGACCCGGACTCGATCCCATCAGCTGCCGAAACTGCGTCAATGAGTCGGTCATTTGATGCCCGGTCAGCCCTTCAGCTCCCCTGCCCACCTGCCGACCTGCCGACCTGCCGACCTGCCGACCTGCCGACCTGCCGACCATTGTGTAAATACGTCTCGGAAATATCAGGGTGCATTGCGCCGCGCATCGCCCTGCTTGGATCTGGTGTTGTGAAGTTTTTCGAGGTCGCTGCGAAGTTGTTCGGCGAGGTAGACGGCGATGAGAAGCTGCCCCGTCAACGATGCGAGGTCCTGCATAAAGTGATCGACGCTGTGAATATCTGGCCGTGAACCGTCAGCCATGGGCCGCTCTCGGGGTGTACCAGCTATTTTCCGCGTGCGGTATTCCCACATCTTTCGTATTCCGCTTCGCTGCAGCGGTTTGAGTTTCGTTGTACCCGATATCGCACGTCGGGAGTTCAGTAATTGGACACCGACGATCGGGATCACGATCAGGAGTGCCAGAGCCGGCCCCAACACCGGTGACAGCAAGAATGCTTCCCAGAACGTCGTTGGGGTGTATGTCGCGGTTGGCGATATCACTGCTTCCTCGCCGGAGCGGCCGTTCGCGGCATCGGTGCACTCCTTGAGCTGGGAAAAAAAGAATTCATGGCTTCGCGGGTCGTTTCCCGCCCAAGTCGTGAGAAACGCCCGGCGGTGACGGGCCTCGACGACGCTACCTGTCGTGGCCGTCGGACTCCGCGGTATCCGAGGAGCTTGTCGATGAGTCGGCTTCTTCCCACCGAACACCGGTCCGGTTGACACGGAAGCTAGGAGGAATAACCGATCATCGCGGTGGATCGTCTTGGATGAGCCGAATGTCGGTGATGAGACCCTGCAGTAGGGCCGCCCGGTCGGGTACGAGGGTTCCGTCCTTCAGGGCGTGTAGCTGGCGCCCGAGCCACCGGGCGAGGGCGAACTGTTCCGGTGAGGCCCCAGCCAGGGAGGGGAGGGTTCCGGTCTTTCGCAGGTGTCGGTGGCAGGCGTCGTAGTTGCTCATCCAGGCGTGTTCGCGTGGGTCCCAGGCGAAGCTCGGCGACACCGCCAACCGGAGGATCTGGTACCGGGATAACCGGTGTTTTGTTCGCCGTTGGCGGCGCGCCCATTCCCCCAGCAGCCGCTCCGCCTGCGGCAGGGTGGAAAGGTTGCGGGTGCGCTCGCGTGGGGACTGGAGGTGGTCCCGCCAGAACTGTTCGTGTCGGTGCAGGGTGCGCACCCAGGTGGTGGCCAGCCGGTGACCGGAAACCGGAGGGGGTGCTGTCCCGGTGAGGTGGTGGGCCTCGGTCCGGCGGACCAGTAGAGACGCGTTGTCCCAATGTTCGGCGGGCGTCCACGAGGCGGTGGCGCGGCGGTACAGCTCGAACGGGGTCGGATGGATTTGCACGGTGGGCCCTTCGCGGGCCACGCCTTTCGTAGCTCCTCCAGCCACATGCGCGGGAGCCGCGAAGAAAGGTGCGATGGGAGCAGGGTTCTTTGGCGATGACTCGGCGCCCTGAATAGGCCTCCGCTGCTTACCGTGGAAAGGTGCGCAAACCTGAGCGGATATCACCCACCGGTGACGACAGAACTCGCGCGCTAATTACCTTTGGGAGACAAAAATCGGAGGCCGGAAAACGTGCGCGAAGACAGCCAATACCGTTCATCGCGACCGTGCAGCCATCGGTACCGTGCTCGCCCCTGAGCACTGAGTTCCGCGCAGCAATGGCAACCATTGTCTCCGGCCTGAGTCCCGTAGATCCACCACCGCAGTTCAACCCGCGCGCGTACCAGCACGCCGGTTGGTTCTCGATCCGTGAGCCGTACCCGCCGGAATGCGGACCTAGAGGAGATCATCGCCGTGACGACGCAATCCGGGGGCGATCGCACATTGGTGAGGGCTTGAGCCGAACATGGTCGCGTGTACTGGTCTGGCCCCAGTCGAATGTGCTCCGTGAATGCGGCACTGCCGACGGGTCGTGCTCGGACGAGTCGTGATCGGACGACCGACGCCGGCAGGGTTAACGGGAAGTGTGAGGACCGCGCGGGCCGGTCTCTCCCGCGAATGCGGGCGCCACTGGCGCGGACGAAAGAGCGAACTGGTGCGTAGCGAGAAGATCGGCGACGGTATCGAAGGTGGTCGCCCAGTGAAACAGATCAGCGAGCTGCATCATCGTCTCGCCCCGCTGAATCCGAATCAACCGGTCATAGCCCAACCCAGACCGGTCCGCGTGGTGATCACGCACCCAGGCAGACAACGAAGTCCCCTTCGCCGCCAACGCCTCCCGAACAGTGTTGGCCACCAAATGCTGCAATTGCGCTGCACCCCACCGCGGATCAGCGATATCGACTTTCGCCGCCGGCCGCAAAGCAAGCGCCGTGTTCCCAAACTGGAGTTGTTGCTCCGCCAGCTTCCGCGGCTCAAAAACAAACCCCGCCGCGGCACTCATGACCTTAGAATTCACCATCCCAACACCCTCTCTATGACGGGTTTTTACCGCATAAACACAGAAACATACCCTAAATTGTGCGTTTTTGGGGGTTTATTAGGTCTAAACCGCAATTATCGAACAGCCGATTTTATGGTGCTCGCAGAGAGTCCATATGGCCCCAAAACGACATACTCTCTCTCC
>JACMOZ010000102.1 GCA_014377785.1 Aeromicrobium sp.
GGCATTCCAGCCGCCGGAGTACAACTGGCCTGCGGACTTCAGACTACCCGGCTCGCCATGTGAGCAGGAACGTTGAGCGTTGGCCTTGAGCTGAGTTTGGAGCGGCAGGAGACAGTTGCCAAACCACCGTGAACTTGTGCTTCTCCGACCTTGCCCATGTCGAGGTTTTCGCGCGTGATCTGATGACGATCTTCCGCAACTTTGTAGCATTCCACGCTCCCAGAGCTCTGCTGCATTTGCCGTTGGTAACGCGTGGCCAATAGCAGCGGTTCGTAGTGTCGTCGTGGACCGAGAATCTGAGATTGGTCGCAAGCGCTCGACTGGTGCTTCGAGGCGTGGTCTGCGAAAGCGTGACTTTCGTCGCGCGCGAGCTGCGGTTGGTGACGGTTTTGGTCCCCTTGCCCTTGTCTCCAGCAGCGACATTACTGCGGCGAATCACGATCTTTGTCGTGCTGCTGAGCTGCAATGTCCGCGTCGATAGAGTCGTGGTTGACTGGGCAATCGCCACGCCAAATCCGCACAGTCCGAGTACTGCGGTGATCGACAGCGCATTGCGCAACACGATTGGCAAGCGAGTGGTTCGGCTGGAGCGCCTCACGACTACCACCGCCCGCCGAAAGTTACGGCCGGCGCGCCCGTTGGGGCGGCGCTCAGGGCCACCTTGGCGATCGTGCCAGCGGCCAGCACAGGTGGTGTCGGATCGCATTGGGTGTTGGTGCTCGCCGTGAAGCTGCCGGCAGTGAGCGCGGCGCTTTGGGTCATCGTCGTGGCGCTGTTTTCCGTCCACGTGTACGTCGTGCCGGCTACGTCCCAAGCGCTGGCGCCCACCGCAGTGGAGGTGATGTTGGTGAAGATATTGGCGGAGTTCGTGAAGAGCCCCAGGCCGTTGTTGGTGGTGACGCCTCCATTGGCGAGATACATCGCTCGGCGCCCAACTCCAATCGTGATGTTGTTGTCGATCATCACTCCACCTGCCTCGAATACCTTCCTGGAAAACGAGGCAACGGTGGTGTCGGCGGTGTCGAGAGTGCCAAGAGCACTTCCGTTGGAGTTGGTGATCGAATTGAGGTGGAAGTTGTCCCAGGCGAGCGTGCCGGAGGTGTTGGACAGCGACCCTGCGCCTGAGTTTGGGGTGACGCGCCAGATGTAGTTTGTGCCGTACGTCGCGACCGGGGCGACGCGGTTGAAGTAGGTGTAGCCATTGGAAGTGCCGGTTTGGGCGATGTTGCCCAGGCTGGTCCAAAGTCCACCGCCGTTGGTGGAGTATTCAAGCTTGTAGGTGGCGGTGTTGTTGTACGGCGTCGTGAACGTCAGCACCATGTCCGTGCACTGGTTGGTGACGGCAAGATCAAGCACGGGCCCGATGCCGCACTGCACGCTCATGGTCGTCGGGGTACCGGTCCAGACGCCGGGGGTGCGCAACGGCGTGATCCGATAGTAGACCGTTGCATTGAGGTGCGTGCCGGCATTTGAGTCGGTATACGTCAGCAGCGCCGTGCTCGCCGTCAGCGTCGTCCATACACCAGCCGTGGAATTGTTCTGGTACTCCACCATGTACGCCGTGGCATTTGTCGCTGCGGTCCACGTCAACACTTCGGAATTACAAGAGGGAAAGCCAGCGTTTGGGCTGGCCGCAAGCGAGCCGGCGGCGCCGACCGTGACCGTCGTGAAGGTTGTCGGCGCCGATGTGGAGCTCGTGAGCGTCGCCCATGTCACGCCCATGGTAACCGCACTGAGCACGAGTCCAGCCGCCACAGCCAGCAGGCCGAGCTTGCGGAGGGATCTTCGTGGGCGATGCGGAAGCTTCATGTCTGGGATAAATCCCAATCTTCTCGGTCATCGACTTCGTCTTCGTCGCCGGAGAACCAGACCTGCCACAGGACCACAAGTGCCAGCAGCCCGAGGCAGCCAAACGCCAGCAGCTTCATCAGGGGCATTCGTAGCGCGTGGATGACATTGCCGAAATACGGCACGTGGCCACGGACGTACCACAATTCGTTGCCCTGGATCTGCAGCTTGAATGCGTCGTTCGCGTTGTTGGCATCGCCCTTGGTCTGCACGAGCGGCAGCGTGCCAGCCTTGTAGATCTTGACCACTCGGTGGGTGGTGACATGGTGATTGCCGACCGGCTCGTTGAAGACGATGACGTCGCCCACCTTCACTTCCTTGGGTGCCTTCTTCGTGGCGATCACGACGTCACCTGGCGAAAATGCAGGAACCATCGATCCGGAGAGCACGGTCAGCGTGCGATATGCACCGGTCTGCGGCCCGAGTCCAAACGCGACCAGAGCGGCGATCGACGCGATCACGAACAGCCAGCTGGCCAATCCGAGCGCGACCCGGAGGGGGTTGCGGCGCGGACGTGGCCCCTTCTCCAACAGCTCTGCGTCGTCGTGAATGGTCAGTGGTGCCCCATCGTCCTGCAGGTCGTCATGTTGGTACATCTCAGCTGTTGGTCCCGGCACGTTGGGTCTCCGTAAACGCGAGGTTGATAGTGGAGTTGATGCCCTGGAACGTGTTGCCCGCAGTCGTGGGCAGCGTCAGGGTGACGCGAATATTGTCGGTGCCTCCGCCAGCGCCGAGCGTCATGTTGCTCATCGCGAGGTTGCTTCCAACCACGGGGCGTGACGCGATGACGCTGGTGATCGAGCCACCGCAGGTGTAGGTGAATGCGGGGTTCACGCCACCCTCAGTCCACGGAACCGAGCACTTGTCGACGACCATCTGCAGGCCGTTGGTTGTGTCGGTGTCGAGCAGGCTCGACGTCGTTGCCGTGGTGGTGAGCGTCTGGCTCGCCAGGGCCAGGCTGCCCGAGCCGACGATGTCCACCGTGCGCTGGATCGTATCGCCGGGAGCGATGGTGGTCGCGTTGATGTTGAGGCGGTTCGTCTTGGCTCCAGTCGCGCCAAGGTTGACCACCACGGTGCCGCTGCTGGTCTGGTGCGACGCGCTGGTACCGCTGGTGAAGGTAGCGAACGTGCCGAGGCCGGCCATTGTCGCAGTTACGACGAGCGCCACAATGCCGACGAGAACTTTCTGGAGCGTGGTCACCCGGCGGCGCCCGAGGCGCGGACGACGGGGGGGGCTGGCTTCGAACTCGGTCGGTTCGATGCGCAGATCGATCGGCAGCCCGAGGTCGCGCCGCGTGGCGGCGTCCTCGGTGAAGTCGAACGGTGTGCGCAGGTCGGGGTCCATGGGCCTTGTCGGGTTAGGTCCTCGCGCACCTGAGCGCGCACGAGGCAAGTTCCAGTATCGGGCGGCACCTGAACAGGTGGCCCTTCGAGGCTGGGCAACACGTCGTTCGCCTGTAGTTTCCACCTGCTGTGACGGTGAGTAGGTGTGACCACAAGGGCCAGCCCACTCACCGTCACAGGTGGAATCAGGACGCGATGTCGTTCAGCTGTGGATCAGCTTGCGGTCCCTGCGCGCTGCGTTGCAGTGAACGCGTACTGGATCGTTGACGTCTTGCTCTGCAGCGTGTTGCCTGCGGCAGACGGCAGCGTCAGACGCACGCGCAGTTTGTCGGTGCCACCACCCGCTGCGAGCGTGAGGTTGGTGAGCGTGGTGTTCGCTTGAATGACCGGGCTCGCCGCTACCACCGAAGTCGTCGTCCCACCACACGTGTACGTGTACGCGGGAGCCGTACCCGCTTCAGTCCAGGCAACGGAGCACTTGTCGACCTGCAGCTGTAGTCCGTTCGTCGTGTCCGTGTCGAGCAGACTCGATGTCGTTGCAGTCGTCGTGAGCTTGACGTCAGTCAGCGCCAGCGAGCTGGTGTTGACCAGGTCAAGTGCGCGGTCGATGGTGTCACCTGCGGCCACGTTGGTCGCGGTTGCGCTCAGCCGGTTGGTTGCGCCCACCGCGCCGAGTGCCAGCGTCACCGAGCCGGATGTCACCGTCTCGCTGCCGTTCGTGCTGCTCGTAAATGCCGCATACGTGGCAAGTCCAGCAACAGCGCCCAGTACGCCGAGCACCCCAAGCGACGCGAGCACCCGCTTAGCGGTTGATGATTCCTTGATCCTCATGATTTCTCCCCTGATCCCGTGTGGTTGCTGAAGGCAATGCGGCTCCGCCAAACGTGCCCAACCGTGCCCCCCATTCGGGTGTCGGCGACTCATGAGTCAAGCTAGGTCGGAATCAGGTATGAACGACGCTCAAATCGCCTCATCACCATGCAACGGGAAGGCCATTCGAAAGGACATGCCATGTCCCAGGTCCCTCTGGCCATCGAGAACGGTCGTGCGCATTGACGATTGCGGAGGATCCACAGCCCGTGGCGACTAGTATGAGCTTCGGCGGCTTCATATCGGCCCGCTGAGGAGCAGGCTGGGTGTGAATCAGAGATGAAACCAACGCACATACTGGTCGCTGACGACGACCCCGACCTTCGCCGACTGGTCGAGCGCATTCTCACGCGCGCTGGATACCCGGTTACCACAGCCGAAGACGGCCAGCAGGCACTCGACCATTTCTTCCGGACGTTGCCCGGCCTGGTGATCCTCGACATCACGATGCCACGTCTCGACGGCTGGACGACACTCGAGCGCATCCGCGAAGCAAGCAATGTGCCGATCATCATGCTCACCGCTCTAGCAGCGCCGACCGAAAAGGTGCGCGCGCTGCGTGGCGGCGCTGATGACTACCTCACCAAGCCCTTCAACGGACCCGAATTGATTGCGCGTATCCAAGCCGCGCTTCGCCGCGCCCCTAGGACCGCCATAGCTCAGCTCATGACCGACGGACACCTGAGCATCGACATCCCCAGTCGAGCAGTCACCGTCGACGGGGAACCTGTCGCGCTCACCCCGCTCGAATTCCGGCTGCTGGTCACGCTGATGCAGCATCAAGGTGAACTGCTGTCCTCCGAGCGCCTGTGCGAGATAGTCTGGGATGATCCGACCGGCATCTCGCGCGACCAGGTCAAGCTCTACGTCGGATACCTGCGCCGCAAACTTGCTCCCGCCGGCCCCACCGACTGGGAGCCAATCGAGAACGTTCGTGGGCACGGCTATCGCTACCGCTATGAACTCACCGCAGACGTATCCTCGACCTGACCAGGTGACAACCAAGCTGGGGGCAGTTCCTCGACCACAAGGACTGTCGATACCGGCTACTCCCTGCACTGCATCCGCTTCCGCTGCGCGTGTTCGAGCGAATCGCTGGAAGAGTTGGTCCTGCTCATCTGCAGGGATCCCCGGGCTAGAGTCCGCCACCTCGAGCACCGCGACGGCGCCGATGTCGACGGACTCGCCTCGCGAGAGCCGCACCTCGATTCGACCGTCCGCTGGCGTGAACTTGAGCGCGTTTGTCAGCAGGTTGTCCAGGACTTGTCCGAGCCGATCGCGGTCCGCATGGATCGGAGGGAGGTCATTGTTCGCATCGCACGCCAGTGTGATGGATCGGGCGAGAGCGTCCCCGATTCAACCTGCGCCGCGAAGAGCAGGTCACCAATCAGCCGCATCAGACGTTGGCCGTTTCGCTGCATCACGACAATGAATTCGCGCCCATCGTCCGAAAGGCGCTGTCCCTCCTCCTCGTCGAGGAGTTCCAGGTAGCCCAGGATCGCAGCCAGCAGAGTTCTCAGCTCGTGCGAGATCAACGCGAAGAATTGCTCTTTCATCTGCTCCGACTCGTACCGATCGGTGACGTCGTTCAAGGTTCCAGAAACGCCGGCTGCCGCTCCCTCGGTGGTGAGCGTGCGTTGGGCCGCCACCTCGAGCCATCGAAAGCCCGCCGATGCCGTTCGATAGCGCATTTCGTGGCGGTAGGAATCCAACGTCCGGTTACGGAGCTGGTCAAATTTCACTACGTTCCCGGACCGGTCATCCGGGTGAACGTAATCCAGCAAGGCCTGCCCCCAACCTGTCGCCGACGGGGTAACCGGTGATCTCCTCCCACGCCGGGCTGAGCAGGGTCCACCGCCCTTCGTCATCCGTTTGGAAAATCACCTCCCGCACGTTCTCGAACACGGTGCGGTACTGCAGCTCGCTCTCGCGCGTTCGACGCACGAGTTCCTGGATCGTCGAGCCTGCGATCGTGGAGAGACACCCGCGCCGGAGGGGCTGGTGAAATGGGCGGCAAGGTCCCGCACGGAGGCGACGATTCCCCTGCGAAGATCCGCGGCGAATCGAACGATCGTCAAATCGGCTGCGGCGTCAACCCCGCCAGCGTCGTTGCGCAGCAGCACGCAGATCGATCGAAGTGGCTCGTCGAGACCGATGGCGACCGAACGTCAGGCCTCCGGTCCGGGCGGCGGACCAGTGATCTCGACCTGATACTCGGCCGAGATGTGCGCGAGCCGCTCGACGTCGGGCGGGCCGTTCAACGCCGGCGGCATGGCCAGCTCGCGCGCGGGCTCGCCAGCATCCATGAAGAACCGCTCGAAGCCCGCCGGGCTCAGGATGTTCAGGACACGAGCAGTCGGCGAATCGACGCGCCACGTGTGCTCGAGGCCGCGGGGCAGCATCACAAACGATCCGGGGCCGGCGCTCGAGCGCGTCTCGTCGTTCCAGAACGTCAGCTCGCCCTCAAGTACGAGAAACGCCTCGTCCTCGTTCTCGTGCCGATGGAACGGCGGGGCGAACCCTTGAGGAAGATGCTCTTCGACGATCGAGTAGGCCCCGCCCGTGTCGCTGGCGAGTGCGCGCATGTGCAGCAGTGCACCCATGTACCAAAAGTCTCGGTCGGTGGCGGCGGCTTGTGTCGTGGTCACGCGGAGCTTCCCTCGGGTCGGTGTCGGATCCTGCAACTCTGACACACGTGTGCCACCAATGCACGACGTGGTAACATTTTTGCGATGCACGCACTCGAGCCAGCTGCGACACCCGCTCGACCAGAATCGCTGCGCGCACGCCAGCAACGCGTCGCGCGCGCCACGATTCTTGATGCGACACTCGAAATGCTCGTGGAGTCCGACGACGAGCCCTCCTACGCGGAAATCGCCCGGCGATCCGGCGTCGCACGGCGCACGCTGTATAGGTACTTTCCGACACGCGACGAGCTATACGCCGCCGTCGGCGAGCACACGGTCACTCGGCTCGGCCTACCAATCGACATCGGCACGTCGAGCCAGCTCGTCGCAAGCTTCAAGCACGCCAGCGGAATCTCCATGCGCAACGTCCCGCTGGCTCGCGCGCTCGTCAAGACGACTGCCGGACGACGCGTGCGTAGCGGCCCGTGGAGTCGGCGAAGCGCAGCCGTGGCGACTGCACTCGAGGATGCGGTCGCCCACCTGCCGCCGCGCCAAGCGCGTGGCGCGACGGCCATCATGCAGTACTTGTTCGGCTTACACACCTGGGTGCGACTGCATGACGAATACGGTCTCTCGCCTGAGGACGCGCGAGAGTCGGTTGCCTGGGCGCTGGAGACGCTCCTGTCTGAGCTCCGCCACGGCAAAGGCCCCGCCGACCGCGGCAATTAACCGGCGCGTGGCGCCTCGGGCCGCGAGCAACTGCAGCCCGTCGCACCAGTCGCAGTCAGCGCCCAGCTCGACCTGAAGCGCAAGTCAGATGAAGGGATTCGCCCGCCTGCGCGAGCGACACGGGCGTCCGGTCGATCGCGGTCGTCGCTCCAGCACTCAGCTCGCCAATCGATTCGAGCGACTCGCGTGTCTTGGCCACCAGCTTGCAGCACCTCGTCCGCCACAACGGCGAATTCGTCGAGCGTCACCGGTGCGCGTCGCCTCGATCGCCGCGTTGAGCCCACACACGAGCGAGGTGGCTGCGAACTCGTCGACCTGATCGCCACTCAAGCCGCGCGGTTGGCGGCGCCGCAATCGCATCGACATGGTCCTCCGCGCGTGCACCAGGCACGGCCGCGCAGGCGCGCGCGCACGGCCCCGACTACGCCGCCACCGTCGAGAGCAACGAAAGCGGGCGGGCTACCTCCAAGACCGCCCATGCGCCGCCACCAACAAACACGGTAGTCGCTGCCGGCGGTGGGCGCTCGCTGGCCGACACCACTGCGTGGCCCACGATCCCGAGCGACTGGAGCAGCGTCAACGGATCATGGAGGCAGCCTGGACAGCGTCACGATCACGGATGCTGCGATGGGGGCGATCTGCGTCCACGGATCGACGGGGCAATCGACGAGCATGGACGCCCGGCCCTCGTGCGCGCGAGCGGGATCCCCTCCACCGTGCTTGGACGCATACTGCAGTACGGGCCTGAACAGCCGGTCAAGCCCGAGACGTGGGCGAAGCTCGAAGCCGGAATCTCGTCCTTAGTGACGCCGCTGGCAGCCGCCACGGTACGATGAAGCCGTACACAACAACATGCCAGACACCGGAATTCCCACCGAATTTCTTTGCTCAACGCAAAAATGCTGTATTTCCAGGGGAAACAGGTAGGCCACGAAAACGGGGAAAGTATAGCCAAAGAAAAACCTCCGCGTTAGCAGGGGGTTTCAGTGGAGGCGGCGGGAATCGAACCCGCGTTTGCCTCAGATGTTCCGTCGACCCATTCCCATCGGAATTTCAGGCATCAACGAGCTTCCACTCGACGCGTTTGCCAAGGACCGCAGCGTACTTCTCCACGGTCGACAGCTTCGCATCACAACTCGCCGCCTCGAGGCGTGCGACCTGAGACTGCGAAGTGCCCATTGCGGCAGCCACCTCAGTCTGCGTGCGCCCTGACCGCTCGCGCGCAGTAGCGAGTCCGCGTAGAAGTTGGCGCCTGTCCTCCGCCGCCTGGACGAGCGCGGGGAACGACGGGTTGCCCTTGGCGCGCTCCTTGATGATCTCGTCGAGGAAGTCCGGCATCCAACCACTCCTATCGCCCACACTATGCATGGTATACCACGCATAGTATCGGCAGGAAACCCCGGACCGTTACGCCCGGGCGCGTCGTCGCCAATCGGCCAGCCGACGCTTGGCCAGATCCAGGTGCCGCTTGGGAAGCTTCTGCTGCTTCTTCGAGAACCCCTCGAGCGCCAGTAGGACCTGCCCGCGTTGCCCCTCCTTGGCAAACAGGATCCGGAACGACTGCCGCTCGCTGGTCGCGTGAACCTCGTAGATGTCGCCTTCGAGATGACGCGCCGCGGACAGCCCGTCTCGTGCGATCTCCTTCATCGCGGCGACCACATCTGCGACCTCGTCATCCGCCAGTGCTGCGATGAAATCGCGCACAGGACGATTGCCCGCGGCGGTCTCATAGTCGCGCCACCGTCGGCCCGCACGTTTTTCACCGGCTTCCATGTCGATCATGATGCCCACCGAGGTGGACGCGGCGGATAGCTAGCGAACGATTGGTGGGCTCATGAACCTACCGGCATCGACGTAGTTGCGCTGGCGCCCGGGACGGTCAGCGAACCTGATCTCGTCGGCAAGGCTCCGGCGAGAATCGGAAGCCGACCAGAGTGAGCGTCATCGAGCTCGCTCGAATGACCGAACGGCGGGAGGCGCTGCACGATTCCCGCCGCGCTGGTGAGCGAGGAGCGGCAGTCGAGCTCGCTCGAGCTGCCGCGACGAGCGAACCAGCCAGGGTGCGCCCCGCGCACCCTGCTCCACGAAAAAGGGCTCCCGGATGGGAGCCCTTTTCAGTGGAGGCGGCGGGAATCGAACCCGCGTCCACGGCCAGCTTGGTATGGGCTTCTACGAGTGTAGCCTGCAATTTGAGCTCGGAACACGACCGCTCTACAGGCAAGCTGACGTGCACCACTTCCCTCCTGAAAGTCCCTTCACCGCCGAGAGATGTTGCGGTGTCAGCAAGCCCGTAGTTAAGCCCTGGTCTCCGCCACGGGCCCGACGGAAACGAGGGTCCTTCCTACCTAATTGAAATCAGGCAGCAAGTGCGAGGTTACCCTCGCTGATGTTCATGCTGTTATTGGCATGTGTGTTCTGCCGGACTGATTTACGAGGCCAACCGACATCCTCGACTCGCGACCCACCCTCGCGAATGACCCTGTCGAAGCCAGGTCGCCCCCGTGAGTGGAACTACCCTGTCAGCATAGCGCGACTACGACACCCGCGTGAACGTGCGGTAGAGGATCGATGAGGTCGCGTACCCGGCATCCTGCACCTGCACGAACACTCCCTTGTAACCGTTGCCGGCGCTGACCGGAGCCGAATAGGTCGCACCCGAACACGCCTGCCACGCGCCCCACGTGCCCGCCTCGGTGGCAAAGCGGATGCGCTTCACGGCGTTGTCGTCGCTCGCCTTGACCGTCACGGTCACCGCGGAGCCGGTCACGGTTGCGGGCGTCGAGATCGCCGTCAGCACCGGTGCGTTGTTGCCGGGAGCCGACGGCGGAGCGGCCTTCGTCCGGGTGAAGCGGACATAGTAGATGTTCGAGTCGCGCAATCCGTCGATGACCATCACGAACAGCCCCTTGGCGCCCGTGCCCGCACTGACCGGAGCGGTCATCACCGGTTGGTATGCCGGGTACTCGGCATACCCCTTCGTCGTCTGCGGAGCGACCCAGTCGCCGTTCTCGGTGGCGAACCGCACGCGCAGCGGGGTCGGCACGTCGTAGGCACCCGACTTCGCGACGATCGCCACTGACACGGTGTCACCCGTCACCGTCGTCGGCACGGTGACTTTGCTCACCAAGGGGTCGAGGCTGTGCGGCCTGAGATAGCGGATGCTGCGCGTGAACACCTTCGACGCCGGATTGCAGGTCGGGTTGAGCCGCACCTGCACGGTCTTCACGCCGTAGCTGGCGCCCCACGCGTCGTCGAGCGGCACACGCGGCTGGGAGCCGTGGTACATGTACGCATCACGCCACGTCTCGCCGAGCGCGTCGGTGGCGCCGAGCGCGCGGTACTGCAGGTTGTAGTACGCGCAGTTCTCCTCGCCCGCCGCGGGTTGCGTGTACGTGTAGTTCGCACGCATCGCGTGCATGCCGCCCAGGCTGTCGGTCACGGTCGGGAAGTCGAGCGTGAGGATCTGCTGGCTCGAGGCGGCGTTCGCGGCGGGCGCGATCACGAGCATCGCGGTGAGTACGGCGAGCGCAGTGATGATGCGGCGCATGGCGGGGAGCTCCGTTCGGCAGGACACCTGTGCTTCCACCGTACGACGTTTCCGTCTGGCGTCAAGGCCTGGTTCCGGTGCTCGCCAATGCTCCGCCGCGCGCATAGCTCCCCAACACAAGCAGGAGTTCTGCTGGAAACCGCGCCGCGCCGTGCCTCACACGGCCATTCCGTGGCCTACTTGAACCAAAGTGGCTGCACGCCGCGATAGCCAGATGACCGTTGTACCTTGGGAGAGGAACCACCATGAGCTTGAGCGCGATCGCATCGACCGTGAAGACCACTTTCGTGAATGCCATCGAGGCAGTCGACACCCCCACCACGACGGGCGGCGGCGAGGGCTCACAGTCGTTCACTGCGGGCTCGACCGCTTCCGGCGCCTACATGGTGCAGGGTGCGGGAGCGCCGTCCACCGGCGGCTCGCTCATCAAGAAGTTGCTCGTCGGCACGGTGCTCGGCGCCGGCGTCGGCCTCGGCGCGACCTTCCTCGTGCCCGGCCTGCGTGAAGTCACGATGTTCGGTGCGGCCGGCTGGGCCGCCAAGGGCATCATCGCTGCCATCGGCGGTGCGATCGGCGCGGTCGGCGCTCTGGCCGTGCACTTCATCGCCAAGCGCAAGGCACTGGCGATGGAATCTCAGACACCGCCCGCGCAGCAGCCGACGACCGTGGCGCCTCCGGCGGGCGCGACGCTCCGCATGGGCTCGAAGGGTGACGACGTGCTCGCCCTGCAGAAGAACCTCAAGTCGATGGGCCAGTACTACCCCAAGGTCACGGGCACGTTCGACAAGACGACCCAGAACGCGATTCGGCGCTACGAGATCATGAAGGGCGTGCAGCCCACAGGTCTCGGTTCACCCGACGTCATCCAGGCGATCGCACAGGACAGCGGCCTCATCAAGAAGCTCGCCTGACCGAGGCCGGCGCGCCTTCAGGCGACTGACATCGGCCGCAGTGGTTCCGGGCCCCGTACCGTGCGCGAGCTTGCGACGGCGCGGGGCCTGGTGATCTTCGGGTCAGGCTCCGAACTCCTGGGCCCAGTACTTGCGACCGCCGTTGTCGACGACCTGCGAGATACCTGAGAGCTTGAAGTTCGGGTCCATGATGTTGCGCTTGTGCGCGGGACTGTTCATCCACTCTGCGACGACCTGCTCAGGGGTCGACTGGCCGACGGCCACGTTCTCGCCCCAGGAGTTGCGGAAGCCCTCGGCGCGGATGCGCTCGCCCGGATCGCCGTCACCGATGCCGTCATGCGCCATCGCCTTGACGGTGGCCATCTGGTTGGCATGCTTCTCGGCGGCCGAGTCGAGCGCCGCGTTGTACGAGAGTGCCGACAGGCCGCCCTTCGCGCGCTCCTTGTTGATGAGGTCGAGCACCCTCGACTCGAAGGCCGTGTCTTCCTTCGAGCCGGCCCGGGTGGTCTGCGCGATGGTGACCGGGGCGACGTACTGCTCGGTGGTGGCGGCAATGCCCTGGGCGCCGGCAACCTTCGTGGCGGCGCCGGCTGCCATCTTGGCAACGACGTCGGCCAGTGCCTTCACGGCAGCCTGGAGTGCGTTGAGCGCGGAGATGAGATCGTTCCCACCACCGATGGCCTTGGCTCCGGTGGCGGCCTGTCCGGCGCCTCCAGCGAGCGTGGCCGAGGGTGCGGCGTCGCACCCCGCCATACCGGCCATGCCAGGCATGCCTGCCATCGCGCCGCCGCCGGTCGTGGGCTGTGGCGCACTGGCGATCGCCGCGTTCGGCAAGGTCGCTATCGCTGCGTGGATATGGCTCATGGTGATTCGTCCCTCGTGGCCGGCCATCGCGTCGTCCCTTACGCGGAGGTGCCGGTCGTGTGTCCCATGACCAGTGA
>JACMOZ010000103.1 GCA_014377785.1 Aeromicrobium sp.
GCCAGGCGGCGCAGGCAGCCGCGCCCTAAGCCATCATCACGAAGGACACCGAGTTACACCACTAACAGGGACTTGACCGTGAGTTAAGGGATCGAACGGCGTTTCAATCTCATTGTTATGCCCACAAATCCGTGAGTTGCGGGCAGAATTTGGGCAAGATTTGCCTTCTTCTCGTCGATTTTCCGTCGGATGTCTTGAGACATCACAACACCTCGATCACGGACCAGGTACAAGGTGCTTGAGCGCTGGTCGGGCCGATAACGAACCCGACCAGCCCCGCCGCCTAATCGCTGACGATTGTCTGGAAGCTCACCGACATGGTCGACATATCGATCATGTGCATGAAGGCGCCGGCGACCTCCATCCCGTGATCTGCGGGGGGCCTGGTAGCGCTTTCCATGTCGGTATACCGAAGAACGAGGGTCCAGTTTCCGTTCCCGTCGACTGCCGCTTCTCTTCTCTCAAGATCGGGCAGGATTGGCGCGATCTCGCGCTGGAATCGCTCGTTCATCGCCGTAAATTCGGCCGAGTCGACCTCGGCCATGGCGCGGAATTTTACGATTTGCAGTACTGCCATGAGTTGGTCCTCCTTGGGGTTGAGGTCAAATAGTGCGCGACGGGGTTGCAACGCCAACCGGTCACGCGGATACTTTATGCACGCTGGCATCCATCAGCAATAAGGCACTTATTGGTGCAGTGGTATCGAAGGGAGAGTGACTTGGTCAACCCGGAACTTGTTCTCGGGCCCGACGATATGCTGACAGAATGCGCAGCGCGTCAGGCGCTCGTTCTGATCGCCGACAAATGGACCCCCCTCATCGTCTTCGTCCTCAGCAGCGGCACACATCGCTATAGCGATCTCAAGCGTCGCGTCGATGGGATCTCCCAGAAGATGCTCTCCCAGACTCTGCGAAACCTGCAGGCGGCGAACTGCGTGCAGCGAACGGTGGTGCCAAGCACTCCCGTTGGCGTCGAGTACTCGCTGACCGCCCTCGGGGAGACGCTGGTCGAGCCACTGTTCGGCCTCATCAACTGGGCCCACACCAATGCTGTTGCCGCGGGGTTCACCGATGATTAGACCCCAGCCCGATCTGCCCACGAAACTTGAGCGGGTCGTCGCTTTAAGCGACGGAGTGTTCGCGGTCGCGATCACACTTCAAGCGCTGGATTTGGCTCGCATCTAAGCCTTCTCAGCGACCTTCGGCGTTGTCGTCCGCTTGACGCAACGTGTTTTCTGCGAAATGCCCACTGCGGCCCACCGCGGACACAAGCGCCAGGGAGCGGATTACGATGGTGAGGGTCAACGCGGAAGCTACCCCGGCCACAGTCAAGGCGACGATTTCCCATCCCGCGAATGATGCCACCGAGAGCCATTGAATCAGGTAGGTCGCGGCGGCCGCGACAGGGAATGTGAACGACCAGAACCCCAGATTGAAGGGGATTTTGCGGTAGACGGGCACCAAGAAGAGTTGAAGTAGCAGCATCAGGACCGTCACCCCGAGCAAGCCTTGCGATACTCCATCGGCCTTCTCTCCGTGCATTGCAAACCACGCCGTGCCGGCGACGGCCGGTGGGGCGAGGATGATCGCAAGTGTCGGGGTCAGCGGCCCAGGTAGCGGCGGGAAGAAGGCAAGCCTCGCTAGCAGCACTGTGAGGATAACGATCCAAAAAATGATGCCCACAGCGAAGGCTCCCGCGGCGACCATCGGGAAACCCACCTTGTAGGACGTCGTTGCGGCGACTAGGGCGGCTGCGACGGTGGGAAGGAAATAGCCGCCATGAATGGCCTCGGGGGTTAGTCGGCCGGTATGCCAGTAGGCGAGGATCCACCCGGCGAATATTGCGGCGGTAACGATGGATGCGATGACCAGCGCAGTTCCGCCCGACGGCCAATGCTGATAAAGGTGGGCTCCTATCAGCATGCCAATAACTGGCACTATCGCCGCAATCGGTCCTTGGGCGGGGTGGCGTAATTGCGATCGAAGAGTCTCCCTGCTCTGTTTGCCTCGCACCAGGTGGGCGATTACCAGCCATACCCACACGATCGAGGCGGATATCCAGATCAGTTCGGAGGGGATCGGCGAGATCCGGAGCGCCGATGAAACTGTCGTCCATAGTCCGGCAAGGCCGACGGCGCCGAACCCGATGGCCAGCGTGTTCAGCGGTATGCGGTGTTGTGCCGAAAGTTGTCTCGCTCGGTTGGCGGCGTGCCTCAAGTGCTCATTCCTCGTCCGCTAGGCTTCGTGCGGGGATCGATTTGGCGCTTGCTCCCTGCGACTTAATTGCCCGGTAAGCGAGTTGCGCTGCCACGGCGACGAGTAGGAGCGCGAAAAGGATTCCGGAAAGTCGGGCGGGAAGCGCGAGCGCCAACGCCGCGCCGGGGATGCTGGCCGCGGTCGCGGCAAGACCCACGAGCAAGCCGGCTCGGACATCAACGGTTCCGGCCCGCCAGTTCGCTGCGGTACCAATGGAGCTTGTGGGGATCATGACGACGAGCGAGGTACCTTTGGCCACCAAATCGCTTATGGCGAATAGCCCAACCAGGGCCGGGACTGCGACAATACCGCCGCCGATGCCGAAAAGCCCGGACAGCACTCCCATACCGAGGCCAAGCCCGACATATCCGAGCGCCACGAGGGCGCTGAATTGGAGTGTGTTGCCCCGCTCGGGTGCCACGAGTACCAGCCTGACGGCGACCAACAGAATGAAAACTATGAACATCCATCTCAGCCAAAACAGTGGTATCCGCTTGAGCAAGGCGCTGCCGGCGATAGCCCCGACCACCGCACCAATGGAGATGAACAAGCCAGCGACAAGGTCTATCTCGCCCGCGACGAGGTACGCGATCGAGCCCATGATTGCGGTCGGAACGATCGCGGCGAGCGACGTGGCGGCGGCCACTCGTTGATTAAGCTTCGCAAAAGTTGTGAGCAGCGGCACCATGATGATCCCGCCGCCGATCGCAAAGATTCCGGAAAGTAAGCCTCCCACGACGCCGATTGCGATGAGGATCGCCCAACGGCGAGATTGTCCAGAGGTCGCAGTTGTCATGGCAGGTGACGCTTCACAAGCTCTACTACCTCGATCAGTCCGTCAGCCCCCGCGCGGCCGCGGTCTCGGATTTCGGAGGTGTCGATGCCGAGGCGACCGACTCCTTCAGCGAAATGCTCGATGTCCTTCACCATCAAGTCTTGGAGGTGAGGGGCGATTTCCGGAGTGATCTCATCGCCCAGCGCTTGAATGATGAAGCTCCCCCCGCTGCTGGACGCGAGAAGCCGCCGGAATGCGGCCACATTCACTCCTATCGAGTCGGCCATTCCCAAGATATCTTCGGCGTTCTTCAGATTGGTCATCGTGAGGGCATTGTTGAGCAGCTTTGCCACCTGTCCCGAACCTGGCCCTCCCATATAGACGGATGAAGTGGAGAACTCATCGAATACTGGCTCCGCGCGCTCGAACGCACCCGCCTCGCCTCCCACTATTGTCGTGAGCTTTCGGAGCACAGCAGCAGGGCCGCCTCCGCTGACGGGCGCATCAAGAACACTAATGCCGCGGAGTTCTGCAAGTTCGGCGAACCGAATGGCCGTCTCGGGGTCGCCGGTCCCGTGATTCGCGATGATGGATCCCGGTTTCATCGAAGCCAGCAGTCCTTGGTCGACAAGAACATTTTCCACGTCAGAGTCGTCTCGTAGCACAAGCAGCACTATGTCGCTTTCCGCTCCGAGAGCACGGACCGAGGGTTCGGCGGTGTGAGGTAGGCCGTGAAGAGCCTCGAGCGATACTGCGCGGCGAGCCCAGACTCGAAGATGGAATGGGGACCCGGCGACGGCTCTTGCCATGGGGGCGCCTTGGTCGCCTAGTCCGATGAATCCAACGGACTGAAGGGGGGACACACTTTCCATGATGATCTCCTGACTGCTTGTTCACTGAGCTTCCGTGCCGCCTCAGGCGATGTTGGTCAGAGCCCACTCCCACAAACGATTGGCATTGTCATTGTCGAGTGCGTAGTACGCGACTCCAGAACTCCACCCGTTTCCGTCGTACACAACCTCTGCCTCATTGTTGTCTTCGAAATAGCGTCCGCTCACTCCCTCGAGTTGCGGGGAGATGGACACGAATATGCTGGTTGAGGCACCCTGCTCAACGGTCTTACGCCGCTCCGGAGGAGTCTTGAGTCCACCGGTGTGTTTTTGGAGTCCGGTGGCGATCGCTCCGGGCATCACAGCATTGACTGTGATCCCGTCCTCCGACCAGCGATCGGCAGCGCCGACGGCGAACAGCACCGACGCGGTTTTCGATTGTCCGTACGCGAGCAGTGGGTCATAGGGGCGGAACCGGAAATTGATGTCGTCGAACACGACCGGCGAGATCAGATGGCCACTTGAACTCAGAGCCACAACGCGGGCGTTTTCCGCCTCCGCCAAGGCATCGTGCAGCCCGATCGTGAGGGCAAAATGCCCTAGGTAGTTGGTCGCGAACTGTAGTTCTATTCCGGCCTCGGTGCGAATCTCAGGGGTGGCCATGATGCCAGCATTGTTAATCAGGATGTGCAGAGGTCCCGTCCAGGAGGAGGCGAACGTTCGCACGGACTGGAGGTCGGCGACGTCGAGTGCCGTGGCTCGAACGGCGTGGTTGCCAGTTGCCGCAGAAATGTTCTTTGCGGTGCGCTCCCCCGCTTTCAGATTCCTCACTGCCAGCGTGACCTCCGCTCCGAGGGCAGCCAGAGTCTTGGCCGTTTCGATCCCTATTCCGGACGCAGCGCCGGTAACGATTGCGCGTTTGCCGCTGAAGTCCAGGCCCTCGGCAACATCGGCGGAGGTCGAGGTGAATCCGAAATCGGATGTGACTAGCGGCATTGTGCTTCTCCTTTGAGGCGGGCAAAATTATCGAATATTGCGGTCATCGCTGACCGACGGGAGGCCCATTCGTCACTCCCCAGTTGATGGCGAACCTCGTGAGGAGGATGGGCGGCCTAGCGGTCTTCGGTGGGGCGTGCCGGCTCA
>JACMOZ010000104.1 GCA_014377785.1 Aeromicrobium sp.
CAACTCACGGCCTACGCCGAACTCATCGCCACCGCAACGGGCGAGAGAGTGAGCCGGCTGGACCTCGTGTTCTGTCGGGAGAACCCGGCCCGCGTAATGACGAGGGGCAGCAATGAGTGACGACGATTCGACCCCGGTTGGTGGACAGACCATCGTGGTCACGACGGTCATTGAGTGCTAGAAGCGATTCATCGTGGTCTAGGTGGACCGTTATAGGTCCATGAGGCCGTCCTCAGGGCGCTTCGAAGTATCCTTCCCGCTCACTGATTCTTCCTCGCCTCGTACCATTCCCAATCGCTTGCTCCATTCGACTTCTGATTCCCACGGTGACTCTAGAGACACCAAATGCCTGCGCAGCGACCCGAATCAGATCCTCACGGTTCATGCCAAGACCGATCTTGCAGACATCCCGCATGGCGTTAGCGAGTTCGGTGAGGGAGATCTCGCCGATATCGCGACCGGCACCAGGCTCGGACCTCTGCCACGTTAAATGATCATCCGGACCTGAAGCGGCCAGAAACAGAAATCCCTCTTCGTCCCGCGACAGAAGCGGCATGGGAACACTCAAAATATCTTCTACGCGTTTCGTTACAACTCGTTGCATGTCGTGAGCGAGCCCAATCTGGCGCGCGAGACGTTGGGGCGAAATGGGGCCCTCCGTTGCCACGATTTCCTGGGCTGCCTCATGGATGGAGCCTGCGACAAGAGGATCGTGCAGTTGGTCCAAGTGCCACTGTTCACCCATTCGCCGAACCGGCCAGGGGGTCCACTCATCGATTCCCCGCCAAGTAGTCGTTGCCGCTGAGGCCTGTGAGCGCAACTGAGGCGTGGCGGCAGCGGGACGCGACAGGATTGCACCGGCGTTGGCAGACAAGGTACCCGACGCCGGGCCGAGCTGGACCCGAACCGACTGAGCATCAGCATCCTTGCGATCCTGCACCTCCGCGATTGCGCTGAGGATGCGGTTGACCTCCCCCGTTCGATCGCGAACCCAGGTTGGCATCCAAATCCGTTCGATTGCTGGCCAGTCCATCTTGTGCGTCAGCAACTCCACGGGCAGGCTGTCTCGGTCCCCCACGGTTGCCCGGCTGTGCCAGGTGATCCCATCGAGGAGGATTCCAAGAATCCTTTTTGTCTTGTCAACCGGGTCGAGGATTGCGATGTCGACCTTGAAGTCGGACAATCCGACATCCGGCTCGCAGTCGATGCCCGCGTCTCGAAGAGCGTCGATGATCTCGTCTCGATGACGGTCGGGCGGGCGAACAATCTGGCTCGAAACGGCGCCGGATGACTCGGGACCGAATTTCGCGAGCTCAAGGTAGGTCTTGAGATGGCGAAGCCCAACAGAGGTCGAACCGTCTATCTTGAGGTCGCTCGGCTCGAACGAACAGAAGACGACCACCTGGCGTCGCGCTCGTGTAACGGCGACATTGAGCCGTCGCTCTCCACCGGCTCGGTTGAGCGGGCCGAAGTTCAGCGGTAAATCACCATTCGCCTTCTTGCTGAAGGCGACGGAGAACAAGATGATGTCACGCTCCTGCCCCTGTACATCCTCCAGGTTTCGAACCAGAAGGGCTTCGGCGTTGTCGGACTGCATCGCAGCGTCCACCACGTCATCGCCCAACTGCGTGAGCAGTGCGAGGATCAACTTCTGTTGCGGCTGGTTGAAGGTGACAACGCCGATGCTGTGTTTGCTGAGAACAGGATCGTGGAGGCGACGAACAATCTCCGCCACGATGGCCGCGGCTTCCACCGGGTTCGTGCGGCGCTCGTCCGTCTTGCCCGAACGATAGAAAGTGCCCTCGACGTGAACGAAAGAGAGTCCCTTGTCATGAAGCGTTGTGCTCGCAGAGGGGAAGGAACTCAGGCGGCCGTCGTAGTACTGCTGGTTCGAGAATGCAATGAGCGACTCATCCTCGCTGCGGTAGTGCCACGCCAGCATGACATCAGGTACGCGCGCCTGAACACTCTCCGAGAGGATGCTCTCTTCGTCGAGAACGATCGCCTCATCAGTTTCGGACTCGTCATCGTCCGTCGCCAGCGACGCCTCAGCGATGGATGTCGGCGGCATTTGTTTCGAATCTCCTACGATCACCGCCGCGCGAGCGCGACCCAGCGCACCGATAGCGTGGGGGACCCGAATTTGGGACGCTTCGTCGAAGACGACAAGATCAAATGGTTCCAAATCCGCATCGATGAACCGAACAACCGAGTCGGGACTCGCCAGCACGCACGGGGTCAGCCGCGAGATGACGGTCCAGTGCTCCTTGATGAGACGGCGGATGGGCTTGCCGCCTCGCGAGCGGTTCAGCTCGCGCTTGAGTTCGCCTACCGCACCGATCGTGACGCCTCCATCGAATCCGCGTGCGGCGATGAGATCGGCACCGAGAACCGAAGGAATGGCGGACCGAATGGAGGCACCTGCCCGAGCGAACGAAGCGACTGTCACATCGTGGGAAGCGCCATCGAATGTGTCCAGATTCTCGTCGTCAAGTTGTCGACGAAAGACTGCCTCCAGAAAACCGCGCTCGAATGCGGCATCGGCGTCCCGATAGACAGTCGCGCCTGACAGAATCCTTCGCTCCGCCTCAACGAGGCCGGCATGACGAAGCGGTGAGAGGAGTTCGAACAGCACAGTCCAGCGTCGCAGACGGGTGAGGCCTCGCTCGGTCGCATCTCGCTGCCACCCGTCAATTGACTTCGCCCAGGCCTGTCCGATCGTCCCTTCGCCTTTCCAGAGCGAGAGGCTGGATGCGGATGGGCGAACAAGAGAATCGAACTCCATGGCGGCAGTTCCTAGCTTGGCCAGACTCGCAATCATGGCCTGGTCGGCAGAGCCGATCAAGTGCCGGACACGCGTCCGCGGGGGCGTGCCGGCATCGCCGAGAAATGACACCCAATAGTCGATCCACTGCAACTGCAGCAGCGCTGCAGGGCGCTGTGCAGGGTCCAGGGGATTCCATCCTTCCGGGACTATGAACCCGGCCACGGACTGAGCATGCGCAATCAGAGCATGGATTTCCCGTTGGACAGAGGCGATGAGCTCGATGGTCGTCTCGAGTTCCTCCGTGGTCACCGTGGAGCCATCGGCAAGATGGCCTTCGACGCGGCGACACTCGGATTCAAGCTTCTTCTTCCGACCGATTACAAAGCTGTCCCGTGCGGCCGTGACGCCCGTCTGTAATTCAGCCGTCGGGGCAAACAACGTTCGCGCAGCAACCTTCGTGGGGTAGGCAGCGTTGTCCAACCGTGATATTGATTCCGCGAGTTCTGCCCGTGCACCCACTGCCGTAGGCAGCGCGGCGGCATCGATTGTCGAGAGAGAGGGCGCATTGGCGTGCGCGAGTCCGGCGAGATAGCTGATTTCCTGAATCGACTCGATTCCCGCAAGGAATTCCGATGCCCCGACCGAGCCCCGAAGCCATGTTGTCTCGTCCGACATGACCTGAAGCGCCGTAGTGAGCCGTGCTGACGCCTCGGCCGTCAGGTCGACCGCCGCCATTGTCGCTAGGGACCAAGGGTTGTCCAGGGACGTCCCTGCGTTCGCCCCGACATCCGCGACTTCTCGGAGCACTCTCGAGATCTCAGCCTTGATTCCCAAGTCGGCTGACGTGAGAAAGGCGGAAGGAATCGGCAGTTCGGCGATCTTGCTCTGTGCGAGCAGCTTGTTGCGAGCGGAGAAGGCCGATTCGTTGAACTTTCCCAGTGAGTGCACGCGCTCGGGATATCGCTGGAGGGCGGGCAGAGAACGGTTGAGATCGCTCTGGGCGGCGCCGAGTCCCTCACGATCGGGGGCCACGGCCGCATCCATGACGGCGGACAATTGCTGACGCACTGCCGCTGGCCGGAGCCCCTTGTCGTGAAGGTTGAGAATAAATGGTCCAAGTCCGACGGCCTCGAGTCGGTCCTTGACCACATTGAGCGCAGGTGCTTTCTCGGCGATGAAGAGCACCCGTTTGCCCGAATGCAGGGCCCGCGCGAGGAGATTCGTGATCGTTTGGGACTTGCCTGTTCCGGGCGGACCCTGAAGCACGAACGTCTGGCCCGCCATTGCTTTACTGACTGCCGTGACCTGGGAGCCGTCCGTCGCGATGGGGAGCATCGCGGCAAGGTCGTCGAGTTCCTCCGCATGATCGTCCTGAGGTGCTGTGTCGATGAACGCGAGCTGAGGCGTGTGGACCAAGTGGTTCACAAGAGGGGCGCGGACGAAAGTGCTCCAGTTGTCACTGAGGTCACGCCACAGACGGTATGTGCTGAAGTCGAAGAACCCCAGGGTGCAGGTTTCATCCACACGGAAGCCTTGAAGCTTGGCCTTGGTGATCTCTTCGCGAACGTAGGCCAGCAATCTGTTGATATCCACGCCGGCATCGTCGAGGTCCGGCTCGGTGAGTTTGGGGAGCTTGAAGTTGGCGTCCTGCAGGAGTTTCTCCGCCAGTGAGTAGTTTGGCGTGACGGCACTGGTCTCGTCGATGGTCAGTCGGAATGAACTCGACCGGTTGTACGCCTTGATGCTCACCGGAACAAGGATTAGGGGGGACCGCACCTCTTCGGACTTGCCCTCGGGCCGCCAGACGAGGGAGCCCATTGCAAGAAACAGGTTGTTGTTTCCAGTGTCCTGGATGAGGGACTTCGCGAGGGAGGCGATCCGTCGAAGTCGAAGAACGAATACCTCCGCCGCCACGTTCGTTGAGACGGCTCGTTCGGTGGTGAGGAGCGACTCGAGTTGAGTGTTGAACTGGTTGTCCAAACCGCCTCTAGCGTTCAGCTCGACCGGTCGACCATCTTCGACGTTCGTCAGAATACTCGGAAGGAGTTGAAGTTCGTGGCCCGACTGAAGGAGGTCCTCTATGGTGCCCAGAGTTCCTCGGGGCACCGCAAGGGAGACGGAGGTCGTGGTGCGCTGTTTGATGAGCGGGTTGCGAAGACTCAAGTCGAGCAGGGAATTCTTCCAGCGCTCGACTCGAGGTGGTGCGGCACCGGCGCGCAGCCCCGATCGCGTACCGCCGTTCTCCACTTTCAGCGCCTGCTGGAGAAGATTGATCGCGAAGTCCTGCGGCTTGTATTCGACGATCTCGATGGTTCCGTCATCGTGCACGATTCGGGCGGGGATAGGAAGCACCCGATTTCTCACGCGAGCCGACGCAACATCTACGAAGAACGACAGTGCAGCGCCGCGATCATCGAGAGCGCCAAAATCGACAATTCGTCGGCGTCCCTCGGCAACAGCACCTTCGAACGGGGTGCTCTGCTCGCGTCCGCACAGAGTGGTCGTTTCAAACGTTCCGATGTTCCCCTCATCGATAAAGTTCATCCCGCTTGCGATGGGCCAAACCGGGGCAGGAAACGCCAGGTCTTCCCGATCAGCCCTCCAGTAGGCAACAAGCGCGTGCCCCGGAACCACCACCAGGATGGGCTTCAAGCCAACATTCTCCAGGAGGCTTGCCATGAGTACTGCGGTGTCGAGACACGTCCCCGCACGCTCTCCCAGGACCTCCCCGGGCGATCGCACCCGTTGACCCCAAATGTCGGGATTTGAGTGCATATCCCACGAGGCGGGAGGGTTGACGTAGGTGAGACCCAGCGCTCGAACGGATTCATAAATCGCTGCAACGATTCCTGTCACGTGCGCCGCATCACCCTGATATCCCGAGAGACCCGAATCCAGACCCATCGCAGCGAGCCGACGGGAAGCATCATCCAGCACGGGCCGAAGCGAAGGGTGGTTCGGCATCACGAAAGCGGCCAACATCAGCGCGTAGTCATCGAAAGGCGCTGCACAAACCCAGGCATTCGCAGCCAGGATCTTGATGTCAATTCGCTTGGCCGCGATCTCCTGGTCGCCTTGTCGAACGCGAACAATCAGGGTCGCTGGTCGCTGGTCGGTGAAGCTATACAGCGCATTCGCGTCGAGGCGAATCGCGATGGAGTCCCATACCGTTGCAACGGGGCCAATCTGCTTCAGCTCGCGAACCCATGGTTCCGCCATTGCGGTCCCCAGGCTGTCAAGCTCAATCGACACCTCGGCATCTTGGATGACTTGACCCCTGGTCGTGCTGACCGCCAGGCGTTGAATGACAGGCCTGCCGTTATGTGTGCTGGCATAGGAGAGAATTTCGGAACACATGATGTCGATCTGGATGTCCGTCATTGGTGTTCCTTCTTCTCGAGATTATTTCGCCCTGTGGATATCGAAAATCCGTCAAGACGAGTGTTGTGTAATCGTATCCACCGTGATGCCTCGCCACGTGCGGTGGGCCTCACACCACGGCGTAACCCTCTTCGATCACGCTGTGCCCCTGGTCGGTGACGGAGATCTGGAGTTTGGCGGGAATCTGTTCCTTCATCGCCTCGACGTGACTGATCAAGCCGATGGTGCGCCCCCCGGCACGAAGGCTATCGAGAGTGGTCATCGCGACCTCGAGAGTATCGCTGTCGAGTGAACCGAAGCCCTCGTCCACGAACAACGTGTCGAGGCGGATGCCACCAGCCTGATTCGACACCACCTCCGCCAGTCCGAGCGCCAGCGCGAGAGACGCCAGGAAGGTCTCCCCTCCGGAAAGAGAGTGCGTGGCCCTGCTGCGCCCGGTGTGCTCATCCCGAATGACCAGGCTGAGTCCCGATCGCGCC
>JACMOZ010000105.1 GCA_014377785.1 Aeromicrobium sp.
TGCATCGACCACACAGAAACCCTCTAAAGGCACCCGTCACATGGTCGTGGTCAATATCGTATGCGCGATCCGGCAGGTCTCCACAAACCCCGCATCCGCCGCCCTGCTCGGCAACGACGTCTTCGTTGGAGAAGGTCACCGCACCCTCATGGAGCGAGTCGAGATTCAGGACGCTCGCGGTCTTGCTGAGGCCGGTCATCGCTTGTTCGCAAACAGGATGATCGCAGTGATGCCGGCAACCACGGCGGCAACGGCAAGGCTGCCGAGGAGTATGCCGACGGGGATCCACAGCGGTGCCGTGACCCACCACCACGACCAGTCGATGTGACCAGTCAGCTTGAGGGCGAGGAACAGGAGGAACAGCAAGCCGGGCAGGCCGACGCCTCCGGTGGGTGCAGTGTTGCTTCGGGTCACTGTGTGACTCCTTCTAGGATGGCATCCGCAAATTCGCGGATGCTTTTGACTCGAGTGACGCCGGCCGGCGTGCGCTCGTGGTTCCATGGCTTGTCCATGAGGAAGGTCCGAACGCCTGCGCGCTCGAGGTCTTCGACGTTGCCGAGGTTGTCGTCGATGGCGTGCGTCGCGCTGATGCGCTTGGCCACGTCGCCCTTCTGTTTGGAGAACGTGAGGGTTTCGTACTTGCCATCGAAGTGTGTGTCGAGCCAGGACGCGGTGATCTCTCGGATGAGCTCCGAGTTGTCCATGAACCCGCGGGCGGTGACGAAGTGGTGCTCGGCGCCGGCGTCGGTGAGGTCGTCGAAGGCGTCGAGGTCGGCGACTTGTGGTTCAGACTGGTGTAGGAAGCCGGTCCGGGTGGCGAGATCCAGGGCGGCGAACCAGTCTTGCGGCGGGCATCCGTAGGCCTCGTAGGGGTGCCACGTGTTGGGCGCCGGGGTGTCGGCTTCGCACAGGCCGGCGATGATGCTGGCTTCGTGCGCGAGGTCGCACCATGGGTGCCAGACGTCGTCGATGTCGTGGATGAGGACGAGGCGGCTCATTCGTCGCCATCGTCAAGGCCGGTTGCGTACTTCAGCCGGGCGAGGTCGGTGTGGACGGCCGCTAGCGCGGCGGCGGCCACTTGAAACTCGACCCTCTCGCCGTCTGCGGTCTCGAGATACTTCTCGGCCAGTTCGATGTTTCGTTCTGCAGATTTCACTTTGCCTCCAATTGGGTTGGTGTGAGGGAGTACAGCCACGCCGCGGTCTTGCCGATGGATGTGACTAGAACGTACAGGGCTTCTTCCCAGTCGTCAAGGGACGCCTGCTCAGTGTCCTGGTCGGTCGGGTCGTAGTTGGTGACGAGCAGTGCGGTGCGCAGGGCGCCACGAAGGCGGGCGTTCAGGGATGATTCCCAGCCGCCGCCGGATCCAAGTTCAACCTGGACCCGGATGGTGACGCGGGCAAGGATCTTGACCAACCGACCGACACGCAATGGTGACAGATCCTCGCCTCGCTGATGCAGCGTTTCTACTGCGAGCTCGGTGAGGCCGAAGACGGCGGTGGCGGCGTACGAGGATGGTGCGAGGCGTCCGTCGTTGGACGTCTCCCAGGGCTTCATCTCGGGTCCAAAGAGTTGTGTCATGATGTGATCTCCTTCTTTCGGGCGTCGGCGGCTTTGATGTGTTTGACTCTCCAGTTGCCCCCGCTGGTATTCCAGAGGTGGATCAAGGCGATCTCGGTCTCGGCTTCGGAGATGGCTTGGAGGATCGGATCGCTCTTGACCTCGGTGAACAGGTCCATGCGGAGGTCGTCGACGACCATTTTGATGGCCTGGGTCAGCGCCCACCCCTTGACGAGGTCGACTTCGATGATCTTGGTGCCTTCGGGTTTGACGTCGAAGATGAGGCCGATGTCGCGGTTGATCTCTTCGCCGCCGCTGAGGGCCTCGAGTGGTTGGCGCTCATCGGTGTCAGTGTTGTAGAGCTCGCCGTTGGCGTAGATGGCCAGCTGGATGGCGTAGCCGGGGTCGATGTCGCCGGTTTTGATGTCACCGACGCAGACCCCATGCTCGGGGTGCCGGACTAGGGAGTCGAAGGTGCCGGCGGCCATGACGTGGTCGTTGGCGATGAACATCTCGATGCCCAGCAGCTGCAGCCCGTGCTCATCCACGGCAGCCCAGTAGCCTTCGACGGACGTACGGAGGTGCTCGGGGACTTCGAAGAGTCGGTCGCGGTCTTCGCAGAACGAGTGGATGGCGGTGCCACGATCGGCGAGGAAGTGGATCCCGACATGGTCGAGGGCCCGCTTGATGATGTCGTCGAGGTTCTTGCCGGACTGGCGGTTCTTGCCTGCGTCCTCGGTGAGCTTGGATGAGGTGTAAAGTTCGCCGGCCGCGAGGTCCTGAAGGTCGGGTCGCAGTCCCATCCCACGGGCCAGGTAGCGTTTCTCCCAGGTGTGGATGTGGCGCTTGTCCTTGACGCGGTCAGCGAACGAGGAGGCCCGGGTGTAGGCCGCTCGCGCGCCGCCGGGCATTCCTGCGGGGACCAGCATGGGCCGGTCGTAGCGGTCGCGCTCGGGCCCGGCCATGGCGTTGGCGAAGAAGTCGTTGTTCATGGGAGCTCCTGTCCGGCGTGGCGCGCGGTGCGCACGGCCTTGCGTAGTCCGTTGGATGAAATGCCGATATGCTTGGCTATGTCGACGTTGTTGGTCATGCCGGCCGCGTGGCAGGCGAGGTACTGTCTGACAGTGAGTCCTCGCCTGCCTTTGCGGGCCGCGATCTGCTCGTCAGTCAGTGTGGAGACGACGTCGAACTTCTTTGGGCCGATGCAGTCGTGGCAGCGACCTTCGCGACGTTCGTGGACGTAGCCCTCTTCGAGCAGCTCGGCACGTTCTGCCGGGCCGGCCCTGCGCCAGTGCGTCGGCGAAACCATCTCCTTGCTGCAGCCGTCGCAGTCGGGGTAGGAGAACGAGGCACCCGGCTCTGGGTCTCGCAGCTCTGGGCGACGGTGACACCTGGCGCAGAGGCCGCCGACGGCCAGGGCGCCCCTACTGATTCGCCGCTGGTCCTTGTTCATCTCGTCCCAGATCGCCTTCGGGTAGGCGTGGCGGTGGCATCCGGGACATTCGATGATCCGTCCGAGATCGGCAGATTGCATGCCTTCGAAGCCGGCCATCAGGCGACTTCACCATCCTCGATGACAATCGTCTCGCCACCAGGCTTGCCGACGACTTCGAGAAACAGTTGGAAGCCGTTTTCGGAACCTAGCCGTTTCAGGTCGGCGAGGGAGTCCTCGTCGAGCAAGGATGCGTCCTTGAGGCAGATGACCTTGAGCTCGGGGTTCATGGCCATGGCCATGGCCACGGAGACCCGCCGGCGTTCGGCGGCCGAGGACTGGCCGAAGGGCACGCCGTTGTAGAGGATGCCCTCCTCGTCGAACGAGAGTCCCTCGAGCGGCAGGTTCGCCGATGCGAGGGCGTCGATCTTGGCCTGCTTGGCCTGCTCGACACGCTTCTCGAGGTCTGCGTGGCGACGCTCGGCCTGCTTGAGCTCGTCGCGGGTCTCGCGGAACCGCTCAGCGTCACGCACGGAAGCGTTGAGGGTCTCGGCGTTGCCGATGGAGTCGTGGATCTCGGTGGACGAGTGACGACTGGAGAGCCAAGCGTTGCCCTCGTCGACCTTCACGATCTTCTGCTCCCGCTCGACCTGTAGGTCGGCAATGGCCTCGTCGATCTGCACGAGACGCTGCTTGGTGGTGTCGACGCCAACCTCTACACGTTCGACGCTCTTGAGCTCCTCAATCAAGGCCTGCGTGGACACGTACTCCTCGGGGACGTCCCGGGCCGGACGATCCATAGTGCCGAGGGCACCCTCGAGCCGCTTGACTTCGCGGCCCTGCTCGGTGCGGGCCTCGTAGGCCTGGTCGTAGTCGGCGTCGATGGCAGTCGTGTCGACACCGACAAGGTCGATGAGGGTCTGTCGCTGCTTCTTGGCGTCCTGCTCAGCGAAGGCCAGAGGGTCGAAGGCGAAGGCGCCAAGAAACTGGTCGATGAACGTCTGGCCGCCGGCGATGGCGGCCTTGCCGTCGATCGGGGAGACCTTGAGGGTCGAGGCCTTGCCCTGCTTCCAGGTGCGGGTGACGACAAAGCCGCCGCCGTCTTCGGACTCGATGGTAATGGTGGCCATCGCCTTGTCCTCACCGTCGCGGATGGGACGGGTGACGGCGCGCTGCTTGCCGCCGAGGGTGTTCCAGATGGCGTCGACGAGCGACGACTTGCCCTGAGCGTTGCGGCCTCCGATGACGACGACCTGGCCGAGGTCGTCGATGTCGACTTCCTTGAGGCGCTTGAAGTTTTCGACTTCGACGCGGCTGATGTGCATGCTCATCGCGACA
>JACMOZ010000106.1 GCA_014377785.1 Aeromicrobium sp.
CAACAAGGTGACGAAGAAGGCTCCCGTTGCTAAGCCGGCCGCCAAGAAGGCTCCCGTTGCTAAGCCGGCCGCCAAGAAGGCTCCCGTTGCTAAGCCGGCCGCCAAGAAGGCTCCCGTTGCTAAGCCGGCTGCCAAGAAGGCCCCGGTTGTCAAGCCGGCTGCCAAGAAGGCCCCGGTTGTCAAGCCGGCCGCCACCAAGCCGGCTGCCAAGAAGGCCCCGGTTGCCAACAAGGCCCCGGTTGCCAAGCCTGCCGTTGCCGAGCCGGCCGCTAAGAAGGCTGCTCCGTCGGCCTGAAGCTGAAACGGCCAATGCCAAAACCGGGTCCCGTCGAATGACGAGGCCCGGTTTTTCGTTGTGCCCGGTCGAAACGAGAACTCCACCGGTAGCCTTGACCCGTGTTTGACCTCTTCGCCGTGCAAAACAGCATCATGCTGATCATCTCGATCGCGCTCTTCATCGTCAAGGGCGCGGCACTCGTCGACTGCGTGACACGGAATGAGTCGCGTTTCCGCGCGATCGAGACGTTGCCGAAGCAGACGTGGCTCATCCTTCTCGGCCTCGGTATGGTCGCTCATCTTCTATTCTGGGGCCCGCTCGGCCTGCTCAACCTCGCCGGCACTGTCGCCGCCCTCGTCTACCTCGCCCAGGTCCGCGGCTCCGACTGAGCCCCGCCCCACCTTGACTGAAGTGGTGGGTATGCCACGGTGCCGGCAGTCCATACAGTGGCTGAGCCAGCACCCAAACAGGGTTGAACGCTCGATGTGACCTTGCACGCAGCTGCCTTCGAAATTAGCCATCGGCGCAACATCCCGGTAAAATTTGTTGGCGACTTTACGCAGTGATTTCACGAACCTATCCGACGCGCACAGACGACTTTGAAGGATTGATTTTGTGACGGAAATGTCTGAAAGCAGAATGGACAGGGCCAAGCGCGTTCTCCACGCGCGGACGATGGCTGACCTCAAAACATTTGAATCGACGGCGAAGGTAGCGATCGACTGGATCGTCTTCGGCATTACCGGCGCTATCGCTATTGCCTTCATTGCCTGGGGCTTTTTCGACACGACCAGTCTCAAGTCCGCCTCAGGCTCGGCACAATCATGGGTCATTACGAACACTGGTTGGTTCTTCGTACTTGCCTCGAGTTCCTTCGTGATCTTCGTGTTGTGGCTCGCCGCGAGCAAGTACGGCAAGATCCCGCTCGGCGCCGACGATGAGAAACCCGAATTCAAGACGGTCTCCTGGATCGCGATGATGTTCAGCGCCGGTATGGGTATCGGGCTGATGTTTTTCGGTGTTGCCGAACCGCTTCAGCACTTCGCGACACCTCCGCCGGGTACCTCCGAGGCGCAGACCGACGCCGCACTCCAGACTGCCATGGCGACGACAATGTTCCATTGGGCGTTGCACCCGTGGGCGATTTACGCCACGGTCGGCGTCGCGATTGCCTACGGCACCTTCCGCAAGGGACGGTCTCAGCTGATCTCCTCGGTCTTCACTCCACTTCTCGGCAAGAAGGCCGACGGCCCGATCGGCCGTGTCATCGACATCCTCGCCATCTTCGCGACGCTGTTCGGCTCGGCGGCGTCCCTCGGCCTCGGTGCGCTGCAGATCGGCAGCGGTCTCGAGTTCAACGGTTGGGTCGGCAATGTCGGCACTCCGATCCTCGTGGTGATCATCGCGATCCTCACGATGGCATTCGTCGCCTCGGCGGTGTCCGGCATCGCCAGGGGCATCCAGTGGCTGTCCAACATCAACATGGTTCTCGCGCTGACATTGGCCGTATTCGTATTCGTCGTCGGACCTACGCTGCTCATCCTCAACCTGTTGCCGACTATCCTCGGTGACTATGCCGCGCAGATGACCGAAATGGCTTCGCGAACGGCCGCCAGCGGCGACGATGCCATGGCCGGTTGGCTGGCGAGCTGGACCATCTTTTATTGGGCCTGGTGGGTCTCGTGGACCCCGTTCGTCGGTATGTTCATCGCGCGTATCAGCCGTGGGCGCACGATCCGTCAGTTCGTGACCGGTGTGCTCTTCGTGCCGAGCATGGTGAGTCTCGTCTGGTTCGCTATCTTCGGCGGCGCCGGCATCGACCAGCAACGCAAGACCGGGGTGCTCGTAGGCAGTGACGGCGCGGTCAATGCCGATTCGGCGCTTTTCCAGTTGCTCGGCCAGTATCCGATCGCCTCGGTATCCACCGTGCTCGTCATGATCCTTGTCGGTATCTTCTTCGTTTCGGGTGCGGACGCCGCCTCAATGGTGATGGGAACGCTTTCCGAGCGCGGGACGATCGAGCCGAGCAAGTCGACAGTCATCTTCTGGGGCACTCTCACCGGCGCGGTAGCTGCGATCATGCTGATCATCGGTGACGGAGGATCGGCGGCGTTGTCCGGGCTGCAAGGACTCACGATTGTCGCGGCGTTGCCCTTTGTCCTGGTGATGTCGGCGCTGTGTCTGTCGCTCTGGATGGACTTGCGGCATGACCCGATGATCCTGCGTGAACAGATCGGCAATCAACTCGTCGAGGAAGCGGTCGTCTCGGGTGTTCAGGCTCATGGTGAGGACTTCGGGCTCGTCTTTGAATACTCCGAGGCGGACGACCCCGTAGCCACCGAGTTGGACGAAGCTCAGATCCCCGTACGCGACGGACGCAAATAACGGGCGATGATGAGGCGCATTGTCGCAATCTCGGTGTCGGGATCTAGTGATGTGTGCCCCGCCATCAGCGTCCTGTAAGCATCGACGAGGGCGAGGAGCCAACGCGATGTCGCCTCGATGTGGAGTTCGCGGTCGATGAGGCTTTCGTCGGACGCGCGATAAATGAAGGCGGCAAGGCCGGCCTCGGTCACGTGATCGATGACCTGGGAGGTGTCGGACGTCAGGTCGTCGAGGACGGACCAGATGGACTCCCAGGCGTCGTTGGCTTCCTGTGCTTTGTCGATGACCGCGTCGCTCACGGCTCCATTGCATCACGATTGCCCCGGCGTACGTCCGTCGCCGCCCTCCGCAGGCGGCGGTGAGTTAGGCACCACCGTCCGCCGTGGCCGGTGACTTACGCACCACGGTCCGCTGGCGGCGGTGACCTACGCACCACCCGAACGGTTCCGGTGGTGCCTAACTCACCGGCCTTCGTGGGCCCCGGCACATTGTCCACCGGCGCAACCGGCCGGAAGGATTGTCCACAGATTCCAGGAGAGCGCTGGCCG
The DNA here is from genome assembly GCA_014377785.1 of Aeromicrobium sp. Classification (GTDB taxonomy): domain Bacteria; phylum Actinomycetota; class Actinomycetes; order Propionibacteriales; family Nocardioidaceae; genus JACMOZ01. The sequence goes on from JACMOZ010000106.1 coordinate 3,211, forward strand.
ATCGTGGCAGGTTTCCCTTGACTTGAAAGATGCCCAGCCCAACTGCCATTCCAGCGCTTCTTCTGACCGGACCATTCACCCGAGAAACAGCGCTTGGGCTTGGCATCACACCCCGAGTACTCAACGGCCAGCGCTTCGTGCGCCTCTTTTCAACCGTTTGGACATTGCGAGATCGGCCGACATCCGAATCCGACTGGATATTCGCGGCCCGTCTCGCCGTGCCGTCGCGAGCTCACCTCACCGGGTTAACCCGCATACGATCCCTCGGTCTGGGTGTGGGGACTTTGCGGCCGTTTCACTTCGTGATCACAGGCGACCTACACCTCGACCTACTCGATATTTTCTTGCACCGAACAATCAGACTTCCCCCGACCGACGACGGTGGCGTGACGCCGGCCGCCGCCTTCATCGCCTACGCATTGGAGGCGCGCTTGATCGACGCGATCAAGGTCGGCGACTGGTTGCTGCATCACAAGCACATGACGCTCATCGGATTGCGTGAACTCTGTCGTCACGATCGGTGGCGCCCCGGAAGCCGCGAGGCCATGTGGGTTTCGCGCTATCTCGAAGGCGATTCGAGGTCGCTGAAAGAGTCAGAGACCAGGGCGATTCTCATCTTTGCGGGGTTGCCCACTCCCGATTCCAACAAAGAGATTACGAGCGGTCCGCAAGTGCTCGGCATCGGGGATCTCACCTATCTTCGATGGGAGCTCGTCGTCGAGTATGAAGGCAGCCAACACCAGGAAGACCGGGACCAGTGGAACTCCGACATTGATCGGTATGCAGATTTCCGGGAGGCAGGGCTTAACTACGTGCAAGTCACCAAGGAAAAACTCGGCCGACCCCGAAAACTCGCTTCAGAGGTGTACCGGCAGCTCATAGCCGGCCGCTATGCCGGACCGCCACCTGTTTTCGCCGGCCGTTGGCGAAGCCTCTTCGGCCCGATCGCCGACGCAATGCCGCGCGGCGGTGGGTTAGGCACCACCCGAACGAGTCCGGTGGTGTTTAACCCACCGGGCCTGGCCGACGATGGTGTCTAACCCACCGCCACCCGGGCGGGGTTACTTTTTGCCGCGGTTGGCGCGGTTGCGTTCGTTGGCGTCGAGGATGACCTTACGGATGCGGACCGAATTCGGGGTGACTTCGACGCATTCGTCCTCTCGGCAAAACTCGAGCGACTGTTCCAGCGACAGCTTGCGCGGTGGGATCAGCTTTTCGAACTCGTCGGCGTTGGAGCGGACGTTGGTCTGCTTCTTCTCGCGGACGATGTTGATATCCATGTCGTCGGAGCGGGAGTTCTCGCCGATGACCATACCTTCATAGACCTCGGTGCCCGGATCGATGAAGAGGGTGCCGCGTTCCTGGATGTTCGTCATCGAGTATGGCGTCGCCACGCCCGAGCGATCGGAGACGAGGGAGCCCGAAGGGCGGGTGCTGATGTCGCCGACCCAGGGCTCATAGCCCTCGAAGACGTGGTGGGCGATGCCGGTGCCGCGGGTGTCAGTGAGGAACTCGGTGCGGAAACCGATGAGGCCACGCGCCGGGACCAGGAACTCCATCCGCACCCAGCCGGTGCCGTGGTTGACCATCTGTTCCATCCGGCCACGGCGGACTGCAAGCAGCTGGGTGATCGTGCCGAGGTAGTCCTCGGGGGCATCGATGGTGAGACGCTCCATCGGCTCATGGCGCTTGCCGTTGATTTCCTTGGTGACGACTTGCGGCTTGCCGACGGTGAGTTCGTAGCCTTCACGGCGCATCTGCTCAACGAGGATCGCGAGGGCGAGTTCGCCACGGCCCTGGACTTCCCAGGTGTCGGGGCGTTCGGTCGGCAACACGTTTATCGACACGTTGCCTATGAGTTCGCGATCGAGGCGGTCCTTGACGAGACGGGCGGTGACCTTGGTGCCCTTTTCGCGACCGGCCAACGGACCGGTGTTGGTGCCGAACGTCATGGAGATGGCAGGCTCGTCGACCGTGATGAGCGGAAGCGGGATCGGGTTGTCGGGATCGGCCAGCGTCTCACCGATGTTGATGTCGGGGATGCCGGCGATGGCAACGATGTCGCCGGGACCGGCGCTCTCACCGGGCACGCGTTCGAGGGCCTGGGTGACCAGGAGTTCGGTGATCTTGATCTTCTCGATCGTGCCATCGCGCTTGCACCAGGCGACCTGCTGACCCTTTTTGAGGATGCCCTCACGAATTCGGACGAGCGCGAGGCGGCCGAGGAAGGGCGAGGCGTCAAGGTTGGTGACGTGGGCCTGAAGCGGAGCACCTTCGTGGTAGACCGGGGCGGGGACGGTGTTCATGATCGTCTGGAACAACGGGATCAGGTTTTCGCTGTCGGGCATACCGCCGTCTTCGGGCTGCGTCAGCGAGGCACGGCCGGCCTTGGCCGAGGCATAGACGACGGGGAAGTCGAGGGCCGACTGATCGGCATTGTCATCGAGCAGGTCGAGGAAGAGTTCATAGGTTTCGTCGACGACTTCGCTGATGCGTGCGTCGGGACGATCGACCTTGTTGACGACGAGGACGACGGGCATCTTGGCGGTGAGCGCCTTGCGCAGCACGAAGCGAGTCTGGGGCAGCGGGCCTTCGGAAGCATCGACAAGCAACACGACGGCGTCGACCATGGACAGTCCACGCTCGACCTCGCCACCGAAGTCGGCGTGGCCGGGGGTGTCGATGATGTTGATGATGGCGCCGCCTTCGGCACCCGGACCCGAATACTTCACCGAGGTGTTCTTGGCGAGGATAGTGATGCCCTTTTCGCGTTCCAGGTCGCCCGTATCCATTGCGCGCTCGGCAAGCTGATGGTGCTCGTCGTAGGCTCCCTGCTGTTTGAGCATCGCGTCAACGAGGGTGGTCTTGCCGTGGTCGACGTGGGCGACGATGGCGACATTGCGCAGGTCGTTACGAGTACTGGACATGAGGAAGTACGAGTCCTTGAAATCGGGAAGGCATCCGTGAATGCGGAGCCTCTCAATTCTACGGGAGAGAAGGCCTTCCGCGTAAATCGTGCCGGTGAGTTCCACATCACATTGCACGCATTTTGACAATAGTTGCGGCTTCGTTACTATTGCAACATGGCAATTTCTTCCGCGGATCTGTATGACGTGCTCGAAGATTTCTTCGTACGCCTGCTCAATCTCGCTGAATCCGATGGCATCGATGCCCTGGTCGAGTTGGACCTGTCCTTCTCGCAGGCGCGGACACTGTTTTGCCTCGCCCATAAATGCGAAGAGATGCCGATCCATTCGATCGCCGAACGGTTGAACCTTTCGGTCGCCGCAACCGGGCGCAATGTGGACCAACTCGTGAAGCTCAACCTCGTCGAGCGACGCGAAAGTCCCGACGACCGGCGGGTCAAGCTGATCTCCCTGAGCCCCGGTGGCCAAAAGATCGCCTCGCAACATTTCGAATCAAAGCGTGTGTCTATCCGCACGTTTACCGACGCGCTTCCCGCCGATCAGCGCGAAGATCTGCATCGTTCGATGTCGATCATCCTCGCGGGGGAAACCCTGCGTCCCGGCCCGCAAGACATGCATGGAAAACAAGGCACCGATTCCAAGGAGAAGCGCACATGAGCACCCCAGCACCGCAGGCAGCATTGCCTGACAATATCGATGGGGCGGTTCTCAAGATCGCCGGCGTCGTCGTCCTCGGCGCCATCATGTCGATCCTCGACATCACCGTCGTCAACGTAGCTTTGCCCACCTTCCAGCGGGTGTTCGCCGACGGCGGCGAGGAACTCCCCTACTCGCTCGTCGCCTGGACCGTGACCGCTTACACACTCGCACTCGCCACCGTCATTCCGCTGACCGGCTGGGCGGCCGACCGCTTCGGCACCAAACGCCTTTACATGACGGCGATCGGCTTGTTCACGCTCGGCTCGGTGCTGTGTGCGGCTGCGACCGACATCAACATGCTCATAGCTTTTCGTGTCCTGCAGGGGCTGGGCGGCGGCATGCTGATGCCGCTCGGAATGACGATCATGACCCGGGCGGCCGGCCCGCACCGCATGGGTCGCCTCATGGCAATCCTCGGAGTGCCGATGATGCTCGGTCCGATCCTCGGTCCGATCCTCGGCGGACTGCTCATCGACAACGCTTCGTGGCACTGGATCTTCCTGATCAACGCGCCGCTCGGTATCGCCGCGCTTATCTATGCTTACCGGGTTCTGCCCAAAGATGCACCGGTTCCTTCGGAGTCCTTCGACTTCTTGGGCATGCTGTTGCTCTCGCCGGGCCTGGCGTTGTTCCTGTTCGGCATTTCCTCGCTTCCGGGTGAGGGCGGCGACTTCGGCGCACCGCGCGTCTGGCTTTCCGTGTTGGCCGGCATAGTCCTCATGGTGCTGTTCGTGTTCCATTCGTTCCGGCCCAAACACCCACTGCTCGACCTTCGGCTGTTCGCGAACCGCAACCTCACGGTGTCGGTCATCACGATGTTCATGTTCGGTGCGGCATTCTTCGGCGGGCTGCTGTTGGTGCCGACCTACTTCATTCAGGTCCGCGGCGAGACGACGCTCATGGCCGGTCTCCTCATCGCCCCTCAGGGCATCGGCGCGATGCTCACGATGCCGATCGCCGGAGCGTTGGTCGACAAGATGCCGGTCGGCCGGATCGTCCCCGTGGGGCTTCTGCTGATCATTGCCGGGATGTTCCCGCTGACTCAGATCGACGCCGGTACGTCATACGGACTGATCATCGCCGCACTGTTCGTGATGGGTCTGGGTATGGGCGCGACGATGATGCCGCTGTTCACCTCGGCGCTCAAGACGCTGACGAATCACGAGGTTGCCCGCGGGTCAACGCTTCTCAATATTTCGCAGCAGATCGCCAGTTCGGTGGGTGTGGCCGTCATGTCGGTGATCCTGACGAACCAGCTCAACAGTTCGCCGACCGTCGCCGGCTCGAAGGGTCTTCCGGGTCTCCCCGACGGACTCCGCGAGACCTACGCCGCGATCGGGTCGTGGACCGCGGATGGCGCCGCCCTGATCCAGAAACTCGCTGTCCCGCAGTCGGTCATCGACACTGGATTCGTTCAGGCCGCGAGCGCCTTCGCGACGACATACTGGGTCGCATGGGTTCTTGTCGTGCTGACGATCATCCCGGCGCTCTTCCTGCCGCGTAAGCATGAAGAGGCGCACCTGCTCGATGAGGCTGACCTCGATGATGAGGGCCGCCCGCCGGTCGCCATGCACTGACGCTGACGAGTCACTCACTGACGCTGACGAGTCACTCAGCCCTGGGAATCTGATGATTAAGCGACTCGTCACCCACTTGTGAGCGACTCCTCGGCGCGAGTGAGTGACTCCTCAGCGTTCGCGGTGGACTTTGTAGGGCGCGGCCTGCGCAAGGGGTTTGATGACCAGCAAATCGATGTTGACGTGATGGGGCCGGGTCGCAACCCAACTGATCGTGTCGGCGATGTCTTCGGCGACAAGGGGCTCTGCAACGCCCGCATAAACAGCATCGGCCTTGGCCTTGTCGCCGAGGCGGACCAGTGAGAACTCTTCGGTGTGCACCATGCCGGGGGCGATCTCGGTGACGCGGACGGGTTTGCCATTGAGTTCGAGCCGAAGGGTCTCGGTCATGACAGCAAGCGCGTGTTTGGCCGCGGTGTAGCCGCCGCCGCCTTCATACGCGAGGTGGCCGGCAATGGAGCCGGTATTGATGATGGTGCCGGCGCCGCTGGCGATGAGGGCCGGAATCAGGGCTTTCGTCACGTTGAGGGTGCCGATCACGTTGATCTCATACATCCGACGCCATTGATCGGGGTCGCTGTCGACGACAGGGCCCATGCCGATCGCGCCGCCGGCGTTGTTGACCAACAAGTCGAGTGAATCGCCGACAGCCACGGCCAGCGCGGCAACCTGCACCATGTCGGTGACATCGCAGGTCACGGCCGTCCCGCCGATTTCGGCCGCAAGCGCCTCGATACGGTCCGATCGCCTGGCGGCGCAGAAGACATGGAAGCCCTCGGCGGCAAGTGCGCGGGCGGTGGCGGCGCCGATGCCGCTGCTGGCACCGGTAACAACGGCGGTTTTTTCGCTCATAAGTCCCCATGCTGCCAGATAAGCAGTGCGCCAAATGACCGGGCGTCGGCGCCCTTGGGCCGCGGGACATAATGGAGCCGAAAGGCGCGGTGGTCATGCTCAAGCGAATCGCAATGCTTTCGGCCCACACTTCGCCGCTCGAACAGCCGGGCAACGGCGACGCGGGCGGAATGAATGTCTACGTGCTCGAACTCGCGAAGCAATTGGCCGCGCGTGACATCGAGGTCGAGATCTTCACGCGGGCGACGTCGTCCCACCAGCCGGCCCTCGTGGATGCATTCGAAGGCATCCGCGTCCACCATGTCGCGGCCGGCCCTTTCGAGGGGCTGCAGAAGAACGACTTGCCGGCCCAACTGTGTTCTTTCGTCCGTGATGTTTTGCGCGCCGAGGTCGAGCGCGAGCCGGGTTATTTCGATCTCGTCCATTCGCATTATTGGCTGTCCGGCCAGGTTGGAACCGTCGCCCGCGAACGCTGGCACGTCCCGCTCGTGCATTCGATGCACACCATGGCCAAAGTCAAGAACGCCTCACTCGCCGTCGGTGATACCGCCGAGCCGATCGGCCGCATCTTCGGCGAGGACGAAATCGTGCGTCTGGCCGACCGGCTCATCGCCAACACGTCCGAGGAGAGCAACGACCTTATTTCGCTGTATGGCGCCGACCCGGCCAAGGTCGCCGTGGTTCACCCCGGCGTCGATCTCAGTGTGTTTCGCGCCGACCGGCAGACCGAATCACGAGCCAAACTCGGCCTGGCCGCCGATGCCCACGTCTTGTTGTTCGCCGGCCGCATCCAGCCGCTGAAGGCCCCCGACATCCTGGTCAAGGCCGCCGCTGAACTGCTGAAACGCGAGCCTTCTCTTCGCCACCGACTCGTCGTGGCAATTGTCGGTGGTGCGTCGGGCACGGGGCTCGAACACCCGAGTGCGCTCGCCGAACTGAGCTCGGAGCTCGGTCTCGACGACGTGGTGCGGTTTGTCCCGACGGTGAGTCAACGCCATCTCGCCGATTGGTATGCCGCGGCCACTCTCGTCTGCGTGCCCTCATACAACGAGTCGTTTGGCCTCGTCGCAATTGAGGCGCAGGCCTGTGGGACGCCGGTAGTGGCGGCGAGCGTTGGGGGACTCGCGACTGCCGTGTCCGATGGCGTTTCGGGAATTCTCGTCGACGGTCATGATCCGGCCGACTACGCCGACGCCTTCCAGAAGATCATTTCTGACCCGGCGTTGCGCGAGGCGATGAGTCAAAAGGCAGTTCGCCATGCCGAATCCTTCGGTTGGGACAGCACCGCCAAACGTACGCTCGATGTTTATCGCGAAGCCGTCGAAGCGCATGGGAAGGCCCGGCCATGAGTGACACCCGCGCTGTTCTCCTCGAAGCGTTGGCCGAACTCGACTACGTCGAACACGGGCAGGGCGTGTTCGAAGTTGTCCTGCCCGGTGAACGCAAACTCCAGACGACATGCCGGCTCGAAATCGGCAAACACTCGCTCGGCGTTCATGCTTTTGTGGTCCGCAATCCCGACGAAAATCATCAGGTCGTCTATCGCTGGCTGCTCGAACGCAATCTGAAGATGTTCGGTGTGGCCTTCGCCGTGGACCATGCTGGCGACATCTATCTCGACGGCCGTTTTGCGCTTCAGTCCGTGACCGTCGACGAAGTCGACCGGATCCTCGGCGCCGTCCTTACCTACGCCGACGAATCATTCAATACGATCCTGGAACTCGGTTTTGCGACGTCGATCCGCAAGGAATGGGAGTGGCGTAAGGACCGCGGGGAGTCCACCCGCAATCTCGACGCCTTCCGCGGCTGGCTCGAACGCGACGAACAATCCACCTAGCAACGTCGGGCGCGACAGATTGCGTGAGCCACGTCGCGTGTCAAGGCAGCCAGGAGTTCGCGGGGGAACGGGGATCGGCCGAGAGAGACAGCACCATCGCGACTTCGTCTTCGCTGTCCTCTGTGGTCGGGCGACGCTTGGACGTCGGTCGAAAACCGAAATTGCCTGCGAAGGCTATCGCCGGGGCGCTTTCGGAAAGGACCCAGAAGTAGAGACGGGTACGCCCCTCGTCCGCGGCTTGTTTGGCGGCCGCCGCCACCAGGGCAATTGCGACGTGGGATGCGCGCGCATCCGGAGCGACCCACAGGTCGAAGACCTCCCCATCCTCGGGGTTGTCGCCGTGAGCGCCGAGCCCGACGACGCCGACGGGTGTCGCATCCCGTTCGGCCACGAAGCGGTGCGCCTGATGAATGCGGTTGAGCCAGAACTTGTCATCGCGCTGGGATTCATCGGCGTAGGTTCCGACGAAGGCACCAGGAGACTCCCGTAAAGCGGCCAGACGGAGTTCCCGATAGATCGGCCAGTCTGTTTCGGTCAGGTCTCGAACGTCGATGTCAGCCATGCTTCAGTTTGACACGTGGTGGGGGCAAGGCTGCGCTGCGATCGTGACCAGTTCGCCCAGCGGCGACCGAAACGACTCATTCTTGTGCTAGATGGCGCGCAGCGAACGGCGCAGGTCGAGAGTCACGGGCACGTCGACCAGAGTGCCGTTTTCGATCGCTGTCTGCACGGCGATCACTCGTTGCGGCTTCGGTGTCATTTGGTTTGACGCTTTTCCTGTTTTGAATTGTTCTGAATCGATGGGACTCACCATTGGCGGAATGTTGCGGGATCGGGCAGTGTTTTACCTGTATGAAGGTTTCAGTCTTTTCCGACGTGGTCTGCCCGTGGTGCTACTTGGGCGTGACCCGGTTCGAACGCGCCGCCGCCATCCATACGATCATCACCGGGGAGCCGGTCGAGATCAGTCTGCGCGCCTATCAACTCGATCCGACGGCGCCGGCCCTCGCGGTGCCGACAACTGAGTTCTATGAGACCAAATTCGGCAGCCGCGAAGAAGCCGAATCGGTCATCGCCAGGGTCGAGTCGGCCGGCAAGATCACCGGTATCGACTTCAATTTCGCCGAAGCCGTGCGGGGCAACACCTTCGACGCGCACCGAGTGCTGACGTGGGCCGAGACCACCGGGGCCGGTGTGCAGCGCGACCTCGCGCACGAGTTGTGGCGCGCCTATTTCCTCGAGGGCGCCGACATCTCCGACCACGACACCCTCGCGGCCCGAGCCGGTATCGTCGGTCTGGACATCGATGAGGCCGACATGATTCTGGCCGGTGACGATTTTGGCGCCGAAGTGCGCACCCAAATCGAGACGGCGCGCGAGATGGACGTCGAAGCGGTGCCGATGTTTGTCGTTGACGGCATCTACGCAATCCACGGTGCTCAGTCCCAGGACGACTATGTGCAGGCGCTCGCCAAGATCGCGGCTGAAATCCGGGGCAGCGCAGGAGAGTGAATCCCGGCGCGCCGAGTAGGATCGCCGCTATGAGTGCCCCCTACAAACTGATACTGCTTCGCCACGGCCACAGCGAGTGGAATGCCAAGAATCTGTTCACCGGTTGGGTCGATGTGGACCTCAACGAACAGGGCGTCGAGGAGGCCTTGCGTGCTCCGGGCCTGCTCCGCGAAGCGGGCCTGATGCCGGATGTGCACCATACATCGCTGTTGCGCCGGGCCATCCGCACTGCGCAAATCGTGCTTGACGGCATCGACCGCCACTGGATTCCGGTGCACCGCTCGTGGCGACTCAACGAACGCCACTACGGAGCGCTTCAGGGCAAGGACAAAAAGGCGACGCTCGAGGAATACGGCGAGGAGCAGTTCATGTTGTGGCGCCGGTCCTTCGACGTGCCGCCACCGCCGATCGAGGATGACAGCGAATTCAGTCAGGCCAGTGACCCGCGTTATGCGGCCTTGCCCGACGAACTCCGGCCCAGGACCGAATGCCTCGCCGACGTCATCGATCGCATGCTGCCTTATTGGTATGACGCGATCGTGCCCGATTTACTTGGCGGCAAGACGGTGCTTGTCACGGCGCACGGCAACTCTCTGCGCGCGCTGGTCAAACACCTTGACGGCATGAGCGAAGAGGCCGTAGTCGCCCTCAACATTCCGACCGGCATCCCGTTGCTCTATGAACTCGACGAGCACTTGAAGCCGATCACGCCGGGGGGAAAATATCTCGACCCCGCAGCAGCCGAAGCCGCCATTGCCGCCGTCGCCAACCAGGGTCGCTGAGTCCGGGCCGGCTGCGGTCCGGGGTCCGATAAAAGGCAGGCAGTGAATAAAGTGCTAGGACGCCCTAGTAAATTGCTCGTATGACTCCTGATGAAAAAATCCTGATTGTCGACGGCGCGCGAACTCCGACCGGCAGTTTTGGCGGCGCCTTCAAGGACGTGTCCGGCCATGAACTTGGCGCGGCGGCCTCGAAATCGGCACTGGCACGCTCCGGCGTTGACGGTGCCGATATCGATGAGGTCATCATGGGCTGCGTCGGCCAGGTGGGGGCCGATGCTTACAACGCGCGCCGCGTCGCCCTAGCCGCCGGTCTGCCAGACAGCGTTCCCGCCTACACGGTCAACCGCCTATGCGGCAGCGGCCTTCAAGCCATTTGGTCAGCGGCGATGCAAATGCGCTGGGGCGGCGTCGACCTTGCCCTGGCAGGCGGCAACGAGAATATGACGCGTATGCCGTTCTATGACTTCGGCGCCCGTTCGGGATACAAACTCGGCGACCGCTCGCTTTCCGATGGAACCGTCATGATCTTGACCGATCCCTTCCACGGCATCCACATGGGCAGAACCGCGGAGAATGTTGCGCGCAAATATGGCGTGAGTCGCCAAGAGCAAGACGAGTTCGCGATGGAAAGCCAGCGGAGGGCGGCAAGCGATGCCGCCAGCGCCGCCTTCGCCGAAGAGATCGTTCCTTTCGACGTGGGTGGCCGCAAGCCGCATACGGTCGCGGTGGACGAGCATCCCAAACCGGGCACCACAATGGAGATCCTTTCGGGACTTCGTCCGGCGTTCGAAAAGGACGGAACCGTGACCGCGGGGAACTCCTCGGGCATCAACGACGGGGGAGCCGCCGTTGTTGTGGCGAGGGAATCCGTTGCCAAAGAAAGAGGACTCAAGGGTCTGGTCACGCTCGAGGCTGTCGCGACCGCCGCAATGGAACCCGAACTGATGGGCTATGCGCCCGTACTCGCCATCAAGAAACTCCTGGCGATGACCGAAAAGACAGTCGCCGACATCGACACGATCGAACTCAATGAGGCTTTCGCCGCGCAGGCCGTTGCCGTCATACGCGATGCAGGCCTCGACCCGGCGAAGACGAATCCCTATGGCGGGGCGATCGCGCTCGGTCATCCCGTCGGTGCGACCGGCGCGATCTTGTCGTTGCGAGTTGCCAAAGACCTGGTGCGGCGCGATCTCGAATTTGGCATCGTGTCGATGTGTATCGGCGGCGGACAGGCCCTCGCCGCATTGTTCCGCCGTTACTGAGTTCCGCCGTTACTGACGAGAAGGAACGACCAATGACCCAAAGCAGTGTCCTGTATGACGTCCACGATGGCGTGGCGCGCCTGACGCTCAACCGTCCTGAAGCTTCAAACTCGGTGGACTTGCCCACGGCCAAAGCCTTCAAGATCGCGGTTGAACGAGCCGCCGCTGATGAGACAGTAAACGTCGTTCTCATGACCGGCAACGGCAAACGTTTTTGTGCCGGAGGTGATGTCGGGTCAATGGTGTCTGCGGAGAATCGGCCTGCTTATCTGCTCGAACTGGCACAGGTGTTGGATGGCGCGCTTCAGCGACTTGCGACGCTCGACAAACCCGTCGTGGCGGCCGTTCAAGGCGCGGTGACGGGTGCCGGTCTGGGCGTCATGCTCTGCGCTGACGTCATCGTCGCCGAGCGGTCAACGAAGTTTCTGACGGCCTATTCCGCAATTGGCTTGACGCCCGATTGCGGAGTTTCCTATCTTCTGCCCCGTGCCATCGGCCAACAACGGGCGCTTCAGCTCGCGTTGACCGGACGCGTACTGGATGGCAATGAAGCGTGCACATGGGGACTGGTCACCGAAGTAGTTGATGGCCACGCCACGGAACGAGCCGAAGAGATTGCCAGGCAACTCGCGTCGGGCCCGACCTTCGCCTACGCACAGGCACGCAGGCTCATCCGCTCATCCTGGGACGTGACGCGTGAGCAGAGCGGGTCGGATGAGGCGCGCACCATTGCGCGAGCGGTGGTTTTGCCGGCAGCAACAGAACTCATCGAGCGGTTCGCCCGTCCATGAGTCGACCCCCTGGGGTCAGGAGTCAAACTTGTAGCCAAGTCCCCGGACGGTGATGAGGGTCGAGGGGTTGGCCGGGTCGGGTTCGATTTTCGACCTTATGCGTTTGACGTGCACGTCCAGGGTCTTGGTGTCACCGACGTAATCGGCACCCCACACCCGGTCGATCAGTTGTCCCCGTGTCAGCACCCTGCCGGTGTTGCGCAGGAAAAACTCGAGCAGTTCAAATTCCTTGAGTGGCAGTCGGACTTCGTCGCCGTTGACCGTGACGAGGTGACGGTCAACATCCATACGTACCTTGCCGACTTCGAGCGAACCGAAATCGTCTTCGGCCTCGCCGTTTCCCCGGCGCAACACAGCACGAATGCGGGCGACAAGTTCACGCGGACTGTAAGGCTTTGTGACGTAGTCGTCCGCGCCAAGTTCAAGGCCCACGACCTTGTCGACCTCGGTGTCCTTCGCACTGACCATGATGATCGGGACGCTGGAGATTTGTCGCAGTTGACGGCACACCTCGGTGCCCGATAATCCCGGCAGCATCAGGTCGAGCAGCACGATGTCGGCGCCGCCACGATCGAATTCGGTCAGAGCGTCGGGACCGGTTTCGGCAATCGCGACCTCAAAACCCTCTTTGCGCAAAACATAGGAAAGCGCTTCGCTGTAGCTTGCTTCGTCTTCGACGACCAGCACTTTTGTCACAAGTTCTCCTCATCGAGGTCAGGCGTAAAGGCAGGCAGGATCAAGGTAAAGGATGAACCCTGACCCTGTTCGCTCCATACGGTGACGCGCCCGCCGTTGCTGGCCGCCACATGTTTGACGATGGACAGTCCGAGGCCGGTGCCGCCGGTGGCTCGAGCCCGGGCCGGGTCCACGCGATAAAAGCGTTCGAAGATGCGACCAAGCTCTTCGTTGGGGATGCCGATGCCGTGATCGGTCACGACAATGTGGATTTCGCCGTCGATCGACTTCGCGGTAACGGAGACCTTCGAGTCCGCGGGGCTGTAGGTAACGGCGTTTTCGACGAGGTTGCTCACCGCCGCATGGATCTGGTCGCGGTCCCCGTGGATGAAGAGATCGGGCTGGTATTGGCTGGCGATCGCGATGTTCTTACGCTCGGCCTCGGTCTGGCTGTGTTCGCACGCCTCGCCGATCAGATCGCCGACCTTGAGCATGGACGAATCGTCACTCATCACGTCTTGCTGCAGACGGGACAAGTCGATGATCTGCTGCACGAGGCGAGTGAGACGTTCACTCTCGGTATGCATGCGCGCCGAAAAACGCAAAACCGATGCGGGGTCGTCCTTGGCCTCGCCGACGGCTTCGGCCAACAATTGGATTGCGCCGATCGGGGTCTTGAGTTCGTGGCTGACGTTGGCGACGAAGTCGCGGCGGATCGATTCGAGCCGGCGTTCACGCGTACGGTCGTCGGCCAAGATGACTATGAGCCGGGAGTTCAGCTGTGCGACGCGGGCCATGACATAACGGGGGGCGGTGCGCCGCACCTCGAGAGTGAATTCGCGCTCGCGAACTTGTCCGTCGCGGCGAACCTGGCGGACGAGGTCTATGAGTTCGTCGATCGCGAGCCGGTCGCCGTTGATGAGGCCGAGGGCATGAGCGGGCGCCGAAGCTTTGACGACCTTGTCGGAACTGTCGATCAGGATGACTGAGGAGGACAACATCGACAACACCGCATCCGCGCCCGGCGGGATGATCGGAGTCGGTACGTCGACTTGTTCCTCTTGTCGTTTCTCATTGAATCGCCAGAAATAGGTGAGGGCTGCGCCGACGACGATCCCGATCACTCCGGCGATCAGAAGTTGTTCACTGAGTTCCACGTCACTGATCGTACGCAGAGATTCGACCGATTCAGCCATCAGGACGACGTTCTGACACCGACATTCTCGTGCTGTTCATCGTGCGTTCATGGCAGGTCGCTTCCCGTTCATCGGGCCTGCTTAGGCTGTAGCACATGCGAGATCAGTACTACGAACAGCTTGATTCCATCGTCGACGACCTCGTCGCGTTGACAAATGGCGTGCGACGCGCCGTCAGTGGTGCCACGGAGGCGCTACTCAACGCCGACGCACAACTGGCCGAGAAGGTCATTGCCGACGCCAAGGAAATCGACGAGGCGGCCGAACTCATCGAGGAGCGTGCGCTCCTCATCCTCGCGACCCAGCAGCCGGTCGCCACTGACCTCCGCCAGCTCATCGCGACGCTGCGGATGGTCGCCGACCTCGACCGAATGGGCAACCTTTCGGTCCACATCGCGAAAGTCGCCCGCATGCGGATTCCCGAGTCTGCGGTGCCGGAGCCTTTGCGTCCGACGATCGTCCAGATGGCGGCCGTCGCCGACCAGATGATCGACGCGGCCTCGCGCATCGTTGCCAACCGCGATGTGGTCGCCGCCGAACACCTTGAAGACGAAGACGATGAAATGGATCAGTTGCGTCGTTCGTTGTTCCGCATCTTGCTCAGCGATGACTGGGGGCACGGCGTCGAGCCGGCGATCGACCTGGCCCTGCTGGGTCGCTATTACGAGCGCATCGGCGATCACGCCGTTTCGATGGCACGGCGGGTCGTCTATCTGGTGACAGGCGAACTCAAGTAGTCCGCTGCGTGTCAACAGCGCTCACACCAAAACATCGGGTCCCCTCGCATGCGCTGCGAGGGGACCCGATGTTTTGTGGGTGTTGGGGCTAGGCGCCGGCTTTCGGTGCGGCAGGCACTTTGGCAACGGTGTCGTAAATGGAGGTGCGGGTGACGACGGGCGCATTGATGGTGAGCGACGCGACTCCGTCGAAGTTGAAGGTGATGTTGACGAATCCGCCGGCGGGGAAACTGCCGGTCATGATGATGTCGCCGGCCTTGCCGGGGGAGTAAATCGTCCGTGAGGAGAGTTCCTGTGGCGCCGTCAAGGTAGAGGTGATCGGTGTTCCGTCCTCGGCTGTTATCGACACGGACTTCAGGAGGTGCGCGCTGGTGTCCTTGTTGAGCAGTGCGACGGACAGCGTCGCCGTCCCATCGGCGTTGTCGACGAACAGTGCGTTGAGGGCATCGACCTCGCCGCCGCGTTGGTTTGACCCGACGGCGGCGTCATACGACTTATTGGTCTGGGCGCCGAATCCGGTGCCGCAGCCGGTCAAGACGAACATGGCGGTCACTGCGACGGCTGCTGCCGAAGTGCGACGAAGTCGAACGGAGCTCACGAAGTCCCTGCTTTCCAACCGATGAACTGATCGCGCTGATCGTATCGAAACGCGTCGCGCCCATTCCGTGCGACCCATGCCTGCACCATCTTCGCGCGGTGATCACAGAAGTCGGTGTCGGCCGCCCGTGTTATCCTTGTCACCTAAGAAAGGTAATTCTTTTATGACTTTCTCTGTCGGCGAAACCGTTGTTTACCCCAACCACGGTGCTGCAGTTATCGAAGACATCGAGACCCGCAAGATCAAAGGTGAAGATCAGGACTATCTCGTCTTGCGCATAGTCGCACAAAACGATTTGATAGTCCGCGTCCCGGCCTGCAATCTTGATCTCGTGGGTGTGCGCGATGTTGTTGATGAAAAAGGCCTCGAACTCGTTTTCGGAGTTCTTCGCGCTGAGCATGTGGAGGAGCCGACCAACTGGTCGCGCCGCTACAAGGCAAACCTGGAGAAGCTGCACTCCGGCGACGTGATGAAGGTTTCCGAGGTCGTTCGCGACTTGTGGCGCCGCGATCATGAGCGCGGCCTGTCCGCCGGCGAAAAGCGGATGCTGGCCAAGGCTCGCCAGATCCTCGTCTCCGAGCTGGCTCTCGCCGAGCACACCAATGAAGACAAGGCTGAGATTCGTCTCGACGAAGTCCTCGCTTCTTAAATCTCACTCAACGCCCCCGGCAACCTCGGTTGTCGGGGGCGTTGTGGTTCCCTGCCCCGTTTGACGGTGAGTTAGGCACCACAGCTGTTCTGGGGCGGTGACCTACGCACCACGTACGGCGATGTGGTGGTGCCTAACCCACCGCCGACGGGGTTTAGCGGGGTATGACGAGTGCCGTGGCGATGGCGGCGACGCCTTCGCCACGACCGGTCAGTCCGAGGCCGTCGGTCGTCGTCGCCGAGAGGCTGACATGCGCACCGATGGCCTTGGCAAGAGCTGTTTGAGCTTCTTCGCGGCGTGTGCCGATCTTCGGGCTGTTGCCGATCGCCTGGACGGCGACGTTGCCGATTTCGAAGCCAGCGGCACGAACGCGTTGAGTCGTCTCCACTAGGAAATCGAGGCCCGAAGCACCGGCCCAGGCGGGATCGGCCGTGCCGAAGTTGCCACCGATGTCGCCGAGGTCGGCGGCGCTCAATAGGGCATCGACCATCGCGTGGGCGACGGCGTCACCGTCGGAATGGCCCTCGAGTCCGTAGGCCTCATCAGGCCATTCGAGACCGGCCAACCACATCGCGCGCCCGGGCACGAGACGATGGACATCGGTGCCGATGCCGATGCGGGGCAATGAATTGGTCACGACCCGATCATGCCTTATGAGGAGGCGGTGTTTGTTGTTGTGGGGGACGATTGGACTGTGACAAACCGACATTCACCGGCACTCACGGGCGTTCTGGCAACGGCCGCGGGCCTGTCGATCACCGAACTCCTTGCCGGCATACTGAAGGTGCGGGCTTCCCCCGTTGTCGCGCTAGGTGAAACCGTCATCGCGCTGACCCCGGGCGGAATCGCTCGCAAAATCATCGAAATTGTCGGTCAAGCCGACAAGCCGCTCGCCATCACCAGCGTCGTCGTGGTCATCCTCGGATTCGGTGCGTTGCTCGGCCGGTTCTGGGCAACTCAACGCATAGCGGCCCTCGGCGTCATCGTCGCCTTCGTCGTCTTGGGCATGCTCGCCGCGTCGTCGCGGCCGAACACCGGTTCGCTGACGCCATTGTTGTGCATTGCCGGTGGCCTCGTAACGATGGCAGTGCTCGATTGGTTGAACCGCGAGCGTGCCAGTCAGAGTGTCGACGTTTCGCGGCGGGTGTTCCTGCGCAATGCGGGCCTCGTCGCCGCCGGTTCGGCCGTGGCCGTGGGATTCGGCCGCTGGGTCGGTCATTCGCGAACCGTTGTCGAGCAGGCGCGTGCCAAACTGAAACTTTCGACCCGAACCGTGGCGACCCCTGCGGGCGCCGAACTCAGGGTCGCTGATAGCCCGCCGTGGCGCACTCCGCCGAAGGACTTTTATCGCATCGACACGGCGCTGAGCGTGCCGCTCATCCAGCCCGACGAATGGCGTCTGCGCATCCACGGCATGGTCGACAAGGAAATGACCCTGACCTACCAGGATCTGCTGGATCGGGGCCTCAGCGTTGCCTGGATCACTATGTGTTGTGTCTCCAACGAGGTCGGCGGCGACCTGATCGGCAACACGATCTGGAGCGGAGTCCCGATCAAGGGCATCCTCGACGAAGTCGGAGTCCAGCCCGGCGCCGATGCCTTGTTGTCGAAGTCGCAGGACGGTTGGACCGCGGGCACACCGTTGGAGGCGCACACCGACGGCCGCAATGCCATGCTCGCCGTAGCGATGGACGGCGAACCGTTGCCGCTTGAGCACGGTTTTCCGGTCCGACAGGTCGTACCCGGCCTGTATGGCTATGTGTCCGCGACGAAATGGGTCGTCGATTGGGAGATCACCCGTTTCCAGGACTTCAAGGCGTATTGGACCGATCGCGGCTGGTCGCCGATGGGTCCGATCAAAACACAATCACGCTTTGACACCCCGGGAGGAAAGGCCAAAGCCGGTGTCGTCAAGGTGGCGGGAACAGCGTGGGCACAACAACGCGGCATCGAGGCCGTCGAGGTGCGGGTCGACGGCGGCGCGTGGAACAAGGCGACTCTCGCCAAGGTCCCCAATGTCGACACCTGGGTCCAATGGGTATGGGACTGGCAGGCCGATGCCGGCGACCATCGACTCGAGGTCAGGGCCACGGACTCGACCGGGACACCGCAAACCGCCAAACGGGCGGGCGTTTTGCCCGATGGCGCCACCGGCTACGACGCCGCCTTCGTGACGGTGAGTTAGCAACCTCATCCGGTCGAGGGCGGTGGGCCAGCAACCTCGTCCCGTCGTATGACGTTGCTAACTCACCGCCAACGAGGAGGCAGGCCGTATGAGGTTGCCAAGTCACCGGCCAAGCGTTCCGCGCTTACCAGCGGGTGGTATCGGCCGGGAGGCTTTTCGAAGCCGGATGAATGACGTACGAGACGCCGCCGCTGCCACCGAGCCAGGCCTTCTCGAACTGTGCCCGGTTGTAGATCCGGCGCACTTTCGAATTGCTTGAAGCGGCCGGATCGTTGACGACCACCCGTCCGTCCTTCAATACGCCGACGATGACCAGCAGGTGTCCGTTGCTCGACGCTACGGCGGAACCGGTGAGGGCGCCTTTCGCATAGCGAACCGAGGCCACGACCGGGATTCCCTTTTTGATGAAGGCCTCCGCGTCGCGCAGGTTGGCGAGACGTGTGACAAAGGCGTCGAGGCCGAAACGCCCCGCATACGCGGTATTGAACGGCCAGTTGCCTGCCGCATCATAGCGATAGTCATAGGTGTATCTCGCGGCATGGTCGACGAAGGAATCGGCGTACCTGGACCACGAATAGTCAGC
>JACMOZ010000107.1 GCA_014377785.1 Aeromicrobium sp.
GCTCCTTCTTGAGCGCCTCAAAGGCGAAGATCGAGAAGGTTGACGCGGCAATTCTCAGCTTGGAGCCTGCCTTGATCTCGCCCTTGAGATCATCTCCAAGCAGTTCGTTGATGTTGTCGATGATCCGCACTCAGGCACCGCGCCCAATTGGCCAAGCGCGTTCATGCGAGGGGAACAACAGGACGATTGCGTCGCTCACCCAATCACCTTTCACCTTGTTGACCGTCGGGCCGGTACCCTTTCGGGTCCGAGCCTACCTGCGGTGTTTTCCTATCAGCGCCGTCCGGTCCCTGCCAACGACAGATTCTCGTGATTTAGCTCAATTTGAGGTCACTCGGAACGGCATCCACCTGAAACGGCCAAATGTTTGGCGCGGCTGGGCACTCTCGGTAAACCGCCGCGAGCACCGGTGGCGACCGCGCACTTTGCCTGGACAATACGCCCGGTCGACTGTGCCAGATGCAAACGACATCACGCTACCGGTCGCCTTCACATCGCATCCATGTGGCCGAAGCGGAGGAAATCCTGCGCCACTGCGTCGAGGTTGGCGGCGGATTCGATGATGTCCTCCGCTTCGTCAACTCTCTTGTTGAGAGTAGCGAACGCTTCAATCCAGAGGAGTTGAGCGTCGAGCGCAAGAAGAGGGATCTCTAGGTCGCCCGCATTTTGTTGTTTTGTTGTCGCGGCCTGGTACCGCCGATTCCACTTGCCAGCCAGACACAATGCGACGTAGTCCGGTTTGAATCGTGATGGTTGCAGGAGCCGTAGTGCGCGCACACCCTTGCCGAGTCGATGTCCCCCCGCGTTGTCTACGCGAGCGTCTACTCGCGTTTCAGCCGCACCCGTCCCCTTTGTCGTCCTGAAGATGAAGACAATGTCGCCGGGCTCGGTGCGGAACCCAGGCTCCTCGGTCACGTCATCCGGCCGGAGCGCATGGATCCTGAAGAACATGCTCAGTGACGTGATCATGTCAGGCGGCCAGTCGTTGCCAGCGGACGCTGCCCGACCCATCCAGAGCTTCGCCTCACGAGCATCGGGGAACTCGGTCATTTCGCGTATCGTCACAACGTGGGGTGCTGGCGAGAGTTGGTCGAAAGCGGGTGCGATCGGACTCAAAGCCTGAAGCGCTGCTTGAAGATCGAAGCCGTGTCCCAAGACGTAGACAGAAAGATCGTCTCTAATTGGCTTCGCCGCCCAGCGGCTCGGGGCAAGATCGTACCCGCTGGCGAGGAGGTCCTCCATCTCGACGGATACCGCGAGCGCCTCGTCACCGATGGCTTGATCACGCGGGTGTCCCACCAAGTCGGCAATGTTCGCGAGAACCCAAGCGGCGCGCTTGGATGCTGTCGCCCCTTCTAGGCTCGGGTTTGATGCATCGACGACGCGCACCGGGACGCCGACGCCGGCAGGTGCCTGCAATACCCAAAGAGCGAGAGCCGCAGAGGTGTACTGCAGCAGGTTGGGGGGCAGCGCGATGATGGAACGTACGGCGCCACGAAGTAGCAGATTGGCTCGCACACGCTCTTCAGCTCCGCCGTTGCTGAGTGAGTTCATGCTGGTGAGCACAAGCCCCGTCGCCTCACCCTTGAGACGCGAGGCAGCATCTGCGACCCATGCGAGATCGGCATTTCTGGCCGGGGGAACTCCGAACTGGCTGCGCGGGTCGTCGGGGTTCCAAACACCAGCCCATTGCAGACCGAGCGGCGGTTCAGCGACGATGAGGTCCGGAAGCTGGCTCTCGAATTGTCGAGTAGAAAGCGTGTCCGCGACGTTCATTGTCGCGGGTATGTCGCGCAGGTCAAAGCGAATCGACGCTACCGCCGCAACACGCGAATTAATCTCCGCGCCGATAACGCGTCCGGACCTGCCCAGCTGTTCATAAGTACGAATCAGCGTTTCGCCGATACCGCATGCCGGATCGTAAAGGAGGGGAGTCGTCACATCATCGGCGACAAGCGTGGTCGCTGCCGCGGCGAGAATCCCCGACACGTTCGATCCGACGGCCCCTATGTCGCCTCCGGAGCGGCCGTACCCGGCGCTGAGACGCGCGAGTGCGAAGTCGCTGACCTCGACCAGCTCCGTCGCTGTCGCGGTTGCGATGAGCGCCTTGATAGTCGCGATCTCGACAGGCCAGTTCTGGTTGCTCTTACTGGGCGCGGCAGCGGTCGCCTCCAAACCGAACAGCGTGCGCAGATACTCATCGCCCAGGGCAGATTCCGGTTCGCTCGTCGGGTCGGTCTGGAGCCTCAAGGCGCGTTTCCTGGTCTCAAGTTCATGGTGAAGCCAATAGATGAGGTCAAACTGGTCAATTCGCTCAGACAATGGCCGGAGCGCGGACCAGACGCGAATACGCAGGAGGCCCACGCGAAGGTCCTTCTCAGGGCGGTTTGCGGAAACCCATTCGCGCACTGCGGCGAAGTCAAACAGCGGACGCGCGGGCGTACCGCCGGCCGGCTGAGGGAAGGCATTTGGGCCAATTTTGAAGCGGTTGCGCCAGGTACTTACGACAGGAAGGCGTTCATCGACGAGCTCGGCGATGTCGCTTGTGCTGATGAGCATTGGCTCTTCCATTAGGCGGCGCTCCCGAACTGCGAGGTCAACTCAGGGAGAAGCACGATGCGGCCGGCGGCAATCTGCAGGCGCTTGGATAGGCGACCACGTCGCGCGACGACTGTGACCTTGGCACCCTCGAATGCGAGCCATGCCGCGACCGCGGTGAAAATCCCATCGCCCGAGACAATGATGACCTCGTCGAACCGGTTAGCGATGTGCTCGTCGCGAAGTACCTCCACAAGGGCGTGGTCCGCGCCGCTGAGTCCCCTTCCCATCACAAGGCGGGCGCTCTGAGACGCAAGGCCGGCGGCGAGCAGGCTCGACGGTCCGGCACCGACGACGACGTGATCACTTTCGGTCAGTCCAATCGCATCAGCAACTTCGCGGAATGCCGCGTCAGCTAGAAGTTTGTTGCCCACTGCGCCTCCGTTGACGTTCTCTATGTCCATCACTACGAACCGACGACGTGACGGGCCTTGCTTGTGCGGAAACCCCAACACATTGTGTGAATACACACTATCTCCTTCTATGCGATGAATACCCAGTTCGCTACCGGGTATGACCACCATAGAAGTTGAATTGCATGATGTCAAGTGCGAACTATGTTCGCGGGATATCTACGGAATACGTGGTTCGCGAGAGACCCTGACGTCTCCGAAGCTGTCAGCAACAATTAGCGTTGTCACCTCGACATGGAAGCTTTGTGCTCAACCCGTCCTTCGGCCACTCTCGCCCGTCTTGCTCGCCGAGGCTGAGGAACCACTGAGCCCATTGCACAGGCGTGCGAGGCGGAGCAGCGGCGAGTTCTGGTTCATTGCGGCGTGGGACCCCTTGCTTAACCCGCGCGCTATCCGCGCTGGTGGGTTGCCGTGAGAACGTCGTACGCCAAAGCCGTGTTGTGGAACTTGGCGAAGAGTCGCGATCACTGGCGCATCTGCCGGACGTTCAAGTTGTAGACCGAATTGAGCACCTCGGGTTGCGCAAGAAGGGCCTTCAACCCTTTGAGCCCAATCACCTGAACGGGGATCACATCGGCTGCGCTATAGGTGTGGTCGCGAATGGACGTGGTCTTTTCCCCGCGCAGCCCCAACGCCCGCAACGCTTCTCGCCCGATTTCCGGGGATAGATTCACGTTGGCGACGATTTGCTTCCGCCCGTTGTCGAGGATCTCCTCGCCGATAACCAACGACTCCACCCGACCACAACTGATCGCCACGATGCGTCACCACTGCTTCGTCTGCCCGGTTGACGGATACGCGGTGATCGCCCACCTACCGTGGGTGGTGAGGACTGGGTCTGGAATCGTCTCGCCGATGAAGGTCGCCGGTTCTTCGCGGATCTTCGGATAATCGGGGCGACCAGCGAGGCGCCAATAGCGCGCCAGAGGCGAATTGGCAGGCTCTGAGGCGATGGTCATGCGATCGCTTCTACCCATAGGCAAGCGTATGGAGACGCCGCCCGCTTCCTGTTCAATTTCGATTTCGCCCCAACCGCTCGGGTGGTAAGTGAGCAACAGATTCCGTGGGCTGTGGACCCTCTCTTCCTGCGACACAACACGCCTCTCGCACTCGTCAAGATCTTCACGAGCACAGGTAGCGAACTCCAGCGAAACGATGTCGCCCCAGGTGCGACGGTGTTTCGCAAACCGGGTGACGACATTCACA
The DNA here is from genome assembly GCA_014377785.1 of Aeromicrobium sp. GTDB lineage: Bacteria > Actinomycetota > Actinomycetes > Propionibacteriales > Nocardioidaceae > JACMOZ01. Next base: position 4,218 of record JACMOZ010000107.1, read on the forward strand.
GACGGACCGGCGTAAAACTCATCCGTCTCGAATCGGAGAGCGTAGATCCCCGCACAGCTGATCCGGGGTGGATCCAGCGAAATGGTGGGCGATCGAACCGATCTCTGTCGTGTCGAAGCTGGCGAAGGTCAAACTTGGGGCTTCAACTATTTCCTTTCGGA
>JACMOZ010000108.1 GCA_014377785.1 Aeromicrobium sp.
CACGAAGATCCTGTGAAAGCCCTCGACCCATCCATGCCGACCTCCTTCATCAGCATGAATCCTGAATCAGAAAACTGCACACGTGGGAATCCCCCTCGATTCACGTCGGCCGGAAACCGCTCTAGTTTCGGTGCCCAAGGGGTCATAGACTGTTCAACCCGTCCGACTGCTGAACCCCTCCCCCGGCTCGATTTGAAGGTGTCTATGCAGCCGACCGCTTTCCAGCTTTTAGCTGACAACTGGAATGACCTGAACGCTTGGATCAATCAAGGAAACTGGACAGGATCTTACGACAATCCGAAGAAAGCGATGGGAGCGATCGCTGAGATATTAGTCTCTTGTCAGACAGGGGGGAACCTTTCGGTTCCTGGTTCAGCCTACGATATTAACCTATCGAACGGACTGACAATTGAAGTACGGTCGAGTAGCGATGGAAAACCTCCCAGCATGGCAGGGAAGGACGCGGACTATCGCGTCAAGGTGCAGTTCCGTCGTGACAAAGGTTTTCTGGAGATAGCTTCAGTAATGACTTGCGATGCGCGAAGCTTCCTACGACTATACCCGAACAATACACACTTTCCATACGTATCGTTGCCCGGTTTTTCGCCTATCCGCATCATCTAGTGGATAGGCTCAGACCGATGTATCTGACAGATACGGCAGAAATCGGCCGTTTCAGGCTCCTGTGGCGGGTCTCGTCCGTCGCGCTCTAACCACTAGTTAGCGAGATAGCTGAATGTGCCGATTCGCATCTCCTAGCCCGTAAGTGCAGCGGCGAGGATGCGCCCGTCCGTCGTAAGATTGTCACTTGCCGCGACGTTGGCGAGCTCAGAGCATTCCGCCTCGATCTGGGTAATTCGGACATAGGCCTGCTGAATATCGGCCTTCGCTCTGGCTGGATCGTTAGCGACGCCCCTTAGCCAGTCTTGGATTACGCGGAACACATATAGTCCGTGAAGAATACCCTGGGTCGGTCGCTGACGTCGCTGCCACGGCGAATAGCGTTGCTCGCCCCTGCCAAGAACCAGCGGCACCGAGCTTTCGATCAAACTCAGCTGCAAATGCATCACCTCATGCAGCAAACATTCTGCCAAGCGGATGGCCGGCACGCAGTCCTCGGCGGCGTGCGCACCGATGAAGATCGAGAACGGCAATGCCGGATCGCTATAGCCAGTGTCGTATTCCAAGCCCTCGACATCGATTGGCGTGATCGACCAAACGAGTTCGCGACAGGCCTCACCGGCACCCGGCACGACGTCGATCAGTTGCATGGCATGTGCGAGCTCGGCTTCAAGATATATGGGATCGAAGTGCGGCCTTGGCTCGCGAAGGCCGATCACGCCGTAGCGGGCCAGCATCACTACGTCATAACGCTCGAGCGGCATCGGCCGCCCGAAGCCTGCTCGATGCATTAAGCTGCCTAGACGCGCGGCGATTGGGTCATTGCGCAGTACCCTCGCGGCGCCGTAGTTGGCCTGCTCGATGTTCGATCGCGCGAGCAGTGACCATGCCTGCGCCGCTAGGTCGGGTGCTAGTCCGTCGTACCAACGCGCCTTGCGGGCTGGCAGCGCCGCGCGAATCCGGTCGTGCAGCGCAGTCAAATTGCGTGTCGGAACGTGTAGACTAGTGTGTCGCGATTACCGCTGTAGATGGTGGAAACGGCGTGGTGAGAATGCTTAGAGATTTCGAATCCAAAGGCGCTGCGGTGGACCGGCAGCAACACGTCAGTGACGCTTTCGGGGTCATCGGCCTCGAAGATCATGAATAGACCACCTTGTTCAACCTTCCAGCCCCGATTGAGCTGAACGATGAGTCTGTGGGTCTCATCTTTGCCGATATCGTCGTTGTGAATCCGGATCGTCTGCCCCGCAATCAGTCGGTGGACTGCCACCTCGGTGAGTTCGAGTGCCGGTGCGTCCAGCCGTTCGGAAAGTTCGTGGGCGAGGTCGGCGACGAAGGCGTTCGAGACGATGTGTGCCACCGCGGAGGGTACATTGCAGTCGAACATCGAGAATTCATGCTGCTCGTAAAAGTCGGTGACTTGTAGCTTCCAAGGCGCATCGGCGTCTAGCCATTCGAGCAGCGCGTCGCTAGTGGGTTCCGGCAAAAGTTCGCTTACGCGGAAGTGCGGGAACGGAAAATCCCAGCTCTCAGCGCGCATGAAGTTGGGACGAGTCACGCCGCGATCCGCGTTGCAATCTGCTCGCGCATGTGGCCAATTAGCCTTATCTGGTCCGCGCAGAAGACACTGGGATTGTCGAGCCCGGCGGCAGCGCTCCAACGGTGGGTCGGCATCCCTCCGCCGCATATCTTGAGATCCGGACAGGCGAGACAGACGGCGGCCGTAGGTCGTTGCGATCGATGATACTCCTGAAAGAGAGGCGATGCGACAAACCCGGCCAGATCGTCATGGACGCTCCAACGCTCGGCGAACCGGTCGGCGCCGTCGGCGGACTTGAGTGTGTCGTTCTTTGTGATCGTCCCGTCAGTCTCGACGACGAGAATGCCATAGTCGTCCTGGCCCACGCCTTCTTTAATCGAGCGGCCGCCGAGAATGAGCCGCATCATGTCGTCTAGCAGCCGGATGCGGATCGGCTCATCGTCCGCCAGATAGACGTCGAGCAGGCGCACCATCCAGTCGCCATATTCCGTCGAGAGGAAGCTCGCCTTACCGACCGGGAGTGTGTCGTGGTTGCCGTCGCGGTAGAGGAAGTCGACGCTCGGCGTCTCGGTCGACTTGAAGAAGTCATAGACACCGGCGGGATCCGCCTCGAGATCGATCACACACAAAAGCCCCGACAGTAACGACCGACCCTTTGGGTGTGCGAGGACCCGTCCGATGCCCGCCACGACTGCGTCATGCGACTTGCGGCCCCGGCGATCGGGGCGATGGCGATCGTGAATCTCGGAAGGCCCATCGAGGCTGATGCTGATGCCTACATCATACCGCGCGCAGGCGCGAATGACGTCATCGCTCAGTAACACCCCATTGGTCTGGACGTGCAGCCCCACCGGCGGTGGCAAATGCTCGCGCAACTTCGCGCAGATCGCGGCGAATCGCGTAGCGCCGACAAGAAGAGGTTCCCCGCCATGAAAAACTAGGCTTAGGGGCCGGCCTTGTGCCTCGACCAGCCTGGACAGGTTACGACCAAGCGCCTCGACGGTCCGCTCGGACATGAGCTTGGGCTGCAGACGCCAGGCGTCATCCCCCATGCGATAAACATAGCAATAGTCGCAATCGAGATTGCACCGACTCGCAAGCTTCACGAGCACTGTGTCGATGGCGATCATGCGCTCATACCTGAAGGTAGCTCCTAGCGATTGTGGCGGTTGTGCACCCGGTTATACGCTGTCGGGGCGCTCACTGCCTGGTTGCGGACTTCGGTCATCAGCCTTGCAAGAGCTGCGCTATCGAGCCTGAGCGAATCCGTGCCGGCAACGGCGTCAGCCCGGCGAATTTTGGTCGCTTCCATTCATAATCTCCCGCTGATTGAACCAATCGAATTTATACGTTAGCAGATTTCTGTGATCTATTCCAGCCTATCGTTGGCAAATGCATCTTAAGTCGATCCTACAGTGCAAACCTGAATTCCGGTGTTGGAGTAAATGTACGGACAGTACAAAACGGATAATCCCTTAAGATCTATCACAAAGATCGGTTTTTTGTGTCTGAGAATGAACTTAGTTCGCTTCATTCTGGACCTAATTGCCCGAAACTTCCGCAATATTTGACATATATATGATTCTGTTTAGTTAAATTGGCGACATTGTGAAGCGGCGCCCTCGCCGCATGATAGAATTTCGTGCTGGAAGAGAGCGCCTCTCGGCCCATGGAGGGACGCGCATTCCTTGTGGCTCCCGCTTCGCAAGTCGCTACAGAGCCTAAGCGCACGAGGACGAACCAAAAATGGCGGACCAGTATCACTTCCTCGAACTTACGCTTGAGAATGTCCGAGCGTTCAGCGACCCTCAGATGTTTGATTTCCGGAGCGCGGATGGACGTGCTGCACGCTGGTGCGTGATCCTTGGAGAGAATGGTGTCGGGAAGACTACGGCGATGCAAGCGCTCGCGATGATGCGGCCCGTCCCTGCCTTCGAGCGCGGGGAAGACGGTCAAGTGCTGCAGTTGAAGCAGGTGGGGTCGGGACTTCCCGACCCCGACTGGACGGAGCCGGACGTATTCGACTTCGAGAACGACCAACTCATCGACTTGGCTCGGCACGCCCTCGGCACAGTCACATCAAAGATGGGGGTTGTCCTTGAAGGGGCCGATCGAAGCTCCATCACGATAGGCTTCGAAAGCTGCGTCGAGAACGGTAGCCTGATTACGGCACGGCCTGTCGCGCAAAAGCATGCGCTCAAGGGTTCCGGGCCGCTGATCATCGGTTACGGCGCCTCGCGCCATATAGGCAACCGAAACCTCTCCGCGATAGCGGACCAGCGGCCAACGGACGGGCTTTTCGATGACTTGGTAGAGCTGGCGGACATCGACGAGGTGCTGGAACGTCTCGGCCACGCGGAACTTGCGGCGAAGGCCGAAGGTAGCGAGGTCGAACTGAAGCGCGTTAAGGATTTTCAGGCTTCGATCGAGACCGCGCTCAAGGCGATCATTCCCGACCTGGAAAAGGTGGAGCTGAATTTCGGAGGCGCGAGATTTCCGGGTATTTCCAAGTCGCGATCGGGCGTCGTCTTCAAGACCAAGAACACAGGAGATCTTCCACTGTCCAACCTGAGCCTCGGCTACAGAGTGACCGTGTCCTGGATCGGCGATCTGGCTTGGCGTCTGTTTGAGCAACGGCCAGAGAGTCGGGCGCCGTTTCAAGAACATGCCATTGTCGTCATCGATGAGGTCGACCTGCATCTTCATCCCCGTTGGCAGAGGCAAATCCGGCATCATCTGCTCGAAATTTTCCCGAATGTGCAGTTCATCGTCACGACACACAGCCCAATAATCGCCCAGGAGGCCATCGTGAACGCCGATCCGGTGGCGGTGGTCAGGTGGGACGGGCCCCGGGCTGTTGTGCTCAACGATCCACTGCCGCAGCGACCATGGCGCTATGACGAGATCGTCGGCAGTGTCGTCTTCGGTCTCGGAGCCGGTGTCGACCTGCGGTCGTCCGAGCTCTTGGTCGAGCGTGCAATGCTTCTTCGGAAGCGCAATCTGAGCAATGAGGATCGTGCTCGCCTCAACACATTGAACGGGTTGGTGCACGATATCGAGAGCGGCGACGTTCCGTTCGACGCTGCTTTCGATAAGCTAATGGCCCGCGTTGTCGAACTGGAAAAGCGGCTCGGCGAGGCGGGATGATCAGGGTTCACAAGGGGGAAGCACCGGAGGTACTCCACCGCCTCGGCCCGCGCTGGGTCCAGCGGCACAGCGTCGAGTTCGATGCGCGTCAAGCCGATTATGAGATCGGCGCGACCACGATGGCGATCAGAGAGCATGTCTATGGCCACCCCACAGTGCGCGAGGCCCTCGCGGCCGCTCAGCACGGCAAGTGCTGCTACTGCGAGGTGGCGATAGAACATCCCTATATGTTGCGGCACGTTGAACACTGGCGACCCAAAGGGGCCGTGAAGCAGGGTCCGGGAGAGCCGGTCCAATATCCTGGCTATTACTGGTTGGCGTACGAGTGGGACAATCTTCTGCTATCCTGCGGCGTGTGCAACAGCGGGTACAAGAGCATCGTCTTTCCGCTCGCCGACGACAACGGACGCGCAAGAAACCATCATGAGGATGTGGGCGTCGAAGAGCCGCAGTTGCTTAAGCCGGACCGGGACGACCCCGAACCGCATATTGAGTGGATCGACGATCAGCCGCGAGGCCGCTCCGAGATCGGCTGGAAGACCATAGAGACGGTCGGCCTAGTCCGGGAGGACGATGTGAAGCGCTCGCGCGAATACAATGAGTTGCGCAAGGCTCACCACAGATTGCTTAAATGTAGCGGAAACGAGCATATTGCACTCGTCCGGGAAATTGCGAACGAGTGTAGACAGAGGCTCGAACAATCAGTTCTTCCAACTAGCCAATACAGCGCCATGGCGAAGGCCTTTATTGCGACGCACACCACTGAGATTTGAGGTCTGGGGAGCGCGCATCGATGTTGGAGCTGTGGATCGGCGTCCAAAGCGGGACCCCGCCCGTTCCTCCCCCAAGTAATTGGAACGAAACCGCTATCGCAGATTGATTGGGGGTCCCGCCCGACGCCGATCTCGACCACCCTTGCCGCTTTTGACGCCGCTTTTGAGTATCTTAGCATGATCAGGCGGGGTCCCG
>JACMOZ010000109.1 GCA_014377785.1 Aeromicrobium sp.
ACGTCTTCGCTGGGTATGGCTACCAGTGATCGCAGGCCTCACCTCGCTCGGCTGGACGGTCACAACGCTGGCCGGTATCGACGTCGACCAACAATTCATCACCTTCGGTGCGAGCGGGGCGATCGTCTACGCCGCGCTCAGCGGTATCGCCCTGCTCGCCCTCCTGCCCGTCACCGCAGAGGTGCTCCAGCCCGCAAACGCCGAACTGGCGGCCCGGCGATGAGCTGTGAGTGTATTCGTCCACGCCATGGACGGGAGCCTATCGACGGCTCTCCGAGGATCGCGATCGGGACGAGTTGGTGCCACGATTTCACCGAATTTCACTGAACTCGCAACATACTGTACGATCGTGCGTATAGTTACTATGGCTCGTTTGCTGGCCCTCTCGTCAGCGATGCAGGCCTCTGGCCCCTAACCATGAATGCCGTGCCGATCAAACGGTACGAGCGTTTGAAAATCTAGATTCCGAGGAAGACCCATGCAGACAACCCTGACGCATATCGGCACAGCAACAATGCTCGTTCAATTCGGGGGGCTGACGTTCCTCACCGATCCCGTGTTCGACCCCGCTCCGACCGAGTATGTCTCGGGGCCGGTAGTCCTGCGGAGCACCACCGAGCCAGCCATATCCGCGAGCGAACTTCCGCCAATTGACGCCGTGCTGCTCAGTCACGACGAACACCCGGACAACCTAGATGAGGCCGGCAGGAGGTTGCTGGACGGCAAGCTCGTCATAACCACCCAAAGTGGTGCGGGACGGCTGGGTGGCCACGCGGTGGGCGTTGCGCCTTGGAGCAGCCACACGGTCGCGGTGGGTGAGAAGTCTGTGATCATCACAGCGACGCCTGCACATCACGGTCCCGCAGGAGACGTGATTGGGTTCATCCTCCGGGTGCCTGGGGAAGAGAAGGTCCTGTACATCTCCGGCGACACCACCTATGAAAGCGACCTTGATCAAATCAGCGAAATCTTTTCGATCGGAGTTGCGGTGTTGCACCTCGGCGCGGCGAAGTTCGCCATCCTCGGGGACCAGATGATCAGTATGGACAGCGCGAGCGCAGCCAAGTTCACCGCCTCTCTCGCGGCCGACATCGTGGTACCGATTCATTACTCCTCTTGGGAACACTTCACAGAAACAGAAGACGAGATCGTGGCTTCATTTGCAGGAGCCGGTCTGACTGATCGCCTCAAGTGGCTCACCCCCGGCGTGCCGCGGGACCTTGGGGCATGAGCCCCACTCGCCGACAGAGGCAGCCCTCTGCATGGAACAACTCCATGACGGACCCCCAGCCCACCATCCATTTCACCGATGCTCACAGCCTCGCCATGGGCTGGCCGATCATGCCTGGCAAGCGCTACGGAGACTGGGAACTCGTCGACCGTGTCGGCAGGGACATCGACACCGGCGGCCGCGATCTCCACGACGTCAAGGGGCGGCTGAAAGGCCTGCTCACGGAGCTGAGCACACGGTCTAGACGGTGGCGCTGGCGCTCGTGACGCGTCAATTTGGCGCGAGTTGTTGGCCGTGACATGCCTGGCTAACACGGGGGATCTCCGAATCGAGGTTGTGTTGCCCCGAAGTTGCCGTTCACGAGAGTCGATTCCGTGCGCTGAGGATTCAGTCAATGCGTAGAGTTATGCCAGCGGCGATCGCCGGGAGTTGGCGACGCGCCGCCTAGCTGCCCGGGTCAATCTGGTCCGACCCGCAGACCCCCTTGAGAATTGAGGCTCCGAGCAGTGCACGGTCATATTCTCATCTGCGGGCCGGTCTCGTGGAATAAGCTTGTATACCTAAACCGGCTGCCGGAGCCTCACCCCCACACTCAGTTCGCCCTCGAGTATTTCGAGACGATCGGCGGAACGTCTGCAGGAAAGGCGCTGCACCTTTCAGGACTGGGCCGCCAAGTCATTTGTCACACCGTGCTGGGCGACGACCCCGAGTCCGACCGGTTGCGGTCGGCGCTCGAGTCCGCCGACATCACCGTGGTCGCAGATGACATTCCCGGCGACAGCGAACGGCACTTAAACCTGATGACGCCTGCCGGAGAGCGCGTGTCGATCTACCTGTCAGTACCCAAATTCATCGTACCGAACATCGCCCAATTCGAGGCGATGAGTGTGGATGCAGCGGCGCTGG
>JACMOZ010000110.1 GCA_014377785.1 Aeromicrobium sp.
AAGCCGAGCCTTCCTGCACGAGTTGATTGGCCAATTCGAAATCGTCGCCGTTTCGCAGTTTGACGTCGTTACCCGTTTCCTTCGTGAAACCGGGCACCATTTCATCCAGGAGTTCCTTGTGCTGGGCGTTGTAAACCGTGATAAATGGCTTGTCGTTACTGCTCCCGCAGGCGGCGAGCATGGGGACCATCGCTACAGCTGCCACCGTGGCGGCCAGTATTCGTCTCATGTGGTGATTACCGTTTCCTCGTGGGCGTTATCAGGTATGCCTAACCTTACCTACCAAGCGATGACGCCGCATAGGCGGGTGGCCCCGAATCCCTAGCGTTCTTTCCAGTTCCACCACAGCAGCTTTTCTGCCTCGGGTTTGCCGGTCGACAACGCGTAGGTGGCACCACGGAAGGTGTAGAGCATGCAGCGATCCGTCGGCCCGTCGAGGGCCTCGATCTGCTCGTAGAGAGCGTTCGGATCCTTGCCAGTCATTTCGGCGGGAGTCACATAACCCATGCGCCTCAAGTCTTCGGCGACGGCTTTGCCGACACCTGGCAGGTCTTCGAGGCGGTCACACTGGGGGAGTTTCACGGCCACGGCGCCAGCCTATGTGCTGGCATTTTCTTGCCGCCCGAGGGCCTGCAATTCGCACGGGGCTCGGACGGCCAAAATGACGTTTCTTTGATTGCGCTTCAGCGTTGAGCGGACTCCTCGGTCTTGGCAATCTCGCCGAAAGAGTTGCGGAGTTCGCGCTTCAGAATTTTGCCGCTGGGATTCTTTGGCAACGAGTCCACAACCACCACATACTTGGGCGTCTTGTAGCCAGCAAGCCTGCTGCGGCAGTGCGTGATGATGTCCTGACAATCGAGGCTGACGCCTGGCCGGGGTACGACCACGGCGACGATGGCCTCGACCCAGTGCGGGTGGTCGACGCCGAAGACCGCCGCCTCGACGACGCCCTCGTGCTCATAGATCACTTCCTCGACCTCGCGGCTGGCGACGTTCTCACCGCCCGTTTTGATCATGTCTTTCTTGCGATCAACCACATAGAGTCGCCCGCCTTCGCCGAAGTAGCCCAGGTCGCCCGAATGGAACCAGCCGTTTCGGAACGCCTCGGCCGTACGCTGTTCGTCGCGGAAATATCCGAGCGTGGCTTGCGGACTGCGGTGCACAATTTCCCCGACTTCGCCTTTGGCTACGGGATTGTCTTGCCAGTCGACGATGCGGGTCTCGACGTTCAGGACCGGCAAACCGGCTGCGCCGCCGAACTCGAGTTGATCTTCGGGCGGCAAAGCCGTGGCAAGTGACGCCATTTCGGTCTGCCCGTAAAAATTCCACAGGCGTATTCCTGGCATGCGCCGGCCCATCTCATTGAGAATTTCCACCGGCATGGCTGAGGCCCCGTAGTAGCCCTTGCGCAAGCTGCTTAGGTCAGCTGAGTCAAACTCCGGTGCCCGCACCAGGCTGATCCATACTGTCGGCGGGCAGAAAAGTTTTGTCACCTTCTCAGCCTCGATGGTTTTCAGAATTTCGGCCGGATCCGGGCGCCGCAAGATGATGCTCGTGGCACCGAGGTAAATGTCTGTGCTGAGAAAGTTGTCGAGTTGGGCGCAATGGTAGAGCGGCATCGCGTGAACTTCGATGTCACTGGAGGCCATCTCGCCGGTCACGATGCAACTCATGTATTGCCACATCAGGGAACGGCTGCTGAGCATCGCTCCCTTCGGGCGGGATTCGGTTCCGCTGGTGTACATGAGGCGAAGTGGGTCATCGTCCGCGATGTCCACGTCAGGCAACGGCGTACGTTCGTGGTTGACCCAGTCTTCGACGTCTGTCCAGTCGAAGGGGACGTCAGTGCCCTCAAGACGAATCGTTGCCTCGATCCTGACCCGCCCGGAGGTTTGCCGCAGTGCATCTGCGGCGACTGCCACGAGCGAGTCCTCGGCCACGAACGCGTCGCTCTCACTGTGGTCAAGGATGTAGGCGATCTCACGAGAGCCGAGCATGAAATTGATCGGCACAAGGATGACGCCAAGGCGTGCTGTGGCAAAGACAATGACCGGGAACTGCCAACAGTTGTGCGACAAGAGCGCAAGCGTGTCCCCCTTCTTCATGCCAGCGTCTGCCAATGCCGCGGCCATCCGATCGATGCGTTCGTCGAACTCGGCGAACGTCAGTCGGACGTCGCCGTCGATGATGGCTTCTTTGTCGGGGAAACGGAGGGCAGACCGGCGCGGCAAGTCACCGAGGGTCTGTTGCCTTGCCCGAACTATAAGTGGATCCACATTCATAACTTTCGACCTCATTACTGTCGACCTCGTCCGTTAGCGCGCGACTTGCGCGGAAAGACGATCAGTGATTATTTCCCTTGCGTCGCGGATGATCTTGTCTACAACTTCGGCGCAACTGGCAATTTCATGGATCAGTCCCTGCGACTGGCCGGCCCACCACATGCCGCCTTCCATGTGGCCGTTCTTGAGCACTTCTTCGCGACCACGCACACCGGAAGCGAGATCGGCGATGTCTGCGAAGGATGCGCCTTCACGCTGCGATATCTCAGCGATCTTTTCTGAGACTGAGTTGCGCGCAACACGCGCCGAGTTGTGGAACTCGCGGAAGACAATCTGGGTGGACCGCTCATCGTTTGCCACGATTTGCCGCTTCACGTTTTCGTGCACAGGAGCTTCGGTGGTTGCCACAAAGCGGGTGCCCATGTTGATCGCACTTGCGCCCAAAGCCAAGGCCGCTACGAGTCCGGCACCATCGGCAAAGCCGCCCGATGCAATGATGGGGATCTTCAGCTTTCGCGCTGCGACCGGGATCAATACCAGTCCGGGAATGTCGTCCTCGCCCGGATGACCGGCACACTCAAAACCGTCGATGCTGATGGCGTCAACACCGAGCGCTTCGGCCTTCAGCGCGTGACGCACGGCGACTGCCTTGTGCACGACTTTCACACCTGCAGCCTTGAACGACGGCAAGTGAGGCGCCGGGTTGCTGCCGGCGGTTTCGACGATCTTGACGCCGCTTTCGATGATCGCTTCGCGGTATTCGTCATAGGGGACCGGTTTGATCGTCGGCAGGATGGTGAGATTAACGCCGAACGGTTTGTCCGTCATGTTCTGGCACCGACGGATCTCCTTTGCCAGATCCTCGGGCGTCGGCTGGGTGAGTGCGGTCAGGAAGCCAAGTGCACCCGCATTTGCGACGGCCGCAATCAGGTCGGCGGTCCCGACTGCGGTCATGCCGCCGCAGACGATCGGATGTTCGATGCCGAAGGTTTCGGTGAATTCATTGGTGAACACGTGCTTACTCCTAAAGTTATGGTCAGTGCCCGACAAACTCGGGGGCGCGTTTTTCACGAAACGCCTGCAGCGCTTCGACCATGTCCGTCGTCCGGGTCGCCAACACCTGGTTCCGGTTTTCCAGAGCCAACGCCGCCTCGAGCGAGGGTGCGTCGACGTTTTGCTGCACAACCTGCTTGGTCAGGGCCATCCCGACGGGGCTGTTGCCACAAATCACTTCGGCGATCTCCAATGCCCGCTCAAGCAGGCTTGCAGCATCGGTGACCTCGGTGACCATACCGATGTGCAGGGCTTCCTGTGCCTCGACGAAGCGTCCGGTGAGCAGGATTTCATACGCCCTGCCCAGCCCGACCAGCCTCGGCAGCATCCAGGAGGTGCCGACGTCACCGCCGGAGAGTCCGATCTTCACGAAAGCTGCATTGAACTTCGCCTCGTCGGACGCAATGCGGATGTCCGCAGCGAGAGCGATCCCCATACCCGCACCCGCAGCCGCACCATTGACCGCTGCGATCACGGGCTTGCTCAGATGGCGGAAGCCGGCAACAGATTTCGCCCACGACTCCTGGCCCTTCAACATGACCGCGGCCGGCATCTGCGGAAGCGTCGCCGCCTGTTCGAGGTCCAGCCCCGCACAGAATGCCCGGCCCGAACCCGTCAACACCAGCACGCGTGCCTTCTGGTCGGCCTCGACCTCTTGCTGCAACGCCACAAATTCTTCGAACATCTCAAACGTGATCGCATTCATACGGTCAGGCCTGTTGAGATGAGCAACGACGATCTGCGGACGCGGGCGATCGACCAGCAGCGTGTTGTATGTCGTCATTTCAGGACAGTTTCAGCAACGGTTCGGCCTTGAACTCGGCACGGGCGAGTGATCGACGGTGCACCTCGTCCGGGCCGTCGGCGATCTGGAGGAAGCGCGCCTGCGCGTACAGCACCGACAGCATCGTGTCCTGAGACACTCCGGCTCCGCCGAACAGCTGGATGCCGTTGTCGACTAATGCCTTGACGACCTGCGGGACCAGGATCTTGGCGGCAGCAATGTCATGGCGGGCCGCCTTGTTGCCTTCGTTGTCCATTCGCCAGGCGGCCTGGAGAACCAGCAGACGGGCAGCGTTGACGTTGGTGCGAGCGTCGGCAATCCAGCCCTGGACGACACCCTGATCGGCCAGCGGCACGCCAAAGGCTATGCGATTCTGGGCGCGGGTCGACATCATCGCGATGGCACGCTCAGCCATACCGATCAAACGCATGCAGTGGTGCAGGCGGCCAGGTCCAAGACGGGCCTGCGCAACGGCAAAGCCTGCGCCGCGTTCGCCGAGAAGATTCTCGAGCGGCACGCGGACGTTCACAAAGTCGATCACACCGTGCCCTCCTTCATGCCGATCTTCGAATCCGAGGACTTCGGTCGAACGGACCACCGTCATACCGGGTGTCCCGAAGGGAACGAGCACGATGCTCTGGCGCTTGCCGACCGGCGCATCCGGGTCGGTGATGCCCATGACCATCGACACCTTGCAGTCCGGGCGAAGGGCGGCGGTCGACCACCACTTACGGCCGTTGAGGACCCATTCGTCGCCGTCCTTCTCAATGCTCAACTGGATGTTGTTGGCATCAGAACTGGCAACGTCGGGCTCGGTCATCGAGAAACACGAGCGAATGTCGCCATTGAGCAGCGGTTTGAGCCATTCTTCCTGCTGTGCGGCGGTACCGAACTTGGCGAGCAACTCCATGTTGCCGGTGTCGGGAGGCGAGCAGTTGAGTGCTTCGGGGGCAATCAGCGGACTCCAGCCGGTGAGCTCGGCAAGCGGCGCATATTCGAGGTTCGACAGGCCCGCACCGCGGTCATCTGCCGGCAGGAAGAGGTTCCAGAGCCCTTGACTCTTCGCTTCTTTTTTGAGTTCGGCCATGATCGGCGGCGCACCCCAGTGGTCCCGGTTCGCGGCGTGAAATTCGGCGGCCACTGCTTCGGCCGGAATTATGTGGTCTTGCATGTAGACCGTGAGCCGATTCTGCAGGTCCTTGACTTTGTCGCTGTGCGAGAAATCCATTTCTTATCTCCTTGAGAGTTCGGTGAGAGCTGTGGTTCAGGCTCGGAGTGCGTGATGCGACGACGCGGACGCCCGCTCCAGCGCACGATCGAGCAGCGGCCCCACCATGTCGCCGATGCCCTCGAAGTCGGCGCCGACAGTGTGTCCCTGCACATGGCGGGTGTGAATGCCCTCCAGGATGACGGCGATCTTGAAATCCGCGAAGACGATGTACCAGTCGATGTCGGCTATTTCGATGTCTCGGATCTGCGCATACTTCTGAACAGCCTCATCTCGGGTCCCGAAGCCCTCGTGCGCAGTCGTCCCGGCCGAAATGGGGTTGAACAAGTCGCCCGGCTCGTCCCAGAAACTGATCATCACGCCAAGGTCGGCCAATGTGTCGCCAAGAGTCGACATCTCCCAGTCGAGGACGCCCAGAATCTTTCTGGGATCAAACGTGTCGACCATGAGATTGTCCACTTTGTAATCACCGTGCACGATCCCGGGGAATCGGGTGACCGGCAGGGACCGCGTCAGGCGATTGAGCAGTTCGTCGACCTCAGCACGCTCATTCGTATGAGCGCCCTCCCACTGCCGGCGCCAACGTCGCAACTGTCGTTCGAGGAACCCGTCGGGCTTGCCCCAGTCGGTCAGCCCGACCGCCGCGATGTCGACGCCGTGCAATGCAGCCAGCGTATGAATCATGGTGTCGCTGAATCCTTTGCGCTCCGCATGGGTCAATTCAGCCGTCTGCTCGTGAGTACGGAACGTCACGCCATCGAGTTTCTCCATGACATAGAAAGGAGCGCCGATGATGTCCTCGTCGTACGAGAGGCCGACAGTGGCCGGGACGGGAACGACGGTGTCCCGCAACGCGGTGAGAATCCGATATTCGCGCCCCATATCGTGCGCAGTGGGAAGCACCAGCCCATGCGGGGGACGGCGAAGAACCCAGCTGCGGCTGCCATCGCTGAGTTCATAGGTCGGGTTCGAACGACCGCCGGCGATGAGATGCGCGGTGAGTTCCCCATCGAGCCCGCCGTCGACCAACGGGTCCAGGTAGGAACGCAGGTTGACCGTGTTGATGTGCGGTCCCTCCGAAACGACCGCGATAGTCGTTTCGGAATCAGTTCTAAGCGTCACGGTCATCCTTAATCCGGTAACTGAACGAGCGTTAAGTTGCCTCAATAGTCACTTCTTGGCCGCAAATTGTCAAGGGGTTAGACATATTGACTTGTATTGCGCCGTCTGGGCAAGTCAGAGACTGAATTCAATCGGACCCTTGACAAACGATCGTTCAGTTAGCATCATTGAAGGCGGGAGTGTGATTCTCCTCTCACCTACAATTGGCTTGGAGACAAGATGACCGAACAACAGACGGATGCTCGCGTGCCAGAGCCACAGGCGTGGACCGCCGCAGATCGCAAACGGACCCGACGAGCCGCGATTGCCGGCGGCGTCGGCACGCTGATCGAGTACTACGACTTCAGCCTCTACGGCTATCTGGCCGTCATCATTGCGCCGCTGTTTTTCCCCAACGACAATCCGATAATTTCCCTGCTCTCCGCACTCGCCGTCTTCGGCACCGCCTACCTCGTGCGGCCCTTCGGCGGAATCTTCTTCGGCCACATCGGTGACAAATTCGGCCGCAAGAAGGCACTCGTGGCCACGCTGGTCTGCATGGGCGCGGCGAGCACGGCGATGGGGCTACTTCCCACCCACGCACAATTTGGCGTATGGGCGACCGTGTTGCTCGTCCTTGTCCGTATTGCCCAGGGATTCTCCGCAGGCGGCGAGGTCGGCGGCTCAGCAACCTTCATCTCCGAATCCGCCCCATCGCACCTCAAGGCGAGGTATGGCGCCTTCACCCCGATGGGTTCCACGGGTGGCTTCGCGCTTGCCGCAGCTGTCGCCGGCATCGTTTCGGGCTTGACCACTGACCCCCAGATGGATTCGTGGGGTTGGCGCATTCCGTTCCTGCTCACCTTCCCGCTGACACTCTTCTGCCTCTGGGCGCGCACCCGGGTCGAGGAGACACACCAGGTCGATGAGTCCGATGAGGTGCCACACTCTCCGATCATGGAGATTTTCCGCAAGCAGCCCAAGTCGCTGGCCCAAGCAACCGCGATCAGTGCGGCCACCAACGGAACGGCCTACATCGGATTGACGTACCTGAGCATTCACTTGATCACACGGTTGGGTTATGAGCCGACCCCCGTCTATTGGGTCGCAACGATGGCCATCGGCATCTCGGCGCTTCTCATGCCTGTGGGCGGATTGATCGGCGACAAGATCGGACTTCACAAGCTCGCCATCATCGGCCTGATCGGCTACATCGTGTTGACCTATCCCATGATGGGCTTGATGGACAACGGCTTATTGATCGCCGCCGTCGCCTACCTCGTGATCATGCTCAACACGGTTGCCACCCAAGTGAGCGCCTACACGCTCTTGCCGCTGCTCTTCAAGAAGGAGCTTCGATACACAGGTGTCGCCATGGGCTGGAACCTCGGCGTGGTCATCGCCGGCGGCACAGCGCCGTTCTTCGCCGTGTGGCTGATCGAGAGGACAGGCAACGTGCTTGCGCCCGCCTTCTTCGTCATTGTGATCTCGGTCGTCGGTCTCATTGCGATTGTTTCGGTCAAGGACAAACTCGACCACTCGTTCGGCAAACGCTGACCGAATGAAGCAAAGTCGGGCCGTCTCGCGTTAGCGCGGGGCGGCCCGCACTGTTGCCAGAGCCAGTTCGGCATACCTTTGGGCCATCTCCTGCGGATGGAGGTGACCTCCTTGGCGGTACCACGCGGCAACGGCATAGCCCATCTCGATGATCGCGCGTGCCGCGTCGTGGGAGTATGGCGTCGCGAAGTCGCCCTCGGCGATCCCGCGGTCGATGACGTCGCGGAACATCCGTTCCTGTTCATCGCGCAGAGTCGTAATGAGCCGGCGCCCGCTCGGATCAAGGCTGCGGATCTCGGACGCTCCGATTATCGCTTCAGGCTGCCTGCTGGTGTGGAAGAGAATCCACGCCGTCATTAGCGCGTGCAATTGGTCCGACGATGATGAGCCCGAACCAAGTAGCGCCGTACGGGTCAGAGAGATCACGTCGCTGAGCGACCGGACCATGATGTCCTGGAGAATCTCCTGCTTCGAAGCGAAGTGGTGGTAGATGGCCGCCACAGTCACATCGGCATCCCGAGCAATGTCCCGCATTGATGTGCCGTGATAGCCGAAGGCCTGGAAGTTCTTTGTCGCCGCTGTCAAAATGACGTCTTTGCCACCCCGTGCCTTGGTGGCCTTGGTGGACGTACGTCGGGACGTTGCCATGACTCTCCCTCGCCTGCTGCTGTTCTCTTCATTGTCGCAGCGTTGCGCACCTTCCCACCTGAAACCCCGCCCTGAAGGCAAACCCAATGCGGTTGTGTCGCGTTCTTCGGCGTCTGTGCAAGGGCCTCGGTCGAGAAGATCGACCGAGACCCTTCGCGGAAACGTAGAACTATTTGGTGTCGGTGATGGTCAGCGTGTAGTCCACGGCGGCACCGGCGTACAGCGACGTGAGGATATAGGCCGCCCCGGACGGGATCGTTCCTCCCTCATTCGCTGCGGACGTGGCGTATGACCCGAGCTTCACGCAGTCGGCGTCGTACATGTAAACGTCGGTGTCCACGTTGGTCGCGCTCGACGTCATGTCGAATGCGTGCTGGCCGTCGTTGGCCTCGCCCTTGAGAATCGTGACGTGCCCGTCAGAGTCCTGGCTGGCCGGAGGCAGCGTGCAGACGTTCTCGAGCTCGGTGCCAACCACACCGGGCGACACGGCGTTGTTCGGGTTGCCTGCCGCGATGGTGAACGTCTCAATGACCGGCTGGTCCGGCGGCGGCAGCGGCGGCGGTTCCAGGCCCGACACCGACTTGCTGAACACCTGAATGTCCCCGACCTGGACGTTCGTCTTCGTGTTGCCCTGAGGCTCGTCCGCCCAGAAGCGGATGAACTGCGCCGTGGTGGGGCTGGGAAGCGTAAACGTCTTGTAGTGCAGGTCCGACACGGCCGGGCGTGGTGCCTGGTAGCTGAACGCGTTCTCGCCACCGACCGACTGCGTCTTCCAGTTGACGCCGTCAGTGCTGGTCTGCAGCGTGAAACTCTTCAGACCTTCGAACCGGCTGTTCGTGTAGGCGCTCACCTGGACGCTGGAGACCTCGGCCTTCTTGGCTAACTTGATTACGGCCTTGCCACCCTTCGGCGTCTTCCATGAGCTCGCCTCGGTGTCGTCCATTGCCGCGCCGGCGTCGCCGGTTACGGATGTCGCCCCGAAGGTCTTGGACGCCAGGTTGGGTGCCAGAGGCAGGTCCTTCGCAGTCGTCTTGCCCGCAGCGACCGCGACACCGTTGACGGTTTTGCTGCCGAAGCCCGGAGCCTGCACGGTGATTGGATAAGTTGCCTTGGTAGCAGTTATCCGAAAGACGCCGCTCGGGCCGGTCGTGGCAACCGGGGTGGCCCGGGCCTCGAACTGGCCGAGCATGATCCGCGCACCCTCAACGGGCTTGCCTGTGGAAGCGTTGAGCACGGTGCCGCCGATCACGCCATTGAGCGACGGGTTGAGGTTGTCGAAGCCGGGGACACCATTGGTGTCGTTGCCGCCGGTCGGGTCGCCCTCGGTGGTGTGGTTGATCGCCGAGGCGCCCATACCGCGCTGCGCGAATGCCGAATAGACGGTGTCGACGAGCCCGTCGAAATCGGACCGCGCGTGGTATCGGTTGTCCAGCGCTGTCATGATCGCGGTGCGCTCGTCCAACATCGACGGGTTGTTCGGGCTCAGCGGCATGGCGTCGGTAACGATTCGCTCGCTGATGTCCGAACCCTCCTGCTGGCCGTACTTCGCGACCAGCGCCTTGCGCATCTGCCAAAGCGTCGCCGTCCAGATCTCTCCGTCCGAATGAACCTCGGGCCCGGCGAGGTCGTAGCCGACGTCGCCGAATGTTGTCGGGTTGTCGTCGTACGCCCAGTTGCGAATGCCGCGCGACTTGTTGCCGGTCACGAAGGCTCCGAGCACCGAGTTGGTCTGGTAGCCCTTGCGGGTCAGGTGGTTGAGGGCATACCAGTCGCCCCACCCTTCACCCATCGAGCCCGACTGGTGCGTGCCCAGCGACCCGTCCTCGGTGCCGATGTATCGGTTGGACAGGCCGTGCGCATACTCGTGCTCGATCACACCGGCGTCGAAGTCACCGTCCGCACAGGGGCCTTCGAACGAGTCGTCGATCGGCTCCCACAGGAACATGCCGCTCCACGGCGGGATGCCGTCGGGCAGCGTGAGCATGTAGGCGTTGTCGCGACCCGTGTAGGTGGGGCTGCCGCCGGACACCGCGCCGGCCTGCACGAGTCCCAGGATGGCGTCGCCTTGGTTGCCACTCTTGCCAAAGTTGTTCAACTGGAAGTTTCCGGCGCTCTCGGTGAAGCCGAGATTGTAGAACTCGTCGTGGATCCGGTTGTGCTGGTAGAAGAGGTTCGTGCTCGCCGCTTCCTGGTCCAGCGGGTAGGAGGTCTGTTCGCACTTTGACGTGCCCCAGTGGTCGGCGAACCGGTAGTCGAATTGTCCGGTTGGGCTGATCGGGCGCGGGCCCAAGTCGGCCGGGACAAGAAAGTTGGACCAGTTCGCGTGCGCGTTGGCATTATTGCCAAAAGTGGTGACACCCAGGCCGGTGAGGCCCGTCGGGTCGACGTACCCGTTGGGCGACTCGGCCGTCTTGTCAAACGACACGTGTCGCGGCTGGCCACCCGCGGGGGCGCCGGGATAGTTGTCGTAGACAGTGCCGCCGGAGCTTTCGTGCTGCACCATGCTGGTGCGGTAGAGCTCCTTCCCGGTCTCGGCGTCGACGACAACCTGCCAGGCCTCGTCGAGCTTCTTGATGAACAACACGGAGTACGCCGCGCGAGCGCCCGAGTTTGTCGGGAAGGCGACCTTCTTGACGTATGACGACGCGGCAAACGGGCCCTTCGCGAACACGTCGTAGCCGGCCTTCGTGCCGGTCCTGGAGGGGTCAAACGCGATGGCCGATGCGAGCTTGCCCGCGGCACCCTTCAGTGCGTCTGCGGGCCCCAGCTTGTAGGAGCCGCTCAGCGCGCCGTCTCGGACGGTCTCGCCGGTGTAATTGAGCACCGAGCCGTCGTTCGTGACCGCGAGGCCGAGTGAGCCGCCGCGCGCGGCGGCCACGCCGTCGAACGTCTGGGTGAACTGCACGGTGTGCGTGCCGGTGCCGGGGAGGACGTGGTCGCGTCGGAGGTCGAGAGCGGTGATGTCCGCATCACTCAGGCCGAGAATAGCCTTGTTGTCGGTGAGCCACGCCTTTGCGATGTCGACGGCGCTGCCCGGCCGCGGGCCCGAAAGGGTCTTGCCCACACGCGGGGTCACGGTGCGGGGCGTCCCGAAGCGGGGATCCCAGGTCGCGCGCGTGCCCGGGCTGGCCTTGACGATCCTGACGATCGCGTCGGTCTGTGCTTTCGTGGGCTGCACCAGGGCGCCGATGCGGGTGTCGTTGGTTGCGGTGGAGACGGTGTCTGGATCACCGACTGAGGTCACTGCCGATGCGTCTTGGGTGGGCATGGATAGTGCGGCCCCAGCGAGCACGGCGGCTATGCTGAGTCCCAATGTTTTGCGCACGAATAGGCGCATTTGAATCCCCTCGATTAGAGCCCTCAATCTGCATCAACGGCAACGCCACTGGTTTCGACCGTCTAGCTATTAAGAACTAGGTTCTGTGGCTCTAACGAACTAGGGAGAGTTAGGTCACGCCGTTTCAGGAACGCCGTGAACTGACGCTGTCGTGCCCGTCGCATCAGACGTGCCTCTAAGTTCACCGTGAACCAGCCGGCCGCTTCCGCACGCCGACGCATCTGATTCAGAAGCACCGTCTTGCCGACGCCTCGCCCCCGAGAACACCCAGGGCACCCGCTTGTCGGTGGCGGAGCCCTCACGGACCGTCTCGCGAGAGCCCGGGTGGCGTTCGAGTCGGCCTTCATCCTCAAGTTCCCCGGCGGGTCGTGCCACAGTAGTGGGACGCCTCCAACGTGATGGGGGCGCTCCGCACGGCCGGCGCCCAGCCCGGGCTTCCGCCGGCCAGCGGCCAGAGAGGCAGGAGCAGCACTCATGGAGGTATCTCCCCTGGTCTGGGGCATGACTATCGCAGCGATCGTCGGGCTCCTGCTCTTCGATTTCGTTTTCCACGTCCGCAAGGCCCACGCGCCCACGCTGCGTGAGGCCGCGATCTGGTCGAGCATCTACGTCGGCCTGGCCCTGCTGTTCGGCGTCTGTGTCCTGGTCTTCGGCGGCAGCCAAGCGGGATCGGAGTACTTCGCCGGCTACGTCACCGAGAAGGCCCTCTCGGTCGACAACCTGTTCGTCTTCCTCATCATCATGACCAGCTTCCGGGTGCCACGCGAGGACCAACAGAAGGTGCTGCTGTTCGGCATCGTGTTCTCCCTCATCGCACGCACCGGGTTCATCTTCCTCGGCGCCGCGCTCATCAACACCTTCGCCTGGGTCTTCTACCTGTTCGGGCTGATCCTGCTGCTCACCGCCGGCAACATGCTCAAGGCCGAGGGCGAGGAGTCCCACTCCGGGGACAACTTCATCATCAGGCTGGCCCGCAAGGTGTTCCACACTACCGACGACTACGACGGCGACAAACTGTTCACCATGCACGAGGGCAAACGGGCAATGACCCCGATGCTGCTCGTGATGGTCGCCATCGGAGGCACCGACATCCTCTTCGCCCTCGACTCGATCCCGGCGATCTTCGGGCTCACCGAGAACGTCTACATCGTCTTCACGGCCACCGCGTTCTCCCTGCTGGGGCTGCGGCAACTGTTCTTCCTCATCGACGGGCTGCTGGACCGCCTCATCTACCTCTCCTACGGGCTCGCCGGCATCCTCGGGTTCATCGGCGTCAAACTCGTCCTGCACGCGCTACACGAGAACAACGTCCCGTTCATCAACAACGGCGAACCCGTCCCGGTGATCGAGATCAGCACCGGGTTCTCCCTGACTGTGATCCTCGGCGTCCTCGCCGTCACGGTGCTTGCTTCGCTGCTCAGCCCCGCGGGCAAGGCTCAGAACGCGATCGCCAACGCACGCCGGCACGCAACGTCGTACCTGGACTCGGAGTACACCGCCGACCCGGTCGAACGCGAACGCATCTTCGGGCTGCTACTCACCGAGCGCGACCAGATCGTCGCCCTCGGACCGAAATACCGGCAGAAAGTCCGCGACGAACCCACCCTGATGGCCCTCCTCCAACGCGCCCGCGACAGCCACGACAACGCGGCCGCCCGAGGCGAGGCGGCACCGACCGGAGAACCCAAGATCCTGCCGCCCCAATGACCGGGAGGGACCGGATGCATGACTCTACGAGCGCCACACGTTCTACCTTGAGGCAGCAAGCGTCCACAAGTCGCACGTTCATGATCGGTCAATCCCAACAGCGCTTTCGGACGACCACACCAGCCATACATGCATTTCACAACTCAGTAACGAATTTGCGGCGCAGGATACTAGTCGGACACGGTGGAGATGACCTCGACGCCGCATGATCGGTAGCGATCCAGAACCGTCTGGTCGCGTTCGTTGGTGATGAGAGTCCAACCGTGCGGCAGTGGGGCCCAAGCGGGCACCGTGCCGCGGCTAAGTTTCGTAGCGTCGGCGAGTACGACAACCTTGCGTGCCCGGAGCGCGGCCAGTTCCTTCACATACGCCTCGGACAGCGTGGGTTCACCGACGCCGTCCACGGGATCCAAAGCGTCGACGCCGAGGAAAGCGACGTCGACCGTGTACCGCTGAAGCGCAAGCTCAGCGAGGGGCCCAACCAATCCATGGCTCTTCCTCGCTACGCCGCCGCCGATAATGACCAACTCCAGCTCGGCGCTACCCGCCAGCTGCGCGGCGATCTCGATGCCTCGCGTGAGCACCGTCAACCCTGCGCGGCCCGTAAGGTGTTCGGCGAGCTGCCCACAAGTGGAGCCGGCGCCA
>JACMOZ010000111.1 GCA_014377785.1 Aeromicrobium sp.
CGGGAGTGGAGCCGTCCCATCCAACCGACTGAGACGAGGCCCACTCCGATACGTTTGCGTCCGGTCATGGCAGTGCCTCGCTTCGTCGATGAATGTGGGTAGCAGTGTCAATCATACTGAGAATGACAGAATGTATGTACAAAGTATTGACAGATGCCGGGTCAGTGCTTCAGACTCGGTCCGACGCTGGCGTCAACAAGGGCCGAAGGCAGTTCGATGGTCACTCCTAAGGTGGCCTCGTTCGAAATGCGCCTTCTTGTGTGACGTCCGTCGGTAAGAACACTTCTCACCGCACCCCGCGGACGCATTCAAGAAAAGGAACCCATTCCATGAAGAGACTCGTTATCGGTTTCAGCGTTGTCGCTGCAGCTGCCCTGCTGCTCACCGCCTGTTCGGGAACCGGCCAGGCGCCCCAGTCGAGCACGGCAGCCGGACACAAGTACACCTATGCCGTCATCACCCACGCAGGCCCCGGGGACGCATTCTGGGACCGCGTCAAGTCCGGTGCTGAAAAGGCCGGTGCAGACTATGCATCGACGGTCACGTACTCGTCAGACGCAGACCCGGCCAAGCAGTCCCAGCTCATCGATAACGCCGTCGCACAAAAGGTCGACGGGATCGTTGTGTCGATGGCAAACCCGGATGGCCTCGAGACCAGCATCAAGAAGGCAGTCGCCGCCGGCATCCCCGTAGTCACCATCAACTCTGGCCTTGAGCGTTCGGCCGAATTCGGCGCCATCACCCACATCGGGCAGAGCGAGTCCATCGCTGGCGCAGCTGTTGGCGCAAAACTCGCCTCCTATGGGGCGAAGAACGCCCTCTGTGTGATCCAGGAGGCGGGAAACGTCGGCCTCGAAGAGCGCTGCAAGGCTGCCGCCTCTAAGTTCGGCGGAACGATGACCAACCTCCAGGTCGACGGCACCAACGACTCTGAGGTGAAGGCGACGATCAAAGCGAAGCTGCAGGCCGACCCGACAATCGACGGCGTCCTGACCCTCGGCGGCCAGTTCGCGCTTGACGCCGTTGGCGCAGTCAGCGAGTCCAGCAGCAAGGCAAAGGTTGCAACGTTCGACCTGTCGAAGGATGTCGTCTCTGACATCAGCGCTGGCACCATCCTGTTTGCTGTCGACCAGCAGCCCTACGTGCAGGGGTTCCTCGGCGTGACTGCCCTCTACCTCAACAGCATCAACGGAAACATCATCGGTGGTGGGCAGCCGATCTACTCCGGACCGGCGTTCATCACCAAGGACAACGCCACGGCCGTCGCGAAGTACGCTGCAAACGGTACGCGCTAACCTGCTCGACCCGCGCTGGGCGGGGCGGACTCTTTCGAGTTCATCCCGCCCGGCGTTTCGGCACACCGCTTCATGATCACCCACCACCGCTCGCACCCGCAGGCAGTGGCCCGGCACCACACCGCACCACACCGCACCGCACCGCACTGCACCGCACCGCACCGCACGAAAGGATTCGCACAGTGACCACCACAGATATCATCACGATCGCAACGCGAACTCGAATGGAGAAACAACCGATACGGCGTATTCTTGCTCGACCCGAGACTGGCGCATTCGTTGCCGCCCTCGCGATTCTCGTATTCTTTTCGGCCTACACCAAAACTTTTTTCACTCTCCCCGGCGCTGGCGTCTGGCTCGAATCGGCCTCCACTTACGGCATCATGGCCGTCGCCGTCGCCCTGCTGATGATCGGAGGGGAATTCGACCTCTCTTCCGGGGTGATGACCGGGTTCACAGCACTCATCGTGGGCATCCTCACCACTGAGTTCGGTGTGAACATCTGGGTTGCCGCTCTCATTTCACTCGCGGCCGCCCTCGCCATCGGCGCGCTCAACGGTTACGTCGTGATGAAAACAGGCCTACCCAGCTTCATTGTGACCCTTGGAACCTTCTTCGTCCTGGCCGGCATCGACCTCGCAGTGACCAAGATCCTCACCGGTCAGGTCGCCATCCAGGGCATGGCGCAGGTTCCGATGTACGACTCGATCCAGAAATTGTTCGGATCGTCAATCACAATCGGTGGCGGCGTGTTCTACGTCTCTGTGATCTGGTGGATCGTGGTCACAATCGTTGCCACCTGGGTGCTCCTGCGCACGCGTGCCGGCAACTGGATATTCGCCGTCGGCGGGGCGCTCACCTCATCCCGGCAAATCGGTGTGCCGGTCCTTAAAACCAAAATCGGACTCTTCATGACGACCGCTGGTGCTGCCTGGCTGGTCGGCATGATCTCGATGTTCCGCACATCAACCGTGCAGGCGAACACTGGCGTTGGCCAGGAATTCATCTTTATCATTTGTGCGGTGGTCGGCGGATGCCTCCTCACAGGAGGCTACGGATCGGCGATCGGCGCTGCCCTCGGTGCGCTGATCTACGGAATGGTCTTCCAGGGCATCACCTTTGCCCAGTGGGACACGAACTGGCTCCGCACCGTTCTTGGCGCCATGCTCCTGCTCGCTGTTTTCCTCAACCATTGGGTCCGCAAGCGAGCAGGAGGAGTTCAGTGAGCATCACCACGGAGACGACATCCGTCCCTCTCATCGCCGTTAACGGCATCGGTAAGCGCTACGGTGCTGTCAACGCTCTCGGCGGCGTGACCACCGAGGTCAACGCCGGCCAAGTCACCTGTGTTCTCGGTGACAACGGCGCGGGTAAATCCACCTTCATCAAGATTCTTGCCGGCGTGCACACGCCGAGCGAGGGCCAGCTCATTCTTGATGGCAAGCCGGTGACGTTCTCGTCGCCCCGCGAAGCGCTGGATGCTGGCATAGCAACGGTGTACCAAGACCTCGCTGTCGTTCCGCTCATGCCTGTGTGGCGCAACTTCTTCCTTGGTTCCGAGATCACCCGCGGGGTCGGCCCCTTCCGCAGCCTCGACGTGCGGAAAATGAAGATCATCACGGTGACCGAACTCGCCAACATGGGCATCAACCTGCGAGACGTGGACCAGCCGATCGGAACACTGTCGGGCGGCGAGCGACAGTGCGTGGCGATCGCCCGCGCAGTCTACTTCGGCGCTCGCGTGCTGATCCTTGATGAGCCCACCGCTGCCCTCGGCGTCAAGCAGTCCGGGGTGGTGCTTCGCTACATTGCCCGAGCGCGCGACCGCGGTCTCGGAGTGATCTTCATCACCCACAACCCGCACCACGCTTACCCGGTCGGCGATCGCTTCCTGTTGCTCAACCGCGGAACGAGTATCGGTAACTTTGCCAAAGCCGAGATCTCCCTCGACAAGCTGACCAGCCTGATGGCGGGTGGCGCCGAGCTCGACTCGCTCAGCCACGAGCTCGAGCGAAAGGTTCCTCTGGCCTACGACCACTAAGTCACGGCGAACTGGCCGGCGTTGTTCGATTTCCCGCAGAAATCGCGCGTGTAAAACTGATGGAGGTTATTGACGGGACTGTCTCCGATTTAGTTGTCACCTTCGCCTAACGGTGCAGCAGACCCGACATCACCCACTCCGCAACTCAAACGTCACCGATGTCCTGAGACATCAGCAGGAGACCCTTAGACGTGGTGTCGTTTGACCTCCGTTTGCCCACAACTGTGGGCAAACGATCCGCAACTTGCGCGGTTGTAGTCACCAGAAATCGTTGATATTCCGGGGTTTTTGTGTAGCGTCCCCCTGTAATTAGGCGTTGGACGTGGGTTCAAATCCCACCGGTTCCGCCAAGAAAATGCAGTACAAAAGCGTTCGCGATCCACGATCGTCTTGTTTGGACGCTGCTCCCAGTAAGCCACTGCTCCCAGTAAGCCACTGAA
>JACMOZ010000112.1 GCA_014377785.1 Aeromicrobium sp.
ACCCGGTGACAGGGCGCCCCGGGTGAGTTCTCTGATGGCCACAACATTGTTAAACAGCTAGAGGCGTTAAGAGAGCGGTGCCGCCAGGTCACTCTTCGCGGTGATTTGTTGCGGTGGTTCACCGGTGCATGCCAGCACGCGATTGAACTGCTCGCTCCCGGGCTTTCGCCCTATGCGGTAGCTCGCGCGGCGACATACACCGGGTGAGAGGCCCTACGAGATCAGCGGAGTTGGCTGGTCACATAGGAACCATCGGCAGTCGCGACGGGGCTGGCATTGCTCACGTAACGGCCGTGCACCTGATCACCGGGCGCCGCGCCATGTGACACTGTCACGTAGGTTCCCATGACCGGCACGAACGGAGCGTTCGTTGTGACGAAGGTACCCGGCTGCGGGGCGAGGGTCTGAGTGACTGAGTCGCTTTCCGTGAGCAGGTCGAAGATGCTGGAGATGTCGATTTCGTGGGTCATTGTCATGGTGTATTCCTTTGATTAGGCATTAGTCGGGTGTTTGTGAGGCGCTGTTTGAACGATGGACGGGTGGATGTCGGGCCCTGACGGGTCGACGATAAACGCGACCGGTAGGGCGAGAAACGCAGCTGTTGGACGCAATGAATGCCGACGACTGCGGGGAGCGCTATTGCTCCTGATTTTTTACTCTGCTGAATCCTCGAGTGCGAGCTGCTCGTGGCATCGTTCGCACAGTCCGGTGAATGTGACCTCGGCCGCGTACACCGTGAAGCCCGAGGTGTCAGACGGAGCTAAGCACGGGGCGGCGCCGATAACGCAGTCGACATCTTTCAGGTCTCCGCAACTAACACAGAGAATGTGATGGTGATTGTCTCCCACACGACACTCGAACAGCGCGGGTGAGTTCGCCGGATCGATGCGACGCACGAGGCCCACAGAGGTGAATGCAGCCAGAACTCCGTATACGGCTTGCACCGAGGTTCCAGGCAATTCATTTCGCACACCGGCGAAGACGTCTTCGGCACTGGAGTGAGGAGCATTTTGCAGCATTGTCAGAACTGCCAGCCGCGGAGAGGTGACTTTGAGGCCGGCAGCACGAACCGAATCGGCCAGGGTGGCCGATGCGAGGAGGTCTAACTGCGTCATAAAAAGAACATTACCAGTTGTTTTGAGTAAGTCAAATCTAGAACGAAGTTTTCTCTGCGGGCCGCCACCGATGTCGCTCCCCACCGACCAGGCCCGGGTGTTCTTCCCACGGAGTTTGTGTGGGTGGCATCGAGATGCTGAGTCGCATCCTTCGCGTGGGATGGTCGACCGACCGACCGCTGACCCTCCTGGCTGCCTGGGGTGGACTCATCGCATTCAGACCCTACCTGCCGTCGCTACTGAGGGACATCCTTCAGCCAACCTCAGCCGCGGGCTGCGACTGGGTAGTTCTTGGCGATCCGACTCAGGGAGGCCATCCTCGCCATCCGCTTGATGTGCGGGCAGACACCCCACTTCAGCTCTCCAGCGTGGATCGTTACCTCGAACCGCATTCCTGAGGCAACTTCGTGCTGCGAGATCGTGCACTGTGCGTCGGCTCGGTGAGAGTTCGTGAATGCTGGGCTCTGGTCGCACCGAGTCTGCCCAGCACCTCGCTCACACGACGCTCTTTCGCTCACTCAAGCTTTTGAATCTCGAACTTGAC
Source organism: Aeromicrobium sp. (assembly GCA_014377785.1). GTDB lineage: Bacteria > Actinomycetota > Actinomycetes > Propionibacteriales > Nocardioidaceae > JACMOZ01. The sequence goes on from JACMOZ010000112.1 coordinate 1,660, forward strand.
GGGCACCTGTGCTGTTGGGTCGGGACGGAAGACGCAGAAGGGGCGAGCCCAAGGAACGCTCATTGAACGGCTGGTTAGCCGACGTGAGACGTCAATTGTTCGAGAAGATCCGCCAACTCGGTAACAGGTTGCTCTGCATCCAGCTCGACGCTTGCTCCAGATCGAAGAAGTGGCTCGACCTCGACGACGTACCTACGAATTTCGGCTTGTTCTCCTGCCGTGCGTCCATAGGGATTATTGGTGCGCGTGGTAACGCGCATGAGAAGCACGTCGACTGGAGCGGAGAGCAGAACAACGTGGTCAAAACGGTCGTAGAAAGTTTCTTGGTTCTGAACCGTTCCCGACACGAACACGTCGGGCTCGGTCTCAAGTAGTGCTGTCATGCGGGGTTCGTCCCACAAACGATGGGGGTCCTCCCACCCGTCGTAATCGGTATCGATGATCTTGTGCCCTCGTCGAGCGAGCTCGACGAGTAGCGTCGATTTGCCGACCCCCGACATACCGGTGATCAGCGTGCGAGCCATGGGCCCCAGAGTATGGCTAATTTCCCGGCAGCGCCCGTAATCCGGGCTCTGCCCGCACCCTTTTGCTGAAGCTGAGCTGACACTCGTAATGGCTGAGCATGCGGAATGATGAAGTCCATGAGCCGTCCCACCCTCGATCAGCCTGTCAAGATCTCAATTGGCACCATGTCGCGACCACACCTGCTCCAAGCTCTTCGACATGGCCGCGTTGGACTCAATGAATCAGCAACGACGTTGCTCGGCGATTCGATCTTCGATCGTGCAGAACCACAGTCGTTAACACTCGTCGATCGTTCCGTCGGCGAACTAGGATTCGTTCACGAGGCGGTGCTCTCGCAAATATTCGAGGCAGCCCGCGAAAGCGGATTGCGACTTTGCCCGCCGACCTCTGGCCCATATCTGCGGCTGGCCTTACAATCTCAGACGACAGCACCAGACACCGTTCTATCCAACGGTCAGGCACCGTCGGGATCTCTTACAGTTGCCTCATTTCCGTTGCGACCAGACCCGGACTACCCAAGGGGGTTCTACCTTCGCGTCATCGATGGGCAACCGTGGCTTCGTGGCTACCGCTGCAGCGACGATCACGTTTGGAATTCTGGCGACAAGTTCGTGTTCGAAGCATCGCACCCAAGGACGGGGCGGGATGCGACCTGAGCGACGGAGCTTCTTGCACTCGAACGACCCTCACGGACACTCTTCCCACGAAGCCGGCACTGCGCAGCCCCTCTGGGCAGGAGAGTCGCGTTTGCCCCGCCGGGATGGACTTCGCGCTCAGGTGCGTCCTACTCGACAGCAATTAAGGCTCTGGCCGTTTTCAACCCATGAGTTTTGAGGCCCAAGCACCACTCGGCGGACGCTCCGCGACTTCGCACCGCCCGCGAGGACCTTCTCGTTGCCCTCGCGCAGAATGCCCCTGTAGTCGGCCGCACAACCTCCATCACTGAAATGAGCCGGCTCGGGGGTATCTGCTTCGTTGTAACTCACCGAGTGGAGTGAAATCCGAAGTGCGCCTGGAGAAACTCGAACCCCCGTCACAGCGCTTTGATCACGCGGAACTGGCTCAACTTCCCCGGAGATTCAGCGTTGTTCGTTGAATGCGACCACGCTCATTCTGATGTGTTTGCCCGCAGTTGTGGGCAAGCGACATTCCGCACTATCCATATAAATACGGATACTCGCTTCCATATTTATATGAAACCTGCGAGCGTGGTGCGATGAAGAACCTAGAAATAGTCTGGCGCACTTTGGCAGACGCCGTACTAAAAGGTCAGCGCGATTGGAACAGCATCGGCGACATCGCGGATGCTGCATCGGTTGCACCCTCCACCACCCACCAGGCTCTCGGGCGACTCGGCGACATCGGTGCCGTCCGCCCGAAACCGCGCCGCGGCTACACAGTCGTCTCGCCCGAGAAGCTCCTCGAAGCCTTCGCGGCCCACCGCAACCTCCGCGCCGACACCATGGTCTCCACAACCTTGCCCGCCGCCCAAGAACTTCTCGATGACGATGAGGTCGACTATGCGCTCAGCGGCAGCACTGCCGCGGTGCACTACCTTGGCGGACGAAACACCGTCGCCGACCTCGGCCGGCGGATCGTCTACACGAGCCGTGCCCTGTCGCAGAATGACTTCCCCGCGGGAGACGAGGTCATCATCCTGGCCGAAGATCCACTGGCGGCACGCACCTGGAAGTCCGGATACGCCAGCCTCGCGCAAACCTACGCCGACCTGTGGGCAAGCCCCGGATGGCAGGCAGCCGAATTCACCCGCGCCCCCGAGGGCAAAGCTATTCGCGGACGCGGATTGGGAGCAGCAAACCAGTGCCTAACCTCTACGAGGACGAGAGCGGTGTCATTCGTGCTCTCGTCGACCGGCTGGGTCACGACCTCGAGCCGTCGATCCTCATCGGTGGATGGGCGACCTTCGTTCGCGTCGGCGGGGAGATCAGCCTCGACATCGACCCGCCCTACGAACCCCAACTCGGCGGCAAAATGCGCCTCAAGTCGAGGTGCTTGCCGAATACTCGAACGAGCTCTCGTTCGAGAAATGGACGCTGCTGCGGCTCGAAGGTGTCGACCCCGCGATCGCGGCAGAGGTTCTCGACCGAGTCTCCACGGTCGACATTGAAGAGCTACCCGCAATGGTTGGTGAGGCTTTTGACCTGATCCGTAACATCATCCGTCTAAC
>JACMOZ010000113.1 GCA_014377785.1 Aeromicrobium sp.
AGGAGCTGCAGAGTAGTCGAGAGAGTCAATCGGCTTGCGGTGCGGGCAACAGCGACGATAGTGTCAAACGAATGTCTTTATGAAAGGCTTGTATTACCAAAAACACAGAGTGGAGAGTCCTATGAAGTCAGATTTCGATCGTCATCCGCTCGAGCTTCTCACCGCCGATGAAATCGACACCGCACGAATTGTGCTTGACAGCGCAGGGCTCGTTGGTCCAGATGTGCGCTTCGCGTATCTAGGCCTCGAGGAGCCGTCGAAACAAGAACTCTACGGAATGGCGGATGCAGCTTCCATCGATCGGCGGGTTCGCACGTTTCTGCTCAACGTGCGCACTGGCGTGAGCATCGACGCGCTGGTGAATCTGACCCGCAGCACCGTCGAGCGGCGCCGCATTATTGATGTGGTTGCGGAAGGGCAAGTTCCTGTTCTCCTTGAGGAGTTCGACTCGATCGAAGAAATCCTCGCCCTCGACGAAGGGTGGTGCGCTTCGCTCCGAGCACGTGGGCTGACACCGGATGACGTCAAAGTGGCCCCACTTTCGGCCGGAGTGTTCGACTTTCCTGACGAAGCTGGCAAGCGACTCCTTCGGGGAGTGCCTTTTTTAGAAACTGCACGAGGGCGATCCTGTCTGGGCGCACCCGATCGACAATCTGGTTGCCTTCATCGACATGATCGAGTGCCGCGTCGATCGACTCATCGACCACGGCGCCGTGCGTGTCCCGGCAGAATCCGGTAACTACGACGATCCCAAGATCACAGGGCGGCCGAGAACCTCGCTTCGAGTCATTGACATAAGCCAGCCCGATGGGCGGAGCTTCAAGCTTGAGGGCAACATGCTGAGCGGGGAGAACTGGACATTGCGTGTCGGCTTCGATCCGCGAGAGCGGCTCGTTCTGCATTCCCTGGCTTTTTTCGATCGGGATAAACGACGAAGTCGGCGGATAATCCACCGGGCGTCGATCGCGGAAATACTCGTGCCCTTCGAAGATCCCTCGCCGTTTCGTTCCTGGCCGAATTATTTCGATACCGGCGAATACCTGGTCGGGCGTGATGCGAACTCGTTCGAGTTGGGGTGCGATTGTCTCGGTAACATCACCTACCTCAGCCCGACTATTGCTGACGAGTTTGGAAATCCCGGGATATTCCGAACGCGGTCTGCATCCACGAAGACGACGACGGCATCCTCTGGAAGCACACGGTCGAATGGGCCGGAACGCGCGCGACACGACGGCAGCGGCGACTGGTCATTTCGTTCTTCACCACGGTGGGAGACTACGACTAAGGCTGCTATTGGTATCTCTATCTCGACGGCACCATCGAGTTCGAAGCAAAAGCCACGGGGATCGTCTTCACGGTCGCCACCCCGGAAACGAATTATCCGTACGCCTCCGAAATCGCGCCGGGGCTGAGCGCACCGTTCCACGAGCATCTATTCTGTGCTCGGCTCGACATAATGATCGACGGCGAGAACAACCGTGTGGCTGAGCTTCATGCCGTGCGTCCGCCAACCAGCGCCACTAATCGGCACGGAAATGCGTTCACCCAGTCCCGCCGCACCCTGGCCCGCGAATCTGAGGCACAGCGTCTCGCCGAACGGCAACTCGGACGTGTCTGGGGAATCGTGAACCCATCAGTGCAGAATCGTCTTGGATATGACGTGCGATTCAGCCTGTTCCCTCAGGGAAATCCGGTGCTGTTGGCGGCCGATGATTCCTCCATCGCCGGCCGTGCCACCCACGCGACCCGCCATCTGTGGGTGACGGCCTTTGACCCGGCCGAGACATACCCCGCGGGAGATTTCGTCAATCGCACTTCCGCGGGTTCCGGCGTGCCGCGGTATAGGTCGGGCGACCGTTCCCTCGACAATACCGACCTCGTCGTCTGGCGCACCTTTGGGCTCACTCATTTTCCGCGAACCGAGGACTGGCCAATAATGCCGGTTGGCCGCACAGGCTTCACTCTCAAGCCGATCGGATTCTTCGACCGAAATCCCACTCTCGACGTGTCGGCCATAATCGCGCGCCTCGAGGCGTCGCAGCGATCCGAAGACGCTGCGTGCAGTACGAGCAAAAGCGGAGCGTGCGGATGCCACGGGTCGTAGACCACGATGAACGTCGCGCCGCCATCATTCGAGCCACCTGGGAACAAATTGCCGAGAAGGGTATCGACGAGACGAGTATGCGCAATATCGCGCGGTCCGCCGGATACGCGAACGCGGGCACGTTGAGTCACTTCTTCAATAATAAAAACGATTTGATGCAACGCGCCTACGAGTATGTCTACGAGGCAACAAACAGGTGCATTCGAGCCGATTGCACCGATGCCGTAGGAATCAGCGGTGTGGCGAATGGCATACGAAATCGCGCCGATGAGCCAGATAACCGTGCACGAGGCATCGATCGCCATGTCATTTTGGCAGCGGGCCATTCATGACGAGGATTTGGCTCGAACGAGCCGCCGCGTGATCGCCGAGTGGCGGGAGAGCCTGACTCGATTTTTTGACGTCGCAGGCGAGCGCGGCGAAACAGCCGAAAAAACGCACAGTGGTGTTGCCGCCGACCATCTGCTGGCCATCCTGTTCGGGATGCACGTAACGGGGCTACTTGACTCGATCGAGATCACCACCCAACGGCAGGTCAGCCTGCTCGACGCGTTTCTGGCAACTCTGAAATCTACCCGGTCAGGCGTCGGTGCCGATGTCGGTGTTCCCGCTGACCGCAAGAGACCGGATCCCGTCGCTGACCGCCCGTGATCTTGCGGTCGGACGGACATCGTTCAGCGACACAATCACGACCGGAAGAGGGCGAACACTGTCACTGATCGACAGCGCGACGATCGATCCTCCGTCATAGGTAACGGATGAGACGGGACGCTGATTAAGGATCGAAAACCCGTGCCCCTTCGCAACCAGCGACCGGACCGTCTCGTAGTTACCGGAGCGGTACCGGACCTCAGGCTCGACTCCGGCAGCGCTCAGAATGCCTAGAAAGTAGTCCCGGCTGACTGGGAGGTCGAGTAATACCATCGGTTCCACCTGAAGATCGCTCAGCGCGATAGATGGCTTGCGGGCTAGCCGGTGTTTCTCGGAAAGAATGATGTGCGGCTGCGCGCGGGTCACCTCTTGAGTGTGCACGGAACCGTCGAAACCGAAGTCGTATCCCAATCCGAGTTGTGCTCGGCCAGAACGCAACGCTTCCAGCATTCCGTCGAGATCCGTTTCGATCACTTCGACGCGAAGGTCTGGATGCTGGCTGCGCAGCTGTGAAAGCAGTCCGGGGATATAAAACGGCATGAGAGTGACGAAACAGGCAAGGACCAAACCACCGCGCACTTCGTTTTCTTGCCCTCGCGCCGACTCTAGAGCCTCGTTGAGACGGGTAAGCAAACTCCGGGCCTCATGGTGGAGTCGTTCTCCGGCCGCGGTCAGAATCAATCCCTTGGCCGGCTTGCGGATAAAAAGCTGCACCCCAACGGCCCGCTCAAGTTGTGCGATCGATGACGACACCGCGGACTGAGCGACCAGCAGATTCTCTGCTGCCCGCGTCATGCTCAAGTAATCGGCCGCTTCGGCGAAATACGCCAATTGCGCGGTTGTCACACCGGGCGTTTTCGACATCGATCCTCCTTCATAAGGTTTGCGTATGCTTACCACAAAATTCCCATGCTTTTCAGATGGGCAGGGAGAAGTAAAGCTAAAGGTACAACTGCAGTGGAGGGTCAAATGGATAGCCAGCAAATCGAAGTTCTTGTCGTGGGTGCGGGTCAGGCCGGGGTGGCGATGAGCGAGCATTTGAGTGAGCGTGGAATACCCCACCTTGTAGTGGAACGCGACAGGATCGCTGAGCGATGGCGCTCTGCACGGTGGGACTCACTGAGGGCCAACGGTCCGGCGTGGCACGATCGCTTCCCTGGTCTCGAATTCTCTCTCCAGCCAGAGGAGTTCGCTTCGACGGAACAGGTCGCGGATTACTTCGTCGCCTATGCGGAAAAGTTCGCGGCACCAATCCGTTGCGGCGTCGAAGTGACCTCGGTGCGCAAGAACGACGGCCGGGCCGGGTTTCGTGTCGAAACATCGGACGGCGTTTTCGATGCCCGCTATGTAGTGGCCGCTACCGGTCCATTTCAGCGTCCGCTGATCCCGACCATCATCCCGGAGCGCCCTGGACTGCTGCAGATGCACTCTAGCTCCTATCGGAACCCGCAACAGCTTCCAAAAGGGGCCATCCTTGTGGTCGGTGCGGGGTCATCGGGGGTGCAGATCGCCGACGACCTACAGAGGGCGGGTCGGGAGGTCTATCTCTCCGTCGGACCGCATGGCCGGCCACCGCGCCGGTACCGCGGACACGACTTTGTCTGGTGGCTCGGAGTGCTCGGCAAGTGGGAAGCCGCCACGCCTCCCTCTGGTGCAGAACACGTCACAATCGCGGTCAGTGGAGCACGGGGCGGCCATACCGTCGACTTCCGCAACCTCGCGGCCAGTGGGATCACGCTCACCGGGCGCACCGAGTCGTTCGTCGACGGAACGTTGGGCTTCGCGCTCGACCTCGGGACCAACATCAACAACGGCGACGCCAACTACCTGTCACTACTCGACGAAGCCGACGACTACATCGTGCGTAACGGTCTGGATCTGCCGGAGGAGCCAGGCGCACGCATCTTCGGGCCCGACCCCGAGAACGTGACCCACCCCATCACCCACATCAACCTTGCTGACGCCGAAATCACCTCAGTGATCTGGGCGACTGGGTTCGTGGCCGACTACAGCTGGTTGCCTGACGATGCGGTCGACAAGAGCGGTAAGCCGCAGCATCAGCGGGGGGTGTCCTCCGAGCCGGGCGTCTATTTCTTGGGACTCCCTTGGCAGTCGCGGCGCGGATCAAGTTTCATCTGGGGGGTATGGCACGACGCGAAATACCTCGCCGACCAGATCCTCATCCAGCGCAGCTACCTCGCTGACATTCCAATTCGTCCGATAAATCCGATCACCGACTTCATTGATTGCGATCTGAATGATGAAAACGTGGTCGCTCTCACTGGAGCAGTTTGATGCCGACCCATACCCGAATTCGTCCCTTCAACACGAAGGAAACCTATCCGGAGCAGAACCTGGACAACGACCTCTGCCAGGCCGTCGTGGCCAACGGAGTCGTTTATCTGCGCGGGCAGATAGGCCAGGACCTCGAGACGCGCGAGTCGGTCGGGATCGGCGATGTGTCAGCCCAGACTGAGAAAGCCATGGAAAACATCGCCATACTTCTCGACGAGGCGGGAAGCCGACTTGCCGACATCGTGAAGGTGACCATTTACATCACCGATCCGCAGTATCGGGAGGCCGTCTACCTCGTGGTGGGCAAGTGGCTCAAAGGTGTGTACCCGGTCTCCACTGGGTTGGTGGTGTCGGCTCTCGCCCGGCCTGAGTGGGTGGTCGAAATCGACGCCATCGCAGTCATCAGCGCTCTTCCGGTCGCATGACCTTCACGATTCTCGTGCGCGACTCTCACGGGTTTTTCGGAGCGGCGATCGCGTCGTCGTCCCCGGCCGTCGCCGCCCGGTGCCTCACGCTCCGCGACGGTGTCGGAGCAGTGAGCTCACAGAACATTACCGATCCGCGCCTTGGGCCGAAGATTATGGATCTGATGGCTTCTGGGCTTTCGGCGAAAGCGGCAATCGACCAGATCGCGTCTGCCGACCCGACCGCCGACTACCGACAAATTCTGGCGATTGATGAACGTGGAGAAACCGGGGTCCACTCCGGGCGACAGTCGTTAGGTACCTACGGTTCAGCACGGATGCCCTCCATTGTTACTGCCGGAAATCTGTTGGCGTCGGACGGTGTGCCACAGGCGATGGTCGACGCGTTTATCCATTCGACGGGCGAACTCGAGGAACGGCTGCTCGCCGCCCTGCGTGGGGCGTTAGCGGCTGGGGGAGAAGAGGGCCCCATCCGCTCCGCGTCGCTTTCGGTTGTGACGGACATCGGATGGCGCGTCACCGATCTCCGGGTCGACTGGGATGACGAACCGATTGAACGGCTGGCCACTCTTGTCGGGGTCTGGTTACCGCAACGCGATAACTATGTCACTCGGGGCATCGCCCCTGAAACCGCGCCAGCGTACGGGGTGCCCGGCGATGAGTAATCCCCGCTTGGCCGTTGTGGAATCGGTCGATGAGCATCGATCCCGCCTGGTGGCGCTCTCAACAGCGATTCATAGCCACCCGGAAACAGCCTGGGAAGAATACCGGGCCTGCGAATGGGTAGCTGACCTGCTGGCAGAGGCCGGGTTTGCTGTGACTCCTTGCTACCTCGGACTCCCCACCGCATTCCGCGCGGTCTACGGAACGGGGGCCTTTCGCGTTGGTCTCATGGCGGAGTACGACGCCCTCCCCGGGCTGGGGCACGCCTGTGGCCACAATCTGATCGCGGCAAGCTCGGCCGGGGCGGCCATCGCGCTCGCGGCGGTTGCCGATGAGCTCGACCTGACCATCGAGGTGTATGGAACACCGGCCGAAGAAGGGGGTGGCGGAAAGATCGAGCTGATCGACCGCGGCGCGTTTGCCGGGCTGGACCTCGCCATGATGGCGCATCCGGCTCCTGTCGATATCGCTGAGGCACACCCCTTTGCCGTGTCACACTCCCATATTCGGTACGACGGTAAAGCGGCCCATGCCGCTGCCTACCCCGATGAGGGAGTCAATGCCAATGACGCGTTCCTGATCGCGCAGGTTGCGCTGGGTCTTCTCCGACAACAACTTCCCGACTCCGTCCGCGTGCACGGCATCATGACCAATGCCGGGCAGGCCCCGAACGCCATTCCTGATGTGACGGAAGGCCGATGGTACGTCCGAGCCAAGTCGTTGGCGGAACTGGCGGCGATTGAAAGCCGCGTGTGGCGTTGCTTCGAAGCCGGTGCACTCGCCAGCGGTGCCGTCCTGACCGTCACACCGGAGAGCAAGCCGTATGCGGAATTTCGCGCCGACGAATTCGCACTCGCGTTGTATCGCGCTAACGCGCAAACACTCGGACGGTCATTCGACACGAGCGCATCGGCCAGCCGCATGAATCGAGCATCGACCGACATGGGAAACGTCTCGCAGCTCGTCCCTTCGATCCACCCGTACATTGGTATCGGATCCTTGCCGGCGACCAACCATCA
>JACMOZ010000001.1 GCA_014377785.1 Aeromicrobium sp.
ATGGATGCCCGCAAACGCACCGCCGTCGAGTTTCGGTCCGATGATCGGCACACTCGAGTACCCGTTGTCACTCACGACCGCCCCGCCATGCCGCCCGTCGTCGGACTCGATATGACCGATGGCCGCGAGGGTGTTCCAGCCGAGATGGCACCGTGGTTTCTCCTCCATCAGGGCAAGAGCCGCCCCGGCATAGGCGGCGAGCGCACGGCGGGGGATATCGTTGCGAGCGTCGATTCGATCGAGCCACTCACCGGCGGCGCGAGTGGCAATCGGGCGCACCGAGAAGGCAGACGGGGTGAGCGTGACTACCGAGCCAGACACGCTGGTCGGCCCAGAATCAGCCGGACCGGGGCTGGCGGTCGGGCCTGAGGCTGAGGGGACCACCGCGATGTCATTCGCGGTTATCGCGGCGTAACTCGTCGCCGCGCGCGATGACGAGTTCGACCCTATCCACGCCGTGACCCCCCAGCCCAAAACGCCAACCATCGCGATCGCCTGCAGCACCACGACACCGGCGTGCACTCGACGGGGTTGCTCGACATTTTTTGCCGTCGGCATGAGCTCACACATGGTTGTTACCCGAAGCGTCCGTTGACATAGTCGGCCGTACGGGGATCGGAGGGGTTGTCGAACATGGTGATGGTGTCGCCGTGCTCGACAATGCCCCCCGGCGTGCCCTGCGACGCGAGGAAGAATGCGCAGTTATCCGACACCCGCTGGGCCTGCTGCATGTTGTGGGTCACGATGACGATCGTGACCTCACGCGCGAGGTCAAGCATGGTCTCTTCAATTACGCGAGTGGAGGTGGGGTCGAGTGCCGAACATGGTTCGTCCATCAGCAGAACTTTCGGCCGGACGGCGAGGGATCGCGCGATACACAAACGCTGTTGCTGGCCGCCGGAGAGCCCCCCACCGGGCTGGCGAAGGCGATCCCGAACCTCTTTCCACAGTCCGGCCTTGATCAGGCACTCCTCCACGAGGCTGTCTTTGGCATCGCGCCCCGCCCGGATTCCGGTCAGCCGCAGACCGGCCACCACGTTGTCGTAAATCGACATTGCCGGAAACGGGTTCGGCTTTTGGAACACCATCCCGATGTCGCGGCGCGCGACGGTGGGGCGTCGTTGGGTCGCATAAATATCTTCACCGTCGAGCAGCACCGCGCCAGCGAGCGAGGCCGACGGGATCATTTCGTGCATGCGGTTCAGAATGCGCAGGAAGGTGGATTTGCCACAGCCCGACGGCCCGATGAGCGCCGTGATCTTGCCGGCTTCCATGGTGAGCGATACCCGATCGAGCACTTTATGGTCACCGAACCAGGCGGAAATCGAGCGCGCCTCCAGCATGGTGAGATCGCTCGACACGGCGGGGGCACGCACCTCGGAACGCAACCGCTCCGCTTCGGCGTCGAGGCGGTCGTCGAGGGTGAAAAGAGTTTCGGACATCGCGTTCTCCAGGATGGTCACAGCAGGTTTGACAGGGTAGATATTGCGGAGTCGGATGTTGCCGCTCCCAGGGCGAGCATCAGCGGGATGCCGACGATCCAGGTTTGCGAAGCGCCCCAGCGCCCCCTGGCCCAGCGCAGCGCGATCGCTGCGACGACCAACCATTGCAGCCAGAAAAAGGTACTGAACCACGAGCTGGCGTCACTGGCGAGCTCGAGTTCTGCGGGGTCGAGCACTTCCTTCGTGAACACCGCCGACGGAGTCTCCCGAACTTTTGAATTCAGAGCCGCGTCGATATGCAGCGTTCCCGATGGCATGAGGGGAAGGCCATCGGCGGTCACCAGCTCGAGCCGCCCCTCACCGAGACCGATGGGAGCCGGCATCAGGTCACCGTCACGACGAATACCGAAGACAGTGAACTTTTGCAGGCCCTGACCGGTGGTGACGGCGATGGTATCTCCCGGAACCAGGTCTTTGAGAGCGCCGAACGGTCCCCCATAAGTGGTCTGTCGCCCCATAATCACGCTGGTGCCCGACTGGCCGGGATACACAGTGTCACGACGATGGCCTGGCCCCGACGTGAGGTCGACCGGTCGAGTTCCCTGCACGATGACCTCGGAGAGTCCGATTCGTGGAATCGTGATGACTCCAATCGGTGTGCCGAGCGGCACGAGCTTCTCGTTGAAATCCAGCTGTCCGAGCGGCGTCACCGCTTTGGCGAGGTCGGTTCGTAATTGCTCGTAGAGCAGGTGTTGCGACCGCAGGTGCTGCAGCACGCCGACACCGGTCACGTGCCCTACGAATCCGAGCAATAGCCCGGCAACGAGGAACCACACCACGCCGACCCACCAGCGAATCTGACGTGGCCCGGGTGCGGGCGCCAGCGTCCGTACTTTCTTCGGCGGAGTCCGCAACCAAAAGGGCAGCTTGGGGGGACGTGCACCACTTCGATCTGAGATACCTCGCGGTGGCAGGCGAGGCGGTACCACGGTGGCGGTCATGAAGCGGGCTCCGGAGCTCGGGGGGAGGTGAACATCCGGGCGATTGTCGACCGGAAGACGATGACCGAAACCACGATGAGAAGTAGAAGCAGAAGCAGAGCGCCGATCGGCCAGCTATACGATGACATGACGTCGAAAGCCTCCACTGCGCTGACGACCACGAGCGAGCCGTTCGTCGCATGGTGAGAAATCCAGCCCGTCGCCTCAACCGTATGGGGGCCCGTCTTTGTCTCGATCGGCACAGTGAAAGTCACCCGAAGCGCTCCGCTCGAATCGGCAGCGTAGCTGCCGATTATTACCGGGCTCGGGTACAGCACAACCTGCACTTTCTCGCCCGCAGCGTATCCAACGGCGGCGATAAACACTTTTGCCCCCGCGCGTGCACTCTTGGGGGTGATGGTGAGCGGATCGGCCTTCACCACAGGTTGGACTCCTGGGTTCGGCGCTCCCGCAGCACCGGCCGGTGCCGCCTGAGGCGTATTCGACGACGCCGGTCCGGCGCGGCCGGCGCCCTTCCTGCCGCCGCCATTTCCGGCGTTCATGCCGCCACCGGTCGGTTCAGGCTTTGGCGGCTCAGGAGTGGGCGACACGCCGGGCTCACAGGTTTCGCTCGGGCCTGGACTGTCGCTCGGAGTGTCAATCCGCACGCCGATGCTTGAACTCGTCTGGCTGGGGTTGGGGGTGGGAGTGGGAGAAGCCGTGCAGGCTGCGGAGGCAGCATCACCAACGGAAACGGACCCGAACGCCGCGCCAAGCACCAGTATGGCGACGACTGCTGCTGCTGCCCTCATCGGGGGGCAACCGCGCCGGTCAGCTCGGCATCAGGAAGCAAGCTATCCCGAGCCTCAGCGGCGGCCAGGTCGATCGCGGCATAAAACTGGGTGCGCGTGTTGCGCACATACCTGCTGACGACAAAGACCAACAGAGCGACGAGTGCGAGCAGAGCCAGGAGCGTCCAGGTGATGGCGACGGTCAGTGTCGTCGACGACGCGGGAGTGAAGGCCAGATCTGCGTTGGGATCGATTTTCTCGTCCGTAGCGGAAGGGGCGGCCTTTGCCTGGGGATCGGTTGATTTAGGCGGCACAACTCCGTTCGGTGATGGGGTCAACTTCACCGTCGACCAGGCGAGCACGAGCGCGCCGACTCCCGACATCCGGGTGATGATGTGCGCAGACTGCCCCGGCAGGAGATCATGAATGGTCGGAGGGGAGACCAGTCCGAGATGGATGCCGAACGGTCCGACCACATCTACCTTTTGACCCACATCGAGTCGGATATTTCCCCGGTTGGCCACCGAATAGTCCACGTCGATGGTTCCTGGCGCAAACGGGTTGAGCGATGGCGTGAATCCGGTGACGAATCCCGCCGCGGCCAGACGGGGCACGACCGGGCCAGAAACCCGCAGGCTAATCCGCACACCCACGCGCTGGTCGACCAAAACGGTTTGGCCCTTGCTCTGTGCGGGAGTGGTGCTCGATGCGACGATACCGGCCGAGTGATCCCCCGGCGAAGCATCGGACGGAACCAGCATGGTGAAGGGGATCGCGGCCTGCGTGCCTGGTTCCAGGTGCACCGATGCTGTGTTCGTCTTGACCCAGGCGCCGAGGTCGATAGATTTGCTTGCCCGCGGCACGAGGGTGAGGTTGCCCGTCTCCCGGTCGTTGATGGCGTCTGCCGCATAGACCGCGAAGTCGCTGGCTACAGTTCCGGAGTTCACCACGATGACAGTGTCGTTGATCTGACTACCCGGGTCGGTCGCGTAGTTGAACGCCGTGCGCGGCCCGTGGGAATCGTCAGAGGGTTTCACGCTCCACGTGATGGGGGCGGCTGTCGCCCCTGCCACGCTGGTCACCGGACCGGTCGATGCCGCAGCCGACGCCGCGGCAATCGGAACCGCAGCCAGGAGAAGTGCGGCACAGAGCGATAGGGAAGCAGTGATGAAGCGCATGTAAACCAATCGGGGGATGACTCGGGAAGAGAGGGTTGGAGCCGGATGAATTCGGCCCCAACCCTCTCCGGTGGAGAGTTGCTGGCCTAAAGGAGCGTCAGCGTGAGGGTTGCGGAGTAGAAACCACCGCGAGTGTTGCCCGGAGCGGCGAGGTTGAGTGCCGCGCTCACGACGGTGTACTGCGCTCCGTCGACGACCGTGCCGGTGGAGAGCACGCTTGCGGCCTTCAGTCCGCTGGTCGAGCCGGGCGCCGGAAGTACAGCGGCGCCGGCGGTTCCCGCGTTGCCGGATCCGACCAGGGACGGGGTCCAACCGAAGTACTTACCATCGATCGTCTTCGCGCCATCCACGAAGTTGGTCGAGGTCCCGGTGAGATTCCAAGTGGTGGAGCCGAGCTGGCGGGAGTCGCTGACGGTGATCGGGCCGAGGCTGCCGCTCGCCGTGAACAGGCCGCCGGTAAGGACTGCCGATCCGAGCGAAATGGCGGACTGCAGACCGGAGAAACTCAGCGAACCGGTTCCTGTTGGGACCGTGGCCGTGACATTGGTGGAACCCGGAGCGGCAGGAGCTGCCGCGACGTTGACCGTTGACGAGCCAGACGTCGACGCCGCGTAGACAGCCGAGTTGCCTGGAGTGAACTGCGCGGTGAAGGTGTGCGATCCGCTCGCCAACACTGCGGTGTTCACGGTTGCCACACCGTTCGTGATGGTTCCCGTGCCAGCGACAGCTGTGCCCTCGAGGAACTGGACGCTACCGGTGGTGCCAGCAGGAAGCGCGGCGCCGGAAGGATCTTTGACCGTCGCGGTGAGCGTGGCCGTGTTGTCCGAGTTAAGTAGAGCGGTGAGCGCGGTGGTCGTGGCGGTGGCGGGTGCGACAACAGCCGACCCAACCGACCAGTTACCACTGCCATCGATTGTCATGGCGAGCGAGAAGAACTTGTCGGTCACGTAGTTGCGGTTGTTGTTGTCGGCGTAGCAGTAAACGCGAAGCTCAAAGTTGCCCGCGGCGATGGTGCCCTGGGTGGTGGTGTTGAGCAGTCGGTTGGACACGTAACCGTTGGTCGGCGCGATGGTGCGATCCTCGTGGATTGCGTTCCCGTCGAGCCCGGTGGTTCCATAGGCAGTTGCAGAGTTACGCGTCAGCGACACCGATCCGAGGCGGGTACCCGCCTGGACGATCTGGGTGTCGCTGCTGGTGCGGTATCCGACCGGGCAGCCGGTCGTGACGTCAATGCTGTTGAGGAAATTGCCATTAGCGTCTCCGGTGGCGGCGTTTCCTGTGGTGGGGGTGATCGAGATGGTACCGGTGGTGAGCTGGTCAGCCGAAGCGGACTGCGCGAACGCGAGTCCACCGGTGAACATTGCACCAACGACAGCCAGGGCGGCAATCTTTTTGGTCGTCTTATTCATGAGCTAATTTTCCTTTGGGTGTGGTTAGGGGAACCGGAATTAGTACTTGAAACCCTGCTTGGCCGTGGTGGTTCCACAGGCCGCGCCGATAAGCGGAGCGAATCCATACTTGCTGATCAGAGCGGTGTTAGAACACACCGATGAAGACGATCCGACGAACGCGGCGGCAATGGCCGGGTCGGTCAGACGCGAGGTCTGCACGACGTTATAGACCGAACGGGTAACCGGGAAGCTGGTATTCAGCATGTCGACGCCATTGACAAGGGAGAAGGGTGAAACGCTGCCGATACGACCGAGGTCGATGACGCCGCGACGCTCGACAACACCCGTCGGGAGGGCGGTGTGGTTGCTCTGCGAGAGATACTGAGCGACCGAGAACGGCACGATTGCACCGGGTCCGGTGATGGCGAGGCCGTTGTGCTCTTCAACAGAGACGCCGTTGACGGTGGAGGTGGCGCATCCAGCAACCTGGGTCTCGGTGAGACCGATGGTCGACAGGAAGAACTTGCGCGTGCCCGACCCAGACTGCGGAAGCAGCGGCGTGATGGTCACCGGGTCGCCGTTCGAGTTGTTGAAGGTGGTGACCGCGCAGCGGTAAATGTTGCGGAGCGTGAAGGGAGCAACCGCGAGGGAGTCCTGCGACAGGGAGCCGACCGCGATATCCCGAGGGAAGTCGCTTGCCGAGTTGACCGCAAAGGTCACCGCGTCCTTGGCGAACGGGATGAACGTGAGGTCGGTACCGGCAATGGTGGCGTCCGGGCCGCTGGAGCTGCGGGCGAAGTCGACCTGGCCGACGATGTTCACGCCGCCCCACAGGTGGCTACCGGTCGCGTCAGACGAGGCGCTCAGTGCCTGCTGGCCTGCCCCGGAGCCGTTCGGACGGTTGAATGCGTTGCCGGCGGCAGTGGTCTGAATGGTGGCGGATCCCACGGCGTCATACGAACCCATGTTCGGCGTGACCGTTGAGATGCCGTTCATGACGTCCTGAATGGTGTCGGAACCAACTCCGTTCAGCGTCCGATAGCCGGCCGGGCTCGGGTCGGCAGATGCCGCTACCGCGCCGAACGCCATACCCGCAATTGCGAGCGTGGCAACTACGCCACAGCGCAGTTTGTTCTTTTTCAACATTGAGTTACCAATCTTTTTTGATATGGTGCCCGGGTAGTTCCGTCCTTATGGACGTGCCCCTCATTGGCTTTGCGGTTCGATGAGGGGCATTCCTTACGTTCAGGGGCAATCCGAACGAAGGAAGCTATTTTCGACTAGAGGAAACCTCTCCTCTTGAACAGAATGGGTGCGAACATCACACCCGCCGCTCCGAGTCCCAGGGAGAGCGCGAGCCCCGAGCGCACGATGACGTTATCGGGGGCCGAAGCGGTGCGTTCCTTGGCATCCGCAACCACGACCGCGGGGATGACCACCGGGTCTTTTGCTTTGGTACCGCCAGCAATCGCGCCACTGTCGTCAAATGCCGAGATGGTGCCGGCGTGATAGTCACCGGTTTCCGGTGTCGAGCTGTCGGAGGTGGAATCGACCGGAATAACGGGTGCGTAGGCGAGAATACTGGCAACGCTCGCGGCAGACTGCGTTGCCATTGCACTCGTGATCGGCAGGTATCCGGCCGGCAATTGACCAGGCTCGGTACCGGGCACTTGTCCGGTAGTGGTCACCTGCGTGATGAGTGCGGCGATCGATTTTCGGTTCGCCACGGTGCTCGCGCTGAGATTGACATTGGCGTAAGTCACGATCGTCAGCGGATAGCCGGGAGCGCTGACCGCAGCCGGGTCGACCTGAGTGACCCGTTCGTCGCTCGTGGGTCGCAATGCCGTCAGTGCCGCGGTGAGCCCCTCGGTCGACGGTGTCGTCAGCCTCGTGCTGTTGGCGCTTTGGAGCGATGCGATGTCCAGCCCGTAGCGCGCAGCCGACGGCGTGTCGGTGACGGCGATCATGAACTTCTGGCCGGGCACCTGAGCGCCGCTGCTCACCCAGTCGCCCTTGACCCCGGCCTGATTGATCTTGTTCGGGTCCCAGATCGACTTCGAGTTGGGGTCCGCCCGGAACGCAACCCGTGCCGCCGACAACAGGTTGTCAACGTAGGGGGCGAACTGGATGGAATCGAAGGGACGCGACTGCCCATCAAGAAGTTGGAGCGGCGACAGCGTGCGATCTGCTTTGAGGAAAGTGTTGAGCGGGCTGGTAGCCAACGCAAACGGCGTACCGTCAATATTTGACAGACCGACCGGTGACAGAGCGGGTGCAGCGGGGGTCGCGCCATTCATCACGTAGTTGCCATCGGGCGTAAACGTCGGCACTGCGGCCTTCGGATCGCCGAGCGGCAGATAGTACGGATTGACGCCCATGCCCCATTGATCGGGGGTTCCCGCCAGGAACGCCGCGGCATCCCGATCGGACTCGATCCACTTCCACACCTGGCTGATCGCGTCGGCACTCGCCGGTCCGGGAAGCACCACGCTGGGATTCTGGGAAAAGAAGCGGTAAGTGCTGGGGTTGAGCGCTCGAAACTCTGGATCGCTCGCGAAGGTGCGGTACGGGCGTCCGCCGTTGTTCGTCGGGACGGTGAGGTGCGCGACCGGTTTGGAGGGGTCGTCACTCGTTGAGATCGGGATTTGGAACGCATACGACTGGGTGAATAGTTTGGCGAGAAGACGTGCAGACAGGTTCAACACCCGCTGTCGCCCATCGCCGGATTCGGCGAGGAAGGCAATCGCCACCCCGGAGATCGCCACCGGCGCGTAGCTCAACTTCGTCGCCGCCAGGGTTTGTCGCAGCTCGTTGGTGGTCTGCTCACCCGCGCTGAGCGGCTGACTTGAGTAGGCAACCGCGGCCTGCCCCTCCAGTAGCTGGAGGCGCGCCACAGAGTCGGGGTTGGTGGAGAAACTGAAGGTGGTCTTGAGTCGAGTACAGAGGTCCGGCTGCCAGGAGCTCATCGCACCCACCATCAGCTGGGAGCCGATCACCCGCTGCTCAGCACTACCGACGGCACAGGTCAGCCCGACCGGGGCGAAGTCGAGTGGCACGACCACCCGATTGTCCCAGTAGTCACAATTGGGGTTAATTGGGCTCCCAGCCTGAAGAGCATTTTTTTGACCCTTGGAGTAGGGAGCACTGATCGGGGAGTTGGGATCCGGAAACTCGCTGCACTTAACGTCGCCACCGAAGACGGTGCCGCGTGGCACGACCACGAGCCAGCACCGCAGGTGTCCCGCGGTTCCGCAGCCCAACTGCGGAGCAGTGTCGGCCGTCTGTGGGGCGAAATCGAACGCGCCGGTGCCGTCGACACCGACCCGCGCCGTGGTGACCTCATTCGAGGTGGCCGAGTTGAAGTAGTTGAGAATCTCGTAGCCACTTGCGACCGGCTTGCCAACCACAGAGCGGCCCTGCACCGTGAGGAACGGATTGTCAACGGAGTTCAGATTGTTGGGATCGATATCCACGGTGCCAACCCGCAGGGTGGTGTCCGGGAACGCGGACGAGCCAAGACCGTTGTTGGCGCCCGGTTCGTAACGTCCGCCCCACTCGCAGGATTGACGGAAGTTGGCGGAGTTTGGGTCCCCCCAGCACTGCATCGCCTGCAGGAAATTCTGGGCGTTGGTGACATCGTTCTGCGCGCCGATGGGGCTGCTCTGGGTTCCCGTTCCCGTGGCGAAACCCTTAACCGAGACGCGCACGGCCTGATCGATCAGTCCAGAAGTTTGCGTCACCGAGATTGACAGGTTTTTCATCTCGTTAAAGTGCGGGCTCTGCGCGTTTCGCGCAGGCTGGACTGCCGCGGCGGCAGAGTCGTCGGCGAGCCAATTGACCGTTATGGCCGAGGAAGTTGCGGCCGGCGCATCCGCACTCTGGTGCCCAAGGGCGTTCACAGATACGAGTCCGCCGATGGCCAGCGCCACCACTGCGAGGGAAACCCCGCGCACCACGCCGGCGCGCGAGAGTCTCGCGCGGGAGCGGGGGCTTGTCATGACGATCACGTTAGAAGTCCGAAGGTGAAGCATCGGCACGGCCACGTGACGTAAAGCGTGCCAGTAGATGAACAATTGACTTCACTCTGCGGCGGTTGGTAACGGGCGCGGACGGTCCCCGTGGTGCACCGGCCAGGACACGTTGTCGTCGGGCAATGAGGGGAGGGACGAGCATGAACAGCACCAGGAGCAGGCCAGAGCTGCTCATGAGGAGGATCGTCGGTGCGCCGAGGGCCCGATCGGGCAAATCGATAGGCCCTCCTGACACGATTCGGGACGAGGAATTGGTGAGATCGATCACCGCGCTGCCATCTTTATCGACCGCCGCTCCGCCGCTTCCCCCGCCACCGCCGCCCGCGGTTGCAGCCCCTGCGGCTCCGACAGTGCCGGCCGCCTGACCCGCAACCGCCTTGCCCCCGGCTGCGCTCTTGCCGCCGCTCGCGGCCGTCGCGCTGCCTTTGCTTCCCCCCGTGCCCGTGAGGCACTGGTCGGTGCCCTTCTTGTCACAGGCCTGGGGTTGCGGCGCGGAGTTGGCGAGCTTGTTGGTGCCATCGGGCGAGAACGTGGGGTTATTGCATCCGCTCACGTCCTTGTTCTTGGGGTTTCCCCCCGGAATTTTCTGGATCTGCTTCAATCC
Source organism: Aeromicrobium sp. (assembly GCA_014377785.1). GTDB lineage: Bacteria > Actinomycetota > Actinomycetes > Propionibacteriales > Nocardioidaceae > JACMOZ01. The sequence continues at coordinate 10,418 of JACMOZ010000001.1, forward strand.
CGCCTGCGCGAGGTTAATCGGAAGCGGGGAATAGCCCAGCACTTCGGCCTGCTGTTGGCCCTCGCACAGAAAGTACGATGCGAAGTCGGCGAGGGTGAGCCCCTTGTCTTCGGTAAACCCGTTCTGCAGCGCAGTGGGGATGATCATGTAGGAATAAGACGACAGCGGATAGGTTCGCGGGTCCGCACTCGTGTACACGCTCTTCAGCTGTTGGGTGAGGTAGTCCGGTGAAGCCGGATCCTCGTTGATAACCGAGGCAAGCAGCGCGACGGCCACGTTCGACGCGGTGGGCTCGGTGTAATACCCGGCCGTGTTGAGAATTTTTGCCACGGGAAACCCGGAGTTGAGGGCATAGGAGTATTCGACGTAGGTGATCGCCCCCACAGATTGGGTCTGCGCGGTGTAGCCGGCCACTCCGTTTGACCCGGACTGCGCCACAAATGACGAGCCAGCAACCGTTGGATAGTTGGAGGTGATGCCGCAGTTGCTTCGACCAGCCTTCGCGCAATACGCGTTCCAGGTGGGGGTGAACTGCGATCGCATCCAAGATGTGAATTGCGCGGTTGTGCCCGACCCGTCACTCCTGACGACCGGGACCACCGGAGTTCCCGGCAGAGCGAGCAGTGGATTGTCGGCCGCGATCGCCGGGTCATTCCACTTGGTGATCACTCCGGTGAAAATCTTGGCGACGTTCTCTCCGGACAGCCGAAGGTTGGTCACCCGCTTACCGCCGATGACCAGGTTGTACATAAACGACGTACCGCCGGCCACAATCGGCATGTACGCAAACTGACGGGAGGGGCGCGGGTCGGTGCTGTCGCTACCCGCGAGAGCGTACGGGATCTCGGAAACTGCGAAGTCGACGGTGCCCTGGGCAAACAGCTGACGACCGGCCGACGAGCCCGAATCGTCGAAGGTGACCTTCCAGCGATAGTTGTCGAACACATTGCGAATCCACTGCTGAAGGGCGTTTGCCGACCAGGTCGACCCGGCGCCGGACACCGGGTAATAGGTCGATCCAACCGCCTGCGCTGGCGCTGGCGCCGAGACCACGGGGATCGCGAGGATCGCGAGGGCGATGGCGACGGCAGTCGCTGCGCGAACGGCGCGCATCAGGCTGCGCCGGGAGATCGGGCGGCGAGAGGGAGGGTGGCTCACTGTGATCCTTTGGGGGTTGCGGAACGTCGGGGAGAAAATGCGGGGAGGAGAGTCAGAGTCATCAGAGTCAGAGTCATCAAAGTCAGGGTCATCAGAGTCAGAGTCATCGAAGTCAGGGTCATCAGAGTCAGAGTCATCAAAGTCAGGGTCATCAGAGTCAGGGTCATCAGAGTCAGGGTCATCAAAGTCAGGGCCGAGGAGGACGCCGCACAAAGAACTTTGCCAATGGGATGGAGAGTATTCGGGTCGTGAGCGCCGTGATCCTGGGTACCAATATGCGGGAGGGGTGCAACTGAGCGACGAAATACTTGAGGAACGCAAACCTCGGGAGCGGTGCGGTAACCACGGAGGGCGCCACCGCACCAGGGGACTGATCCGGTGACGATATGGGTGCCGATACCGAGGCCGCTCCCCCGGCCTCCCGCGCCAGAAAGCGGCGGGCATCGTCCTGCGACATGCGCTGGCGGGCGCGTCGCTGGCGGTTGTTGAGTTGCCCGGGCCCACGCCCGCCGATCAGACGGGCGATCGCGAACAGGATGAGCACGAGCGCCATGAGCACTGCCGCCGTGCCAAATCCTCTGGCGATCATGGTGGGCTCCGGTGATTTGACAAAGGTGAATGCCGTGAGTGGCAGTGATGTCATCGGTCCGATCAACGGATTGAGGTTGAGGTAGGTGGTCGCCCCCGCGGTCAGGAGCACGGGTGAGGTCTCGCCGATGCCCCGCGCGGTGCCGAGGATCACTGCGGTGGTGAGCCCGGATCGCGCCGTCGGCAGGGTGACGTGCCAGACCGTACGCCAGGTGGACGCGCCGAGCGCACGCGAGGCCTCCTTGAGATTTCCGGGCACAAGACGGAGCACGACATCCGCAGACCGGATGATGATCGGCAGCATCATCACCGTGATCGCCAGCGAGGCAGCGAAGCCGGAGCGGTTGAACCCGAGGAACACGATCACCGTGGCGTAGATGAAGAGCCCGGCGACGATTGACGGCAGGGCGGTCATCGCCTCGACGACCGTGCGGACGAAGCGGGAATACCGGCCGGGAAACTCGCTGAGGAACACCGCCGTCGTCACACCGAGTGGGATGCTGATCGACAGCGCGATCGTGATCATGATCAGCGTACCGACGACGGCATGAATCACTCCCCCGCGGGTGAGTGGATCCAGCGGCCCCGCGTTGCTCATGTCCTGAGTGAAGAAGTTGGCATGGGGAAGGGCCTGCAAACCCCGGGTGACCGTGTAGATCACGACGACCGCCAGCGCAAGCAACATCAGAAATGCCAGAGACTGAACCACCACGCTGATCACCCGGTCGCGCACGGCCGGTCCGTTTTCATCGAACGCGGTGAGGACGGTGAACAGCACGAGAAAAATCAGGTAGGTCACGACCACAAAACCGAGTGCGCCCTGCAACGGGAGCGCATAGGTGAAGAGCCATGCGGACAGTCCAATCGATGCCGACGCGCACCCGACCGCCCTGATTACATCGACGACGCGGATTGTCCCGGTGGCTCGCCGCACCTCTGGCACACCGGATGGGTCGCCGTTCGTTGGCTCCGGATGCGTCCATGTACGCGAACCGGCGGAGCGAAGATCGGATTCTAGAACTTCATCGATAACGTTCGTCATCAGTCGCTTTGGCTTCCTGATCGGCTGCGGGCAATAATCGTCGACGCACCAAAGTTCACGACCAGGGTCACCAGAAAGAGGGCGAGTCCCGCCGCCATAAGGGCGGAAATTTCAAAGGCGGATGCCTCGTTGTAACGGAGGGCGATAAGGGCGGCGATGGAGTTGGTCCCCTTTTCAAGCAGGTGCGGCTGGATCACGAACACCGGCGAAATGATGAGATACACGGCGATCGTCTCGCCGAGTGCCCGGCCGAGGCCGAGCATTGTGCCGCCGATGATGCCACCGCGACCGAAGGGGAGCACGACGCTACGGATCATTCCCCACTTGGTGGATCCGAGCGCAAGGGCCCCCTCTCGCTCACCGATCGGGGCCTGCATGAAGACCTCCCGCATGATCGAACTCGCGATGGGAGCGACCATGAGCCCGACGACAATGCCGGCGATGAAGGTCGAGGCACTGAAGACCGTTGGGCTGGAGAGCGGGTCTTTCGGGTTGAAGCCCGTGACCGCGAACAACGGAATCCACCCAAAATAGGTGGTGATCCACTGCGAGAGCGGGAGGATAGCCGGGCTGAGGAAGAACACACCCCAGAGCCCGTACACCACACTCGGTACTGCCGCCATCAGGTCGACCACGCTCACCAATACCCCCCGGAGCCGACCCGGCGCATACTCGCTGATGTAAAGAGAGGTACCGAGGGCGAGTGGCACCGCTGTCGCGAGCGCAGTCAGCGCGATGAAAAAGGTGCCGCTCAGCACGGCGGCGATACCGAAGGTTCCCGAGTTGGGGTTCCAGGCCGGTTGAGTGATAAACGACGGCCCGGCGACAGAGAGTGCCTGGTAGCCACGGATAGCAAGGAACAGTCCGACCAGGCCCATCACAATCAACACGACAGTGCCGCTACTGCTCGCAATAACCCGAAAAATACGATCGGGCACATCTGTCGCCGACCTGAGGGAGCGGCGCTTCTCCGTCGCCGCGAGCAGTTCCGTCACAGCGAGCAGTTCCGTCGCGGTGTCAGAGCGCACGGTGTCAGAGTGCGCGGTGTCAGAGTGCGCGGTGTCAGATTGTGATGTGCTCATGTTGTCCTCGGTGAATCTCGGGGTCGATCGCGCGGGCACCCGCAGCGAGGTGGGAGGTGACCAGCGACAGGTCTGCGAGCTCGATGGCATTGCGGCGATCCCGCTCCGTGCCGTACCAACGCGCGCAGATCATCTGGACCTCGCCGTCGAGCATGGAGTACCAGCCGTATTCCCCCCGGCGCTGATGACTTGTCAGCACGATCTCGCGCGGTGCCGTCGAACCGCTCGTGGCGAGAGCATCCGCCTGGGCGTCTTCGAAACGCTCGAAGAGATTGGCGCTGCGGGCAAGCATCCGGTTATTCGCGGATACCAGGTGCCAGACCACGATGCATTCGTCCTGGCCGGAGGCCACGGAATTGACCACGCGTGGCCCAT
>JACMOZ010000114.1 GCA_014377785.1 Aeromicrobium sp.
CTACAACCTGCGGAAGATCGCCTCGTTCTTCTACAACGAACTGCACGGCATCACCCCACCCGAAAGCCTCATCGTCCGCCGACGCGACCGCCTCTGGTTCAACCTGTACACGAAGACCATGCCGCGCGAGTCCGCCCTCGAAATGTAACGCGCCGGGATACTGAGTTCACCGCTGCGGACCTAGGCCGACAACCCAGCTGCAACACCGCCCGAGAGGACAAAACCCACCGCACACCGAACAATACGACGCGCCCCGAAACGGGCGCGTCCGGCAGTTAACGAGCAGATCGCATCGAAGGACGATGCAGTTGCCTCCCCAGGACCGATTCTGGTCCGGAAAACACGAAACGCTCCCGAGATTCCTCAGGAGCGTTTCACTTTCAGGCGGTTCTTAGAACAGTTCTTAGAACAGCCCGTCGGTCGGGCTGCACTAAGAACTCGAATGGCCCCGGAAACACTGACTTGTTATTCGCGATGGCAACGCGCGTTCCTCTGAACATTTCGCCGTTTTCCTCTTTTCATCTTGGCCCATTTCTCAGACGCCCAGGATTCGCAAATCTATGCGACGAGCCGGAGGGTTCATCGACGCAGCACGACTCTCCGGCCGGCCGGGCCTACCCGATAAGGTCGGGAATGTGACCACCGTTACCCGATCGCCACCGCTCTCAGCGCCTTTCTCAACAAAACGACAAAGCAGGCGATAAACGATGTTCGGTCGGGAAAGCTTGGAGTTGACGGGGCGGCGTTTCGCTCGCATTCTGCTAAAACGAAATGCCCACTATCCCATCTCCGACGAGTATGAGCGGAACCATCTGCGGGGTCCAAACTGGTGGACAAGCCAGCAAGAGCACGTGACCTCTTGGTTGAACGAACTGGACGGGCATGGTGCGTGTAACCGCAAGACTCGCGGACTCGGGGCTGAACACATGTACAACCATTTCCAATGTGCACCAAGCCTGCTTTGGATAGCTGAAGCACTAGAGGAAGACCCGGCAGTAGTACAGCTCGCGTCCGCCGCTGCAGCCGGCCTCGGAAGAAGAGGCACCCAGTGTGCAGCGATTCGCCGGGTCATCCCATGGGAGCGCATCAACCAGCTCGCTAGCCATAGTCGGTGACGCGCTGGTCTCCGCACCAGATGGAGACCTCGAATGACGGCAATGCGCAGCAAGCAAAATCTTCTCCAGCCCACGATAACGTCGGCCCGGTATCGGCCCGTCTGCCGTTTGATTGGCGCTCACTTGGGATCGGGGGCCGCAATGCAATCCCCCATACCAAGATTCATCCAGTGCGTACCGTGCCGCCTAGGTAGCGGCCCCGTCGGCGTGCCGTTGCTAGGCTGAGCGCTGTCATCGGAGCGGAGGGGTAAATCCATGGCAACATACAACTTGCAGCACAATGAGGTTGTGTTCCTCAAAGATGAGAGCGTTATGCACGGCGGGGCACTCGCGTCCCACTCAGATGAGCTAATCCTGACCAGCCTGAATCTCGTTTTGGTGAAGAAAGGCCTCTTCGGCAGGAGCAAGGGAGCCCTGACGTTTCCGCTGAACCAAGTCAAGGTTCACGACAACCGTGCCCAGGCAGCGATCGGCAGGTCCAATAGCGGTAACGCTGCACTAGACGTGTATTTCCTGAATGGTCAAGAACAATTCAGTTTCCTGTCAGGCGGCAAAAAGAAGGTCCAGGACTGGATAGGCAAGATCAACTTCGCTGTAACGGGTGAGGAACTTCCGGAAAGCTCCCGCACCGGAATGGCCCTCCCCGGTTCTGAGATGGTCGCTGGGGTCTTGAAAGACACATTCGGTGTATTTAAAGCGAGGCTCGGACCACAGCTGGCCGCCCTCACCAAAGTCGCACGAAAGTGTGGGAGCTGCGGCGCACCGATTTCGGGAAACCAAGGACAAGCCATCGCTTGCGAATACTGCGGCTCCATTCAGCAGCTGTGATCGCCGGAAAGTAAGGACTCAGCATGGGCATCATCCAAGCCTTCGCAGGCGCACTCGGCGGAACTCTCGCGGATCAATGGAAAGACATCATCACACCAGGGCACTTCGGTGAATTCACCGTCGTTGCACCTGGGATCCGTCAGCAGACCAACAACGGACGTGGCACGAACTTCAACGGTTCAGTCGACGTCATCTCCAACGGCTCGAAAGTGTACATTCCTGAGAACACCGCGGCCTTTATCTTCAGCCAGGGTGGCATCGAGGACATCATCACGCAGTCGGGCGGCTACGAGTATGTGACTGGCGTGCCGAGCGTTTTCAACGGTGATGGTTTCTCGACGTCGATCGTGAAACAGACGGTCGACCGCATCGGCTTTGGAGGACAGACCTCCGCCCAGCAATGGATCGCCTTCATCAACTTGCGCGAGATTCGCGGAATCAAATTTGGCACCCGCGGGCCAATGGTCTATCACGATCGCTTCTACGGCACCGACCTCGAACTCATGGCATTCGGGACTTTCTCCTTGCGAATTGTCGATCCGGTCGCTTTTGTAAGGAACTTCCTGCCTGCGAACGCGCGTTACTACGCCTTTGATAGCGCAGAAGCTCGCGCACAGATCTCTGCCGAGTTCATTCAGGCTTTCACCGTCGCGGTCAACTCGTTTTCCGCAAACCATCGAATTTCCGAACTCCCCTCTCACATCGGGGCTATCGCGGAGTTGATTGCCGACGATGACTCGGCGCTTGGCGCGTGGATCACCCGGTTCGGGCTTGATGTAGTTCAAGTCGGTATTGAGAACATCGAGTTCTCACCCGAATCGCGGCAATTAGTGAAGCAATATTCGGCAAACAAGATGAACCTGTCGGCCTATGAAGGAATCTCTCAACAGGCATCCAACGTAGCTGCGCAGCAGAAGATTGCCGAAGGTGTTCAAGGCCATGGTCTCGGCGATGGGGCTGGCACGATCTTCGGAATGAATCTCGCACAATCCATGAATCCTCAGACCGCGTCTCCGGTCGCGCAGGTGGCCGAGCTGTCCCTCGACCAGCAGATCGAGACAGTCAAGAAACTGAAAGACCTGGTCGACGCGGGGATTCTGACGCCGGACGAATTCGAAGCGAAGAAGAAGCAAGTTATGGGCCTTTGAGCGGGTTTTCCGAGTCTCAGCAAGCGGAAGCGACTTATTTTTGACTTCGACTATTTCCGCTGAATCTGCAGAGGACCTCTTCGAGGGCGCCTCGTTTCGATCGGCAGGCGAGATCGACATCGCAGTACCTGACAACTTCGGTATCTATGCGATCCGCCTTATAGACGGGGCCAAATTGCCCGAGCCGTTTCTCCACCTACTCAGCGAACGGAGCACGCGACTGCTTTACATCGGGCAGGCCGAAAAGCAGACTCTGCGGAAGCGCCTTCTCGGCAATGAGCTCCGTGCGCGGGGAAACGGCACTTTCTTCCGCAGCTTCGGCGCCGTGCTCGGATACCGCCCTCCCCCAGGATCGCTCGCCGGACGCAAGCGGGCGCAGAACTTTCGATTCTCGCCAACCGACCGCGACGAGATCGTAAGGGCGATCAACACACTCCTCGAAGTGAGCTGGATGACGCTTCCCCCACGCAGCGTCCACGTGACTGAAGTTGAGTTGATCCGTGAGCACACGCCGCTGCTCAACCTGCAGGGCAACCCGCGTGCTCTCGGTGAGCTCTCGGCGCTTCGCCTCCTCTGCCGGGATATCGCCTCAGGGTCAGTACCCGCGTCATGACAATCACCTGGAGCTCCGCCGATGCAGGGATGCGGTTGTCTCCCAAGGAGAGATAGAGACCCTCGCCGTGACCACTCCCACAGAGCGCGTGGCGCGTGTCGAACGACGACGGGCCGGCAGCTGTCTACAACAACTCGTGCGACATGCTCATTGTGACACCGATAATGGCGCTTATGACAAAAAGTATTACTTGGTCCGTCGAATGCGCAGCCGTGTCACTGCGGAAAATGAGAAACTGACAATAGCGCAGGACGCAGAAATCCAGAGCCTCACCTGGCGACGTCAACGTTGAGAGGCGGGAGAATCTACCCCTCCAGCGCAAAAGCTTTGGACACGGCGTCGATCGTGAATTGGCTTCTCAGCTTGCAGGCTGAATGTTGATTGGCGAACATTCCCGCCTGCCACACCCCGTCCGAGCGCGGAACTGTGAGTTCCCACGCGA
>JACMOZ010000002.1 GCA_014377785.1 Aeromicrobium sp.
GCAACTGTTGCAAATCCAATACTCACCGGACCAAGGAACTGTCGTCAGGTGCCGACGCAAAGTGAGCCGGTGTCGGCCTGCCGGCACCGCAACTGTTGCAAATCCAATACTCACCGGACCAAGGAAGTGTCGTCAGGTGCCGACGCTAAGTGAGCCGGTGTCGGCCTGCCGGCTGGTGAGGAAAACTCGGCACGCGTGGAATCACCGGTGCCAGCTCGCAGCCCGTGGAAGACCACATACCGCGGCAAACTGCCATGTCACGTGGGAAGTTTCCCCCGTGACATGGCAGTTTGCCGCGGCCTCGTGGTAATCCGCGAAACTAGTTTTTGGGGTCGATGTAACCGGGAGCAACGCGGTTGATCGCATCGCCCATGTTGTGGATGCGCAGCGCGTTGGTCGAACCGGGGATGCCTGGAGGGCTCCCGGCGACGATCACGACTTGCTGGCCCTCAGTGCAGCGGCCGGTGTCAAGCAACGCCTTGTCGACCTGGAGCACCATGTCATCGGTGTGCTTCACATGGGGGACCGTGAAAGTCTCGACTCCCCAGCTCAACGCGAGTTGTGAACGTACGAGCGGTTCGGGGGTGAAGGCAATGACCGGCACCCGCGAGCGGTAGCGGGTCATCCGGCGCGCCGAGTCGCCTGTCGTCGTGAACGCAACGAGGAAACGCGCATCGACGGCTTCGGCCACATCGGCCGCGGCACGGCAAATGACGCCGCGTTTGGTCTTGGGCTTCCAGGTGAACTTCCTCATCATCGGCAAACCGTGATCTTCGGTCGATTCGATGATGCGCGACATCACGTGGACGGTCTCGATTGCATATTCACCGACACTCGTCTCCCCCGAGAGCATTACTGCGTCGGCGCCGTCGAGCACCGCGTTGGCGACATCGGACGCTTCGGCGCGGGTCGGTCGCGGTGCGTGAATCATGGATTCGAGCATCTGCGTAGCTACGATCACCGGCTTGGCGTTGCGGCGGGCCTTCTCCACTATGAGTTTTTGAACGATCGGCACGTCTTCAAGCGGCATCTCCACGCCGAGGTCGCCTCGGGCCACCATGAACGCATCGAAGGCGTCCATGATTTCGTCGAGGTTTTCGACGGCTTGAGGCTTTTCGATTTTGGCGATGATGGGCCGCCTGATGCCCTCTTCGTCCATAATTTTGCGGACGTCGTCGGCATCCTTGGCCGAACGGACGAACGACAGTGCGATGAAATCGACGCCGCGGCGCAAAGCCCATCGCAAGTCCGATATGTCCTTCTCGCTCAACGCCGGGACGCTCACTTCGACGCCGGGCAGGTTGATGCCCTTGTGGTTGCTGACGTCGCCGGGGATCTCGACCACGGTGGTCACATCGGTTGCCGTGACTGCGGTGGCACGCAAACGCACGCGGCCGTCGTCGATGAGGATTTCGTCGTCGACGCTGACGTCGCCGGGAAGTCCTTTGTAAGTCGTCGAGCAGCGGTCGACGGTTCCTTCGATGTCATCGATCGTGATCGTGAACGTCGCATCGCGCAGCAACGTCACCGGGCCGTCGGCAAAGGTGCCAAGACGAATCTTGGGACCCTGAAGATCGGCGAGAATGGCGATCGCCTTGCCCACCACATCGGTCGCTTTGCGCACATGCGCATAGACCTTTTCGTGGTCTTCGATGCTGCCGTGACTCATGTTGAGCCGCGCGACATCCATACCCGCTTCCGCGAGTTGCTGGACGCGTTCGAAGGTGTCTGTTGCCGGGCCTAAAGTACAAACTATTTTCGCTCTGCGCACGTGTCTAGCCTAGCCTTCGTATGACGAGGGTGTCACACGACAAGCGACCGCTCACTCGGCAGAATGGGGCGTGGCAAGTTCGTCGAGCCCGTCAGCCACGCATCAACGCCGGCTGCTGCGGCACGACCCTCGGCGATCGCCCACACGATGAGCGATTGTCCGCGACCCGCATCGCCGGCCACGAAGACGCCGTCGACGCTGGACATGTAGTTTTTGTCGCGGGTAATGTTGCCGCGTTCGTCGATGTTGACACCTAGTTGATCGACCAGTCCCTCGGTTTGCGGACCGGTGAAGCCCATCGCGAACAGCACGAGTTGAGCGGGGATTTCGCGGTCCGAACCCGCGATCTCGGTGAACTTGCCATTGACGAATTCCACCTCAATGAGGTGCAGTCCGCGGACGTGACCGGCGTCGTCGCCGATGAATTCCTTGGTGGACAGCGAATAGGCACGGTCTCCGGCCTCTTCGTGGGCCGAGGACACACGGTAGATCATCGGGTGCGTCGGCCACGGCTGGTTGTCGGGCCGGTCGTCGGACGGTTGGGGCATGATCTCGAGCTGAGTGATCGTGCGGGCACCCTGGCGTACCGCCGTACCGAGGCAATCGGCACCCGTGTCGCCGCCACCGATGATGACGACGTCTTTGTCGGTCGCCACGATCTGGTTCTCGACAACTTCGCCGAGGGAAACACGGTTGGACTGCGGTAAGAAGTCCATCGCCTGGTGGACGCCGCCGAACTCGCGGCCGGGGACCGGCAGGTCGCGGCGCAGCGTTGCGCCGATAGCCAGGACAACGGCGTCATAACGGTCTCGCAATTGTGAGCCGGTCAGCGTGTCGCCGACCTGGACGCTGTTGCGGAACACGGTTCCTTCGCGCTCCATCTGATCAATGCGGCGATCCACGTGGATCTTTTCCATCTTGAACTCGGGGATGCCATAACGCAGCAGTCCGCCGGGTTTGTCGTCACGTTCATAGACGGCGACGGTATGACCCGCGCGGGTCAACTGTTGGGCGACGGCAAGTCCGGCCGGGCCAGAACCCACGACGGCGACGGTTTTGCCGGTGAGCCATTCGGGCGGTTCGGGACGGACGTTGTGACGGTCCCAGGCCTCCTCGATGATCGAGACTTCGACGTTCTTGATAGTCACGGCTTCGCGATTGATGGCCACTACGCAGGAGGTTTCGCACGGCGCCGGGCACAAACGACCGGTGAATTCAGGGAAGTTGTTAGTCGCATGCAACCGGTCGATCGCATCGTCCCAGTCGTCTCGCCAGACAAGGTCATTCCATTCGGGGATCAGGTTTCCGAGCGGGCAGCCGCTGTGGCAGAACGGAATACCGCAATCCATGCACCGGCCGGCCTGTTTGGTGATGATCGGAAGCAAAGCCCGACCGATTCCACCGGGGTAGACCTCATTCCAGTCCTGGATGCGCTCTTCGACCGGTCGGCGCTGCGCCACCTCTCGAGGCGTTGTCATGAAACCTTTGGGATCAGCCACGTGCGGCCACCTCCATCATCGCTGCGGTAGTTGCTTCGTCGGACAGCCCGGCCTCTTCGGCTGCGGCGCGTGCCTCGAGGACCAAGCGGTAGTTGACCGGCATGATCTCGGTGAATCTGGCAACCGAGGTTGACCAATCACTAAGGAGTCGTTCGGCGACAGCCGAACCAGTCTCATCGAGGTGCTTCCGCACCAAGTCTTGGAGAACTTCGATGGCATTCCCGGCGACGGGCCGAAGTTCCACCAGGTCCGGATTGACAAGCTCTTCGTCGAGGTCGAGGACATAGGCAACGCCTCCGCTCATCCCTGCCGCGATGTTGCGGCCGGTTTTGCCGAGGATCACGGCAAGGCCTCCGGTCATGTATTCGAGGGCATGGTCCCCCACGCCCTCGACAACGGCCGAGGCACCGGAATTGCGTACGCAAAAACGTTCGCCGGCACGTCCCCGCAGGAAGATCTCACCGCCCGTCGCGCCATAGGCGATGACATTGCCGGCGATGATCTGAGCTTCGGCGATGAACGACGACTCCCGGGGTGGGCGCACAATGATGCGTCCGCCGGAGAGACCCTTGCCGACATAGTCATTGCCGTCGCCTTCGAGGCGAAGTGTGATGCCCCGCGGCAGGAAGGCCCCGAATGACTGGCCGGCCGCACCGGTGAAGGTGATGTCGATCGTGTTCTCGGGAAGCCCCTCGCCGCGATAACGCTTGGTGACTTCGTGGCCAAGCATCGTGCCGACGGTGCGGTTGATGTTGCGGATCTCGACTTGGGCCCGCACGGGTTCGCCGCGTTCGAGCGCATCGGCGCTCAAGGCTATGAGTTCATTGTCGAGAGCACGGTCGAGGCCGTGGTCCTGGCCGGTCGTGTTGAGCAACGGCGTGCCTTCGGGCAATTCGGGCACGTAGAGGATCGGCGACAGATCCAGACCGTCGGCCTTCCAGTGGTTGACCGCCTGACGAACGTCGATCACCTCGGCGTGGCCAACCGCCTCGGCGATCGTGCGGAAACCAAGCTGGGCAAGGTATTCGCGGACTTCCTCGGCAATGTATTCGAAGAAGTTGACGACAAATTCGGGCTTGCCGGAGAACTTGGCGCGAAGTTCCTTGTTTTGGGTGGCGACGCCGACCGGGCAAGTGTCGAGGTGGCAAACGCGCATCATGATGCAACCGCTCACGACGAGCGGCGCGGTCGCGAAACCAAACTCCTCGGCACCGAGGAGCGCGGCGATGACGACGTCGCGTCCGGTCTTGAGCTGGCCGTCGCACTGCACGACGATGCGATCGCGCAAACCGTTGAGAAGAAGCGTCTGCTGGGTCTCGGCAAGACCGAGTTCCCAGGGACCGCCGGCATGCTTGAGCGACGTCAGCGGCGAAGCGCCAGTCCCACCGTCGTGTCCCGAAATCAGGACGACATCGGCGTGAGCTTTGGAGACGCCGGCGGCCACGGTCCCGACTCCGACTTCGGAGACGAGCTTGACGTGGATGCGTGCAGCCGGGTTGGCGTTCTTCAAGTCGTGGATCAGTTGTTTGAGATCCTCGATCGAATAAATGTCGTGGTGCGGCGGCGGCGAAATGAGACCTACACCTGGTGTCGAGTAGCGCGTCTGCGCAATCCACGGATAAACCTTGAGGCCTGGCAACTGCCCACCCTCGCCGGGCTTGGCGCCCTGGGCCATCTTGATCTGAATGTCGTCGGCGTTGGTGAGGTATTCGCTGGTGACGCCGAAACGGCCCGAAGCAACCTGCTTGATCGCCGAACGACGACTCGTGTCGTGCAGCCGGTCGGCGTCTTCGCCGCCTTCACCCGTGTTGGACTTTGCGCCCAGCCGGTTCATAGCGATGGCGAGGGTTTCGTGGGCTTCCTGACTGATGGAGCCATAAGACATGGCACCGGTGGAGAAGCGTTTGACGATCTCACCGACGGGTTCGACTTCGCTGATGTCGATCGGCTCGCGACCCCCGTCGGAGCTCAGCTCATCCTTGAAGGCGAACAGCCCGCGCAGCGTCATCAGGCGCTCGGACTGGTCGTCGACGCGCTTCGTGTACTGCTTGAAGATGTCGTAGCGGCCCATACGGGTCGAGTGCTGGAGACGGAATACAGTTTCGGGGTCAAACAGGTGCTCGGCACCATCGCGACGCCATTGGTATTCGCCGCCGGTCTCGAGCTGGCGCCGCGGAGCCGAAATGCCACTGGTCGGATAAGCGCGCACGTGGCGCAGCCGCACCTCCTCGGCAATCGTGTCGAGCGTGATGCCGCCGAGTTTTGACGACGTGCCGGTGAAATAGCGGTCGACGACTTCGTGCGACAAGCCGATCGCCTCGAAAATCTGTGCACCCATGTAGGACGCGACGGTCGAGACACCCATCTTGCTCATGACCTTGAGCACTCCCTTGCCGAGGGAATAGACGAGGTTGCGGACAGCCTGCTCGGGCCTGACGCCAGTGATGAGGACTTTGGCGCGAGCGAGATCCTCGGCGCTTTCCATGGCGAGGTAGGGGTTGACCGCGGTCGCGCCGTAAGCGATGAGCAAAGCCACATGATGGACTTCGCGGACATCACCGGTTTCGACGATCATGCCGACCTGGGTGCGTTCCTTCTCGCGCACCAAGTGGTGGTGCACCGCACCGGTCAGCAACAGCGACGGGATGGGGGCGAGTTCGGAGTTGGAATGACGGTCCGAAAGCACGATGATCCGGGCGCCTTCGGCGATGGCCTCCGACACCTCTTCGCAGATCTCGTCGAGTTTTGCGCCGAGAGCGTCTCCCCCGCCATGCACGTCATACAAACCGCGGACAATGTGCACGTCAAAACCGGGCAGGTCGCCGTGACGGTTCATATGCCGGATCTTGGCGAGTTCGTCGTTGTCGATCACCGGGAAAGGCAATTGCAACATGCGACAAGAAGCGGCGCTGGGCGCGAGCAGGTTGCGCTCGGGGCCGATGGTGCCGGCCAGCGACGTCACCAGTTCTTCGCGGATCGCGTCGAGCGGAGGGTTGGTCACCTGGGCGAACAGCTGGGTGAAGTAATCGAAAAGCATTCGTGGGCGCGCCGAGATCGCGGCGATGGGCGTGTCCGTGCCCATCGAGCCGATCGGCTCGAGACCCGACTTGGCCATCGGCGTCACCAAGATGCGCAGTTCTTCCTCGGTATAGCCGAAAACCTGCTGCCGACGGGCGACAGATGCATGCGTATGGACTATGTGCTCCAGATCGGGCAAGTCATCGAATCGGATGAGTCCCGAATAAAGCCATTCGTCGTAAGGTTGTGCCGAGGCAAGTTTGTCCTTGATCTCGATGTCCTCGATGATGCGGTGGCTGTCGAGGTCGAGTAAAAACATCTTGCCCGGTTCGAGTCGGCCCTTTCGGGTGATCGTGGACTGGTCGAGGTCGAGGACGCCGGCTTCGGAGGCGAGGACCACGAGGCCGTCATCGGTCACCCAATAGCGGCCAGGGCGCAGACCGTTGCGGTCGAGCACAGCGCCGATCTGGTTGCCGTCAGTGAACACGACGCAAGCGGGACCGTCCCACGGCTCCATGAGAGAGGCGTGGAATTCATAGAACGCCCGACGCTTGGGGTCCATGTCCTTGTTGTTCTCCCAGGCCTCCGGAATCATCATCATGACCGAATGCGGCAGCGAGCGACCACTCAGATGCAGGAGCTCGAGGACTTCGTCGAATGAAGCCGAATCCGAACCGTCGGGCTCGACAATCGGAAAAAGACGCTTCAGGTCGCCGGGCAAGACGTCGCTCTCGAGCAAGGCTTCGCGGGCGCGCATCCAGTTGCGGTTGCCTCGCGCGGTGTTGATCTCGCCGTTGTGCGCAATGAAACGGAACGGATGTGCCAGCGGCCAGCTCGGGAACGTGTTCGTGGAAAAGCGGCTGTGCACGACGACCATGGCAGAAGCCATACGTTCGTCGAGGAGGTCGGGGAAGAAGTTGTCGAGCTGGTCCGTCGTCAGCATGCCTTTGTAACAAAGAGTGCGAGCCGACAGCGAGGGGAAGTAGATGCCGGCTTCGTGCTCGGCGCGCTTGCGCACGCAGAACGCGAGGCGGTCAAGCGCAATGCCGGTGATGCGTCCGCGGGCGCCTTGGACGAAGACCTGGCT
The DNA here is from genome assembly GCA_014377785.1 of Aeromicrobium sp. GTDB lineage: Bacteria > Actinomycetota > Actinomycetes > Propionibacteriales > Nocardioidaceae > JACMOZ01. Next base: position 7,376 of record JACMOZ010000002.1, read on the forward strand.
GAAGGTCGGCATGCAGCCGAGTGCCGTCGCACCCAGGATGTCCGGTGTCACGGGCACATCGCGCCAACCGAGAACCTTGAGGTGTTCTTCTTCGGCTATCTGCTCGAAATGCTGACGCGCCGTGGCTGCTTCGGTTTCGTCGGTGGGCAGGAACGCAATGCCGGCGGCATAAGCGCCGGCGATGGGCAGGTCGAAATCAACGACTCCGCGCAGGAAGGCGTCAGGAATCTGGATCAGTATGCCCGCGCCGTCGCCGGAGTCGGGTTCGGAGCCGACGGCGCCGCGATGGTCGAGATTGCGCAGGGCGGTCAGGCCTTTGGCGACGATATCGTGGCTGGCCTCGCCGGTGAGGGTGGCGACGAACGCGACGCCACAGGCATCGTGTTCGTTCTGCGGGTCATACAGGCCTTGCGCGGGAGGCTGTGCTGAATTTTTTTGGGTGCTCAACTTTCGGCCCTTTCTCACGTCGTCAACTGTCGAATATTCGAACCGGGGACGACATTGGCCCTAGTCAGCTTTTACAGAATACACGCAGTTTGGAATCCCGGTTCAACGGATCTTCCCCGATCCGACTGATCTTGAGCGATTGCGGTCGCCTCCGCTACCCAAAACCCTCAAGATCGGTCCGAAACCACTCTTCGTCGTTTCCAGACAAAGAATGCCGTCGCCAGGATGAACAGGGTGATTGACGTCCAGACGTTGACGCGGAAGGGCCCGATGTCATTGGCTGGGTCGATGCGCAGGAGTTCGATCCAGAACCGTCCGGCGGTATAAACCATGATGTAGAGCGCGAAGACGCGGCCACCGGTGAGGCGGTATCGGTGGCCGATCCAGATGATCAGGGCGGCACCGGCGAGGTTCCAGATCGATTCGTACAGGAACGTCGGATGGAACGTCGCGAACTGTTCATAACCGGCGGGGCGGTTGGCCAGGTCGATTTCGAGTCCCCAGGGTTTGGAGGTCGGTTTGCCGAAGAGTTCTTGGTTGAAATAGTTGCCCCAACGGCCAATGGCCTGGGCGATGAGGATGCCCGGCGCGAGTGCGTCGGCGACATCGAGGAACTTGACGTCATTGCGTCGGCAGGCGATCAAGGCGCCCACCGCGCCGAGGGCGACGGCCCCCCAGATGCCGAGGCCGCCTTGCCAGATCTTGAGCGCGTCAATCGGATGTTTGCCCGCGGCGAAATAGAGTTGCGGGTCGGTCGCGACGTGATAAAGCCGTGCTCCGACAATGCCAAACGGGATCGCCCACAATGACACATCACCTATGAGTCCGGGGCGTCCGCCGCGGGCCACCCAGCGTTTTTCGCCCAGCCAGATCGCAACGACTGCACCAAGGATGATGCCGAAGGCATAGGCCCGCAGAGGCAATGGTCCTAGGTGCCATACGCCCTGAGAAGGGCTGGGGATGAACGTGGCGAGCATTTAGCAGTCCTTCATTTCAACACTTTTTTTCGACGCCGGCACGGAGGTCTTGCGCGAGTTCGCGAATCGCGTCGAGTCCCGCGGCCTCGTCACGTGCGTCGAGCAAACAGCGCACGAGTGCCGACCCGACAATAACCGCGTCAGCGAATTTGGCAACTTCAGCGGCCTGGTTGCCGTTGCTGACACCAAGACCGACGCCGATAGGTTTGTCGGTGACCTTGCGAAGACGTGCAACCAGTTCAGGTGCGAGGCTGCTGGTCTGCTCGCGCTGGCCGGTGACACCCATGACGGCGGTGGCGTAAATGAATCCGCTCGCCGCTTCGGCCGTCATTGAGAGTCGCGCGTCCGTCGACGACGGTGCAACGAGGAAGATCTGGTCGATGCCATGGGCCTCAGCCGCCGCAATCCACTCCCCGGCCTCGTCGGGGATGAGGTCGGGCGTGATGAGTCCCGATCCGCCGGCCTCGGCAAGCGACGCGGCGAAACGGTCGACACCGAAACGTTCGACCGGATTCCAGTAGCTCATGATTACCGTCGGCGCACCGGCCTTGACGCTGGCACGGACAACGTCAAAGACATCGGTCGTACGGATGCCGCCGGCCAGCGCCCGCTCAGCGGCGGCCTGGATGGTCGGGCCGTCCATGACCGGGTCGCTATAGGGCATTCCGACCTCGACGATGTCGACGCCGCCCTCGACCATGGCCTCAATGGCCCTGATCGACGTGTCGAGGGTCGGGAAGCCGGCCGGCAGATAACCGATCAGCGCGGCACGGCCTTCGGCGCGGATTTCGGCAAGTCGCTGTGTCAACGCACTTGGGCGGAGGACGCTCATGACTGTACGTCCTTGTTGGGAAGAGTCTTGTTGAGCAGGCCGAAATATTCGGCGGCAGTATGCACGTCTTTGTCGCCACGTCCCGAAAGATTGACGAGGATCGTCGAGTCCGGTCCTAGTTCCTTCGCGATTTTCAAGGAGCCGGCCAAGGCATGCGCCGACTCGATTGCCGGAATGATGCCTTCGGTCTTGCACAGGATGTCGAACGCTTCCATGGCCTCGGCGTCGGTGGCGGGCTGGTAAGTTGCCCGGCCGATCTCGGCGAGGTAGGAGTGTTCAGGGCCGACGCCGGGATAGTCGAGTCCAGCCGAAATCGAGTGCGACTCCATCGTCTGGCCGTCTTCGTCCTGGAGCAGGTAGGACCGCGCGCCGTGGAGCACGCCGACCCCACCGGCGGTGATCGTCGCCGCGTGCCGGCCAGTCTCAAAACCGTCGCCGCCGGCCTCGATGCCGTAAAGCCTGACGTCGTCATCGTCGATAAAGGCAGTGAACAGTCCGATGGCATTGGAGCCGCCGCCAACGCAGGCAACAGCCGCATCGGGCAATTTGCCGGTCAGCGCCAGGCATTGGGCGCGGGCTTCGTCGCCGATCCCGCGAGTAAGGTCCCGGACCATCAACGGAAACGGGTGCGGACCGGCGGCGGTGCCGAACAGATAGGACGTGGTGTCGACGCTGGAAACCCAGTCCCGCAACGCTTCGTTGATTGCGTCCTTCAGGGTCCGACTTCCGGTTGTCACCGATACAACGGTGGCACCGAGCATCTCCATCCGCGCGACGTTGAGGGACTGACGCTCGGTGTCGAGCTCGCCCATGTAAACGACGCACTCAAGATCGAGATAAGCGCAAGCGGTGGCTGCAGCGACGCCGTGCTGGCCGGCACCGGTTTCGGCGATGGCGCGCGGTTTGCCGATCCGTTTGGCCAACAGGGCCTGACCGAGAACATTGCGGATCTTGTGGGCACCGGTGTGGTTGAGGTCTTCACGCTTGAGCAGTATGCGCGCGCCGGCAACCTTGGAAAACCGGGTGGCGTCATACAACAGGCTGGGAATTCCGGCGTATTCGCGCAGCATCCGGTCGAGTTCGGCCATGAACACCGGATCGGCCTTGGCCGAACTCCAGGCGGCACCGAGTTCGTCAAGTGGGGCGATGAGTGCTTCAGGCATAAAACGACCGCCGAAGCGGCCAAAATGACCGGACGCGTCCGGTTGGCTGTAAGTCATGGCGCGTTTCCTATGCAAAGGCGAGTGCGGACGGTGGCGTTGCGAATCGGCGCGGGATGGAGGGTGAGCGCCTCGAGACCCAACCGATTACCATCGGTGCTGCAGCGCGGGATGGGCACCGGCTGCAACCAGGTCCGCCACGCTGGAGCGCGGATTGTTGTCTTTCACGAGGGTTTCTCCAACCAGGACGACATTGGCGCCCGACTTCGCGTATTCGATCACGTCGTGGGGCCCGCGAACACCGGACTCGGCGATCTTGACCACGTGGTCGGGAATTTTGGGGGCGAGTCGCTGGAACGTCTCCCGTTCGACCTCCAGGGTCTTGAGGTTGCGGGCGTTGACACCGATAAGCAGTGCCCCCGCATCGACAGCCCTGGCAACTTCCTCTTCGTCATGGACTTCGACGAGTGGGGTCAGGCCGATCGAGACGGCACGCTCAATGAGGCTTTCCAAAGCACTTTGATCGAGGGCGGCCACGATCAGCAACGCCATATCGGCGCCAGCGGCGCGCGCTTCCCACAATTGATAGGACGTCGTCATGAAGTCTTTGCGGAGGACGGGGATACCGACGGTCGCGCGGACGGCACGCAAATCCGCCAAGGTGCCGCCGAATCGGCGTTTTTCGGTCAGCACGCTGATGGCGGCGGCGCCGCCGGCGGCATAATCTGCCGCCAGGCTTGCCGGGTCCTTGATCGTGGCGAGTTCGCCCTTGCTCGGGCTGGACCGTTTGACTTCGGCAATCACTGACACGCCGTCGGCGCGAAATGCGGGCGCGGGGTCAAGGGCGGGGTCCTGCTTGGCAGCCTGGGCTTTGAGCTCATCGAGCGTCGTCGACGCCATACGTTCCTTGAGATCTTCGGCCACGCCGGCAAGAATTTCGTCGAGTACCGACATGTGACCTCCCCTTATGACAGCCTTTGGACTTGCTGCAAGGGTAGACCCGCGGCCATGTCCCGGTCTTGGGGGTTCCCAGAGCCAGAGTTTTCACTACACTCTCGGCTATGACGTCTCAAGAGCCTCCTGCGGATCCCGACAACTCCAGTCCGACGCACGGGCTGCCCAGTTATGGGTCCTTCGATCAGCCGGGATCGGGTGAAACGCCTCCTCCATACCAGGGCTATCAGCCTCCCGTCGGCGGACCGACGCCGTTCAGCGCCGCCGATGCGATCGCCTACGGCTGGAAGAAGTTCCGCGAAAATACTGGCCCTATCCTCATTGCAACCGTCGCCCTCATTGCCGCGTCGATTGCCTTGTCATTCGTCGGCAGTGCCGCCACGGGCGAGAGCATGAGCTCAGGCGGTATGAACTTCTCGCTCGGTGGATTCATCTTCCAGATCTTGTCGACTCTTGTCAGCTACATCATCTCTGCGGCGATCATTCGCGGCGCTCTCGATGTCACCGAAGGCAAGAAGTTCGATTTGGGTTCGGCGTTCGGCACCCTTCCGTACGGCAACGTCATCATCACCTCGCTGCTCATCGCCGTGCTTGAAGCGATCGGATTCATCCTGCTGGTCATTCCCGGCATACTGGTCGCGTTCTTCACGATCTTTGCGCTGTATTTCGTCGTCGACAAAAACCAGAGCCCGATCGAAGCGATCACGTCCAGCGCCAAGCTCGTCCGCGCGAACATCGGCAACACTTTGCTGTTGATACTGCTTTCGATCGTCGTCATCATCGTCGGTTTCATCGCCTTGTGCGTCGGTATCCTCGTCGCCTTGCCGGTCGTCATGCTGGCCTCGACGTACGCCTACAAGAAGTTCCTCGGTGAGCCGGTAGCGGCATAATCCCAGGTTCTGCCGCCCGCGACGGCGGTGAGTGAGCAACCTCATTCGGCCGGTTGAGGTTGCTCACTCACCAGCCCTGACGGGGTGGACTACGGTGCGAGCCAGTATCCCCAAGGAGTGTTCCGGACAATGCCGAATACGGCCAGAAGGAACATGACGGCAACACCGGCGCGCGGGCCGAGGACGATCATGCGGGCGTCCTCGCCACGCCAGCGGCGTGGAATCCAGAGGACGAAGGCAACAGCGAGGATACCGACGAGCACGACGGCCAGAGCGTTGCTCGAGAGCGCCGCCCCCAGATCGAATCGGGTCAGGTCGTTGATTGCCCGCAATCCGCCGCAGCCCGGACACGGTCTGCCGGTGAGTTCGAGAAACGGGCAGAAGCCGTAGCTTCCCGAACCGTGCGGGTCGTGAAAATGCAGGAGTCCCGCAGCGGCGAGGCCAATGGCCCCCACCGCGGCGGGACTCCTGAGTGCTTCTCGGCGAGTCAACCTTGACTCAATAGTGCTCATTTCGCGAGGACAACCGATCCGACGACTTTGTCATGCCAAGTCTGCTTCTTGCCGAGCGTCTGGCCCTTGCGTCCCTGGAGGAAAACCTGGTTCCAGACTCCGAACGCAACCATCATCAGATAGCCGATGCCCAGGAACACGTAACCGAGCGGATCTCCACCGTCCACCGTGTCATAACCACTGACGTTAGGGGTGCTTGTTGCCGTGATGCCGGGATGATGCCGCCGATGACGAACGGGATGATCGCGACGGCCACGCCAATGAGTCCGTCGAGCAGGTATGCGCCCAACCGGGCACCCCAGAACGCGTAGGGAACGGTCGGCCCGGGTTGTCCCGCGTAATAAGGCTGCTGCGGCGGATAGCCGTATGCCGGGGGCTGTTCACCACCGGTGGGATAACTCGGGTACTGAGGAGGGTTCGGGTCACTCATGGGTGGTCTTTCAACTTGATGGTCTCCGAACGGCTGTCAGTGTGCGGAGCGGTCGATGCCCAGTCCGGCGGCGGCCATGACGCGACCGATAACGCCGGCGAGCAACGTGATGACAACTCCGACGGTGAACAAGATCCAGTTGGGATTGGGGATCAGGGCGACGCCCGCCAGAGTGATTCCGGCAAGACAAACGAGAACTGCGGTCCAGGCGGCCGGTGACGATCCGTGCGACATAACTAAAATCTCCTAGCTGGGTTCTGCGATCGGCCTCAGCCTACTGGGTGGGGTCCCTGCCGTCGTCCAAAGCCTTCCAGATGTCGGCTTCGCTTTCGACCGTTTCGGTGACCGCATGAGCCTTTGGGGCGTCGTATTTGCGCCCCATTGTCGGCCACAAGGCACCGAATCGGGCAATGGCAACCCCGACGAATACCGAAAGGGCAAAGGCCACGGCCGTGACGGCGCGCCACAAGGTGTGCGAAACGACCTCGGGCTGATTGGTGCCGATGAAAGCGGGTGAATCGTGAATGGCGGCCTGCACAGCCTTGTCGATGTCACCGCCGGCGCGTGCGATCGCGACGATGGAGATGAGGGCCACTACCACTATGAGTAGACCGACGACCCGGCGCACACGGGCCGAGGCCGCAAGGACAGCGAGGGCCGCCGCGACGATGACGAGGGCGAGTGCGGGCACCAGTGGCACTGCGTCCGAACCGGACACATAGACCGGCGCCGTCGGCACGCCGCTGGCCTCGACCGAGGTGTACGCCCACGTCCGTGACGCGGCGAAGAAGGCCAGACCTCCGGTGGCCAGTGCGCCGAGCACACTGGTGGCATAAAGCCGAGCTGGGTTTGCCTTGCGCCAATTCACAAAAGCTGGTCCGCATCGAAACAGGTGCGGGCGCCTGTGTGGCAGGCAGGACCGGTCTGATCGACGATCACCAGGAGCGTGTCGCCGTCGCAATCGAGCCGGATTTCGCGGACGGCCTGGCTGTTGCCCGAGGTTTCGCCTTTGACCCAATATGTTTGCCGGCTGCGGCTCCAGAACGTCGTGCGGCCCGTGGTCAAGGTGCGGTGGAGTGCCTCCTCGTCCATCCAGCCCACCATCAGGACGTCTTTGCTCCCCGCGTCCTGGATGACGGCAGGCACGAGTCCCTGGGCATCGCGTTTGAGCCGGGAGGCGATGGTCGGATCGAGTTCACTCACAGTTACATCCTTTCAGGTGGCTGACGTCATGCCGAACGGACCGTATGGGCCCCGTTCTGGATGGCGTCAGCGTTGGAGGTCGATGGACAGGTGGGATTGCGCCACCCAGCTGGTGTGCAGACGCGCATACACGCCTTCGACTCCTATGAGCGCGGCATGGTTGCCGTCCTGAACCAACCGGCCAGCATCGAATACGAGGATGCGGTCAGCGGTTTCGGCTGTCGACAAGCGGTGCGCGATCGTCACGCTTGTGCGGCCGCTCAGGAGCTTTTCGAGGGCTCGGGTCGCACGGAGTTCGGTCTGCGGGTCCACGGCGCTCGTCGCTTCGTCGAGCACGAGGAAATCGGGATTGGCCAAAGACGAGCGTATGAGCGCGACGAGTTGCCGCTCCCCCGCCGACAGGGATTCGCCGCGTTGGCCAACAGAGGTGTCGAGTCCTTGCGGGAGCGTCCTGAACCAATCGGTGAGTTCGAGATCGTCGACGACCTGGATGAGTTGCGCATCGGTGGCATCGCGCTTGCCGTAACGGAGGTTGTCGGCCAGCGATGAGTCGAAAAGGAAGCCCTCTTGCGGAACCATCACGACGTGCTGGCGGAGATTGTCGAAACTGACCCGGCTGATGTCGGTCGAGCCGAGCAGCACTGTGCCACTCGTAGGGTCCATCAGCCGGGTGAGAAGTTTGGCGAACGTCGTTTTGCCCGAACCGGTTTCACCGACGATCGCGATTCGTTGTTGCGGTTCGATGATGACGTCGATGTCGGTGAGCACCGGCGGGCCACCCGGATAGGCGAACGTCACGTGGTCGAACGTTGCGCCGAGTGCCCCCTCTTCGAGCGCGGTGCCCGTGTAACCCGGATCGACGACGTCTGCGGGGGTATCGAGAAGGTCGATGACCCGGCGCCACGAAGCGATCGCGTTTTGCGCATCCGTGATGACTTGTGTCGCCGTCTGCACCGGTCCGACGAAAAGGCCGACGAGGAACGCAAAGGCAATGACGGTGCCCATCGACAAGTTGCCGGCAACGCCGAGGATGACGCCGACGGCGATCACACCCGCATTGGCAAGACCGCCGGCGACACCGGCCGAGGCAAACGTCACGGCTACAAGCCGCTGGGCACGGATATTGGCTTGCAGATTGACGTCGATGCCCTCGTCGACGCGACGCTGCGTACGCGGCTCGATCGCGTAGGACTTGACGACCGAGGCTCCGACGACCGGCTCTGCGACAACTGCCAGTAATTCGCCGACGGTGCGGCGCACGGCGTCATACGCGCGGCTCATCCGTTCGGCGAAGTATTTGAGACTCACCGCCAGCGGCAGGAAGCAGACGAGCACAACTATCGTGAGTTGCCACGAGTAGTAAGCCATTATCGCTGCCGCGACGACCATCTGGCCGAGACTGACGATGATCATGATGCCGGTGGACTGCAGAAACAGCGAGACCTGATCGATGTCGGACGTCACGCGCGAGACGAGGACGCCTCGGCGTTCGGCATTTTGCGTGAGCATCGACAAATCGTGGACGTGGCGGAAGGCGTCGACACGGACCTCGGCGAGCCCACGCTCACTGGCGGTGAACAGCCTCACCCGCATGACATAAGCGCAGACGGCGGTGATGGCGATGAGGACACCGGCGGCCGCGAGGTACTTGCCGACTTTGCCGGTGTCGATGTTGCCGCCCTTGCCGAGGCCGGAGTCGACCGTGACCTGGATGACGATCGGCACGACCGATCCACCCATGGTGCTCAGGACGGCGAGAAGCATCGTCAGGCCGAGCCCCTTTTTGATGGCCGGCGACATGTCAAGACCGCGCTTGACGACGGCGAAGCCGGAGATACGGTTTTGGTCCTGAGTGGCCTCAGCGGGGGCGCTCATGCCTGAGCCTCCCGCGCCTGGTCATAAGCATCCACGAGGTCGCGGTATGCCGCCGATCGCGTGATGAGTTCGGCGTGCGAGCCACGATCGGCGATGGCACCCTCGTCGAGGAAGAGCACTTCGTCGGCGAGCGCGATCGTGGCTTTGCGGTAGGCGACGACGAGAACGGTCGGCCCGTTGCTGCCTGCGGTTTCCCTCGCCAAGGCACGCAGGATGCGCTGCTCGACATCAGGATCGAGGGCGCTCGTCGCATCGTCCATCACCAAGAGTCGCGGATGGCGCACGAGGGCGCGGGCCAGGGCAAGTCGTTGCCGTTGGCCGCCGGAAAGGGAAGTGCCCCGCTCCCCCAATTCGGTGTCGAGTCCGTGGCCGAGGGCGCTGACAAATCCGTCGGCCTGAACCGTACGCAACGCCGCCCATACGTCTTCATCGGAGATGTCGGCGCTGAGGGTCACGTTTTCGCGCACCGAGTCGTCGAACAGAAACGTCGATTGCGGCACGACTGCCACGGTGTCGGCGAGCGACTCGTGAGTGAGCTCGCGTATGTCCCGGCCGGCGATGTGGATGCTGCCGGTGACGGGGTCGACGAGTCTGGTCAGAAGTGATGTGAGGGTGCTCTTGCCACTGCCTGTCGCACCGACGACGGCGACGACCTTGCCTGGTTCAATGTCGAAGGCGATATGTCTGAGAACATCACCGGCGCCATCCTCGAAGCGAAAGGAAAGGTCGCGTACGGAAACGTCAACGGGACCGTCGCCGCTCAGTGTGTCGTCGCCGTAGTCCATTGAGCCCTGGGCGTCGAGGACGTTACGGACGCGGTTCCAGCCGACGACGCTGCGAGGGAGTTCACCCAGAACCCAGCCAATCGCCCGGACCGGAAAAGCCACAACGGTGAAGAGATAAGCGATCTGAACGACATCTCCGGGAGCTGCTGCACCGCTGGTCACGCGGCCCATACCTATCAGGACGACGAGCAGGATGCCGATGTTGGGCAGAGCCTCCAGTAACGGATCAAAAATGCTGCGGATGCGGCCGATCGCGATATTGGCATCACGCAATTCGTTAGTGACCGTCTTGAATCGTGCGGTCTCATCGGCTTCGCGTCCGAGCGACTTGATGACAAGGGCACCGTCGAAGGATTCGTGGGCGACCGCGCTGACGCTGCCGCGCAGGGCCTGGGCGTGGGCAACGCGCGGACTCAGCCAGCGTTGATATCCGATATTGATGATGAAAAGTGCCGGGAAGACGACGAGGCCGACGACTGTCAGCACCACGTCGGCGGCGAGCATGGCGACGATCGCGGCGACCAGCATCGCGATGACGCCGATGGCCATTGGCAGCGGCATGAAGACCGCCCAGACCGCTTCGACGTCGGCGTTGGCGTTTGAGAGCAATTGGCCGGTTGGGTGGCGGTGATGCCAGGCCATCGGGAGTTCGAGATATTTGCGGGTGACTTTGCGGCGGTAGTCGGCGATCAACCGATAAAACACGATGCCGCCGATGAGCCGGCGGCCGATGATTCCCAGCGCCCGCAAAATCGCGACGGCCATGAACAGCGCCACTGCGGTGACAAGAGCACCCTCCGTGATGTCCCCGCGGGCGAACGACGGTCGTATGACGTGATCGGTCGCCCAGCCGAGAACCCACGCGTCGGCAACGGTCATCGCCCCGAAAAGGACGCTGCCGATCACCGAAAGCGTGAAGAGCTTTTTTTGCTCACGAATTCCGCGGCCGAGCAGCGCCATACCGTTGGCCGTCGAGGGCCGGGCTGCACCGAGATTGTCCGCTTGCGCGGTCGCACTGACGGACACCGATTCTTTAACGGACACTGGTTTCTTATCGGACACTGTGTCCTGCTGCTCGCAAGGTCTTTTTCACCTGTCCGATGGTCATGTCGCCGAAGTGGAAAACACTCGCGGCGAGTACGGCGTTGGCACCGGCATCGATGGCTTGCGGGAAATGTTCGAGTTTGCCGGCACCGCCACTGGCGATCAGTGGCACTTGTGTAACGCTGCGGACCGCCCGAATCATTTCCAGATCGAAGCCATTTTTTGTGCCGTCGGCGTCCATCGAGTTGAGAAGGATCTCGCCGGCGCCGAGTTCGGTGGCTGTTCGCGCCCATTCGACGGCGTCCAGTCCGGCAGATTGGCGGCCACCGTGCGTCGTGACTTCATAACCGCTGGGTTGTTCGCTGCTGCGGCGAGCGTCGACGCTGATCACCAATACCTGATTGCCGAACCGGCGCGAAATCTCGCTGATGACTTCAGGGTGCGCGATGGCACCGGTGTTGATAGCGACCTTGTCTGCTCCTGCGCGCAGGAGCAGGTTGACGTCCTCGGCCGTACGCACACCGCCGCCGACGGTGAGCGGGATGAAGACCTGTTCGGCGGTGCGATTGACCACATTGAAGGTCGTTTCACGCGAATCGCTGGAGGCGGTTATGTCCAGGAAAGTGAGTTCGTCGGCGCCCTCGGCGTCATAGACGCATGCCATTTCGACCGGATCGCCGGCGTCCCGAAGGCCCACGAAATTGACGCCTTTGACGACGCGGCCGTTGTCGACGTCAAGACAGGCAATGACACGCACGGAAAGACTCACCAAACGAGGGTATCTGGGCGCTGTCACAGAACCGAAACCTGTCATCCGGACCGCCAGTGACGGTCGGTCCGCTCGGCGAGGACGGATCTTGACGGTTTTGGGTAGTCTTGACGACCCAAAACCCTCAAGATTCGTGCTGCTTTTGTTGTCGAATTGGGCTGTCAGACCCTTGTTATAGCGTGTGAGTATGTTCGTAAACGTGGCCACGGAGGAGCTTTTGAAGGCTGTCCGTGTGCACGATTTCGACCCTCATGACGACCCGATGTGCGGTGGCCGGATTGATGCGATCAAGGCCTGTGAGCTGGTTGTCCGTGCCGCGCAAGCCATGCAGGCTCGACA